>JBDTML010000313.1:0-5856 GCA_039934255.1 Acidobacteriota bacterium | reverse complement strand
CGGCGCTCGCCGCCGCGCTCCTGACGCTCATCGGGCTCCTCGGCCTGATCGTGCGCCGCGGAAGCGCGCCCCGGCTCCGCGTCGTCACGTCTCCCATGGACATCGTCGTCTACGTCCTCCTGATGTTCCAGATCGTGACGGGCCTGTGGGTCGCCCTCGGACTCCGCTGGGGGAGCGCCTGGTACACGCAGACGGTCGTGCCCTACCTCTGGTCGCTCTTCCGCTTCCAGCCCGACATCCAGCGGATGGCAGACATGAAGCTCGCCGGGCAGATGCACGTCGTGGGTGCCTTCGTCCTGTTCGCGGCGTTCAGCTTCACGCGACTCGTTCACGCCCTCGTCGCACCCGTTCCCTACCTCTGGCGGCGGAATCAGGTCGTGATCTGGAACCGTCCGCGAGGGACCACGACCAGCCGATGAGCCTCCGCACGGTCCTCGCGGGGCTCCCGGCCGTCCTCCTCCTCGCGGCCTGCGAGCCGACGAACGTCGGCTACTCGCCCGACCAGCCGATCGTCTACTCGCACGCGGTCCACGCCGGCGCGTTGAAGATTCCGTGCCTCTACTGCCACTTCGGCGCCGAGCGGGGGCGCTATGCCGGGATCCCGCCGGCGCAGATCTGCATGAACTGCCACACCCAGGTGCTGAAGGAGCACCCCGAGATCCTCAAGGTGAAAAAGGCCCTCGCCGAGAGACAGCCGATCGAATGGGTGAGAATCCACCGCCTTCCCGATTTCGCCTTTTTCAACCACAGCATTCACGTGAGGCGCGGCGTCGCCTGCCAGACCTGCCACGGAGAGGTCCAGTCGATGGGGCGCGTGACGCAGGTGGCCCCGCTCACGATGGGATGGTGCCTCGAGTGCCACCGGCGGAGCTGGCCAAAGGCCCAGGAGCTCGAGCGTGTCGCCGCGCTCAACACCCCGCAGGAGGAGGCCGCCTTCCCACCGGGCCAGGCGCCCATGACGCGGGCCAACCGACTGACGGACTGCGATGTCTGCCACCACTGAGGATTCGATGACGACGACCGACGACTCTCCGACACGGCGCGGTTTTCTGACGCTCCTCGGCATCGGCGGGGCGGCCTCTCTCGCCGCCTGCAAGAGGGACCCCGTGCGCTACGCGCTGCCCTATCTCGTGCCGCCGGAAGAGATCACTCCGGGCGTGCCCGTGAAATACGCGAGCACCTGCACGGCGTGCCCGGCGGCCTGTGGTCTCCTCGTGACCGTCCTCGACGGCCGTCCCGTGAAGCTCGAGGGGCTGCCTTCCCATCCGCTCTCGCACGGCGGTTTGTGCGCCATCGGGCAGGCCGACATCCGCGACCTTTACGACTCCGGACGCCTGCAGTCGCCGACGCTCGGCGGCCGGAAGGTCTCGTGGGCCGTCCTCGACGAAGAGGTGGCAGCTCGGCTCGCGGAGATTCGGACGTCGAAAAAAACTCTTTACGTCCTGGCCCCGACGCTGACGAGCCCGACGATGAGGGAGGCTGTCGTCCGCTTTCTCGAGCCGTACGGCGGGACGCTCGTCGAGCACGACGCCGGCGCTCACCGCTCCTCGGCGGCGCTGGAGGCCGCGGAGCTCCTCACGGGCCGCGCACTCCTTCCGGCCCTCGACATCGGCAAGGCCGACCTCCTCCTCTGCCTCGCCGCCGACCTCGTCGGGACGGGCCCCGAGCCCGTCTTCTCGATGCGCGCTCTCGCCGACCGGCGCCGCGCGGCCGCCGCGCGGCCGTTCCGGCACGTGCAGGTCGAGGGCTCCGTCTCCTTGACCGGTGCGAACGCCGACGAGCGCTGGCCCTTGCGGGCGACCGAGCGCCGGGAGCTCGCCCTGTGGCTTCTCTCGCGAGTCGCGGCGGCGTCCGGCTCGGTGCCGGGCGCGGCGGCCGTGAACGAGGCCCTCGCGGCCTCTGGCGCGGCGCGGACGCCGGAAGCGCAGCCGCGCGCCGAGGCGCTGCTCGTCGAGCTCCTCGCCGCGCGGGGCCGGAGCCTCGTCGTGAGCGGCGCGAACGACCTCGTCGAGCAGGTTGCCGTGGCTCTCCTCAACAGCCTCCTCGGCAACGAAGGGACGACGCTCGACCCAGCTCACCCCTCGCTCGTCCGCCGCGGCCTCGACCGCAACCTCGTCGACTTCCTCGCGGCGCTCTCGGCGGGCACCGTCGGCGGCGTCGTCGTCCTCGAGCTCGATCCCGTCGACCAGCTCCCGGGCGGAGACCGGATTGCCGACGCCCTGCGGAAGCTCCCTCTCTCGATCGCGATCACGGATCGCCCGACCGCGACGGCCGCCGCGTGCCGAGTCGTCGCGGCTGCACATCACGGCCTCGAGCGGTGGGGAGACTTCGCGCCGCGCCAGAACGTCGTCACGCTGGCGCAGCCCACGATCCGGCCGCTCTTCGAGACTCGGCATCCGGGTGAGAACTTCCTCCACTGGGGCGGCGCGGCCGTCACCGAGTTCCGTGCGCACCTCATGGGCGCGTGGCAGGAACGGACGAAGCTCGGCCTCGCGTTCGCCTCGTTCTGGGACGGAGCCGTCTCGGACGGGACGGCGCCGGAGCTCGCGGCGGCGTTTGCGCCCTCGCCGCACCGGGCCGGGGAGAGCCTCGAGGCCGCCGTGCGGGTCGTTCGGTCGGCCGCACCCGCCGCGCCGGCCGCACCCGCCGACGGAATCGAGGTCGACCTGATCGAGGAGGTCGCTCTCGGGGACGGACGGAGGGCGCACATCCCGTGGCTGCGCGAGCTGCCCGATCCGCTGACGCGCACCTCGTGGACTCCGTGCGTGCGGGTCGCGCCCGAACGCGCACGGGCGCTCGGCACCGCCGACGGCGACATCCTCAGAGTGGACGTCGCGGGACGCGCCATCGAGCTGCCGGTCCGCATCATGCCCGGCCAGCACCCGGGCGTCCTCGGCCTGCCGGTCGGCTACGGCCGGCTCGACGGCGACGCGGGCGAGGCCTCTCGCAATGCGTACCGCCTGGCGCGATTCGAGGGTACACGGCTCCTGACAGGCGGGCTCGCCGCGCACGCCGTGAAGACGGGCGCGGCGATGAGCCTCCCGCTCATGCAGGTGGAGTCGACGACGCACGGCCGCGCCATCGTCCACCAGGTCGCCAGACCCGACGCCGCGATCGAAGGCGTCGAGCACCAGAAGGCCGTGAGCCTCTGGCCCGACCTTCCGCAAAGCTCTCCGAAGTGGGAGATGGTCATCGACCTCGACGCCTGCACCGGCTGCAGCGCGTGCGTCGTGGCCTGTCAGGCCGAGAACAACCTCCCGGTCGTCGGTGCCGACGAGATGCGGCGGAACCGCGACATGTACTGGCTCAGGATCGACCGCTACTTCACGGGGGACGCGGCGAACCCCGACGTCCTGTTCGAGCCGATGCTTTGCCAGCAATGCGAGAACGCGCCCTGCGAGACGGTCTGCCCCGTGGCCGCCACCGTGCACAGCGAGGACGGCCTCAACGTGCAGGTCTACAACCGCTGCGTCGGCACGCGCTACTGCGCGAACAACTGTCCCTACAAGGTGCGGCGGTTCAACTGGTTCTCCCATACGGTCGAGTCCCCGGTCGAGCGCCTCGTGCTGAACCCGAACGTCGTCTATCGCTCACGCGGGGTCATGGAAAAGTGCACGTTCTGCGTCCAGCGGATCCAGGCCGCGCGCATCGCGATGCGCAAGCAGGGACATGAGGACTGGCGTGGAGGAGACGTCCAGACGGCCTGCCAGCAGACCTGCCCGGCGCGCGCGATCACGTTCGGCGACGCGACGGACCCGCACGGCGAGGTCGCGCGCCTCAAGCAGGGCCCGCGAGCCTTCCAGGTACTGGCGGAGCTGGGCGTCAAGCCGTCCGTCACGTACCTCGCACGCGTCAGGAACCGCCCTCGCGCCGCGGACGGGAGCGGTTCGTGAGCGTCGCCGCGGCGTACGACGTCGAGACGCTCGTCCTCGGCGAGCCGGGCTACGGCACGGTGACCGCGGAGCTCGCCGCGCCGATGGAGACCCGGCCCGGCGGCGGCTGGCTCGCCCTCTTCCTCGTCTCCCTCGCCGCGCTGCTCGTCGGCGTCGCGCTCATCACGTACACGATCGCGACCGGCATCGGCGTCTGGGGTCTCAATCGCACCATCGGGTGGGGCTACGACATCACGAACTTCGTCTTCTGGGTCGGCATAGGCCATGCCGGCACGCTCATCTCCGCGATCCTTCTCCTCTTCCGGCAGCGCTGGCGCACGTCCATCGCGCGCGCCGCAGAGGGGATGACGATCTTCGCCGTCCTGTGCGCCGCCATCTTCCCCTTGATCCACATGGGCCGCCCCTGGCTCGCGTTCTGGGTCTTCCCGTATCCGAACACGCGCGGACCCATCTCGGTCAACTTCCGCTCGCCCCTTCTCTGGGACGTGTTCGCGATCTCGACGTACTTCACGGTCTCGCTGATCTTCTGGTACGTCGGGATGATCCCGGACTTCGGGACGATGCGCGATCGATCGAAGGGGCTGAAGCAGCGCGTCTACGGGTTCCTCTCCTTCGGCTGGGACGGCGGCGCACGGACCTGGCAGCGGTACGAGAAGGCGTGCCTCCTGCTCGCGGGGCTCGCGACACCGCTCGTCGTGTCGGTCCACACGATCGTGTCCTTCGACTTCGCGACGAGCGTCATCCCGGGCTGGCACACGACGATCTTCCCGCCGTACTTCGTCGCCGGGGCCGTCTTCTCGGGCTTCGCGATGGTCATCACGCTCCTTCTGATCACGCGCTGGGCCCTCCACCTCGAGCGGTACATCACGGCCGTCCATCTGGACAAGATGGCGAAGGTCCTCCTGACGACCGGGATGATCGTCGGCTTCGCCTACTCGACGGAGCTCTTCATCGCCTGGTACAGCGACAACCCCTTCGAGCGCTTCACGTTCCTGAACCGCGCCTTCGGGCCCTACGCCTGGGCCTACTGGGTGATGGTGTTCTGCAACGTCGTCACGCCGCAGATCTTCTGGTGGAAGCGGGTACGGCACTCGGTTCCGATCCTCTTCGTCGCCGCGATTCTCGTAAACGTCGGCATGTGGTTCGAACGCTTCAACATCATCGTGATCTCGCTCCACCGCGACTATCTTCCGTCGTCCTGGAGCCACTACACGCCGACCCTCGTCGAGGTCGGAATCCTCGTCGGAAGCTTCGGCCTCTTCTTCACCTGCTTCCTGCTGTTCGTCCGGCTCGCGCCCGTCATCGCGTTCCACGAGGTGAAACACACTGTCGCCGAGCAGGTGGAGGCCGCTCATGCCGCCCGTTGACAGCTTCCTCGCCCCCTCCGGGAGCCCGAGGCGCCGGATCCACACGCTCGCGTTCGAGCACCCCGGCGCCACACTCGAGGCCGTCCATCGCCTCCGCGCGGAGGGATTCGAGGTCCACGACGTCTTTTCGCCATTCCCGCTTCACGGAATGGACGAAGCCCTCGGCCTCGCCGGGACGCGGCTGGGCTTCGCGACGCTCGTCGGCGGGCTGTTCGGCGCCGCGATTGCCTTCGGCTTCCAGGTCTGGACGCACGCCATCGACTGGCCGCTCATCATCGGCGGCAAGTCGCCCCTCGCGCTGCCCGCGCAGGTGCCGGTGAGCTTCGAGCTCACGATCCTGTGCGCCGCGTTCGCGACCGTTGGCGGTCTCCTCGTGAGGCGGCGCCTTTTCCCGCGACTGACGGGAGAGCGGCCCTTGTCACAGCCAGACCCGCGCGTGACGGACGACCGCTTCGTCGTCCTCGTCGTGGAGCGAAACGCTTCATTCTCGCCGGCGCGCTTCCACGAGCTCGGCCGTGCCCTCGGATCGGTCGAGATCGTAGAAGGCTGGAGGACGCTGTGAGAGTCCGCTCCGGGCTCGGCATCGCAGCGGCCGC
>JBDTML010000312.1:0-13941 GCA_039934255.1 Acidobacteriota bacterium | reverse complement strand
CCTCCGTCGCCGTCCTCATCATGGCGTTTCCGCTTCTCGTCCCGTCCACGCGCGGGAAGACGGTCCTCGCGACGCTCGCAACCGCGCTCATGGACCCGGTCGGGCTCCTCGTCGGAGTCGCGCTCGGCTACCGCCCGGCCCCGTCGGGAGCCTTTGCGATCGCGATGTTCGTCCCGACGGTCATCGCCGCGATCATCGCGATCATCGGATCGCGCATCGTCTACCGCCTGTCGGCCCAGGCCGGCAAGGCCGAGGAGCTGGGCAGCTACCGCCTCGTGTCGCTGCTCGGTCACGGCGGCATGGGCGAGGTGTGGCGAGCCGAGCACCGGATGCTCGCGCGCGACGCCGCCATCAAGCTCGTGCGCAGCGGCAGCGACCTTTCGGGGCGCGAGCTGATGGCGCGCTTCGAGCGCGAGGCGAAGGTCACGGCGGGGCTCCGGTCGCCGCACACCGTGCAGCTCTACGATTTCGGACGCTCGGACGACGGCGCGTTTTACATCGTGATGGAGCTTCTCGAAGGCTTCCCGCTCGACGAGGTCGTCCGCCGATTCGGCCCGCTCGCTCCAGGGCGCGTCGTCCACGTCATGACTCAGGTCTGCCACTCGCTGGCCGAGGCCCATGCCGCCGGCCTCGTCCACCGCGACATCAAGCCGGGCAACATTTTCCTCGGCCGTCTTGGCGGCGACCCCGACTTCGTGAAGGTGCTCGACTTCGGGCTCGTGAAGACGCGCTCTGCGGGGGGGGCGGATCTGACCGAAACCGGCATCCTCGCGGGGACGCCGGGGTACATGCCTCCCGAAATGGCCCTCGGTCGAGCCGTGGACGGCCGCACCGACCTCTACGCGCTGGGGGCGGTCGGTTACACGCTCCTCACGGGCCTCGCCGTCTTCGAGAGAGCGACCGCGCTCGAGACGATTCACGATCACGCCTCGACGATTCCGATGCCGCCCTCGCAGCGCGTCGCGACGCCGATTCCTCCGGGCCTCGAGCGCGTCCTCATGGACTGTCTCGCCAAGGAGCCCGGCGAGAGGCCGCAGAGCGCCCGGGCGCTCGCGGCGCGCCTCGCGGAAATCGACCTCCCGGAACCGTGGAACCGGGAGGAGGCCGAGCGCTGGTGGAATCGCAACGCCCCTTCCTGAGAAAGAGGACGCGGAACGCGGTCCGCGGCACAATGCGCCCATGTGCGGCCGGTACTGGATCACGTCGCCCGCCGACGTCCTGATCTCGAGGTTCCGCGTCCGCGGCGAAAAGACGCCTCTTCTCCCGCGCTGGAACGCCGCGCCCGGGCAGGATCTCCCCGTCATCCGCCTTTCCGAGGGCGGGCCCGAGGCCGGCGCCCGCGTCCTCGAGCCGATGCGATGGGGCCTCGTCCCGGCGTGGGCCCTCGATCCAGCGGACGCGGGCCGGCCCATCAATGCGCGGGCCGAAACCGCGGAGGCGAAGCCGAGCTTCCGCGAGTCGTTTCGGCGGAGGCGGGCGCTCGTGCCGGCCGACGGCTTCTACGAGTGGAGGCGGCGCGGCCCGGAATCGGTCCCGTTCGCGTTCCGCGCGCGCTCCCGGGAGCCGTTCGCGATCGCGGGCTTGTGGGATGAATGGCAGCCGCGCGAGGGGCCGCCGCTGCGCACGTTCGCTCTCCTGACGACCGACGCGAACGCCGACGTCGCGGCGGTCCACGACCGGATGCCCGTCGTCCTCGAGAGAGGCGCCGAGGATCTCTGGCTGGAAGGCGCACCCGGCGACGCCGCCCGCTTGAACGAGATCCTCCGGCCGCTGCCTGCGGGCGCTCTCGAGTCCTTCGCGGTGTCGAACCGTCTCAATTCCTCCCGCGTGGACGATCCGTCCGTCCAGGATCCGTCCGCGCCGCCGGTCCCGAGGCCGGGGGCGCCTGTGGGTCTCGCGCCTCCGGCGCAGAGGGGTCTCTTCGGGGACGATGAGACATAATCTCGACGCATGAAAAAGCTGATTCGGGGAACCCTGTACGCGGCCTTCGGCTTCCTCGTCCTCGCCGGCATCGCGGTCGCGGCTCTCGCGCTCCGCCGACCCGCGCAGCGTCCGCCGTCTGCCGAGCGCATCGAAATCACGCCCGCCCGTCTCGCGCGCGGCGCGTACATCGTGGAACACCTCGCGGACTGCCTCACGTGCCACTCGGATTTTCAGGCCGACCGCTACGGCATTCCCGTTAAACCGGGGACGGCCGGACAGGGAGGCCTGCCTTTCGGCAAGGAATTCGCGGTTCCCGGCGTCGTCTGCGCGCAGAACATCACGCCCAACCCGACGCACGGCCTCGGCACGTGGACGGACGGGGAGGTGCTTCGCGCGCTGCGCGAAGGCGTGGACAAGAATGGAGACGCTCTCTTCCCGATGATGCCGTTCGAGGATTACCGTTTCATGGCGGACGAGGACGCGAATTCCGTCGTCGTGTACCTGAGATCGCTCAAGCCCGTGAATCACGCGGTGCCCGCGAAGAGGCTCGACTTCCCTGTCAACCTCCTCGTCAAGCTCGTCCCGAAACCGCTGGCCGGCCCCGTGAAGGCGCCCGATCCAAAGACGGACCGCATCGGCTACGGCCGGTATCTCTCGATCATCGGGGGCTGCCACGACTGCCACACGCCGCACGACGACAAGGGAAAGCTCGTGCCGGGGAAAGAGTACACGGGGGGCTGGTTGATGAAGGGGCCGTGGGGGCGGAACGTCACGGCGAATCTCACGCCGCACCCCGACGCGTATCTCGGCAAGGCGACGAAGGCCGAGTTCATCGGCCGCTTCAAGGCGTTCGAGGCGATCACGGGCGATAACGCGCCCATCGCCCCGAAGGGCCGCAACACCGTCATGCCCTGGCTGCCCCTGTCGGGCCTTACGGAGGACGACCTCGGGATGCTCTACGACTTCCTGAAGACGCTGCCGCCGGTCGCGAACAAGGTGAATTCGTTCCCGGACGCGCCGACCCCGGCGTCCTGAGGCGCCGGAAAGGCAAAGTTTGACTTGGGCAGTTGGAATTCATACTCTTTAAGTATGAAGAGCCTGGTTTCCGAAAAAGGTCAGGTGACGATTCCGAAGGCCGTGCGAGACCGGCTGGGTCTGAAGCCGGGCCAGGTCCTGGAGTTCGAGGCGAGAGGCGGCCTTCTCGTCGGCAGGAAGCGGGCGGCGGCCACCCGGGCGGTCGACCGGGTCTTCGGGATTCTCGGCCCGCTGGATGTCGATGCCGAGTTGAAGAGGTCCCGCGGAAGGGCGTGGAACCCCGCCCAGGACGCTCCTCGTGCGCACCGCCGTTGATTCCAGCGTCCTTCTCGATCTCTTCTCGGCATCCGCGAAATTCGGAGCGGCCTCCCGGGAAGCGCTCGACCGGGCGCTGTCGGAGGGTTCCCTGGTGGCCTGCGAGGTCGTCTGGGCCGAAGTGCGTGCCCATTTTTCCGACCGCTCGACTTTCGAGTCGGCGGTAGCGGATCTCGGCCTCGAGTTCGACGCGATCGACGCCGGGACCGCAAGCGCGGCGGGTGAGGCTTGGAGGAAGTACCGCAGAGATGGCGGCCTTCGAACAGTGTTGGTTCCCGATTTTCTGGTTGGCGCCCATGGAGCGGCACGCGCGGACAGGCTCCTGACGCGCGATCGGGGGTTCGCGCGCCGCTACTTCCCGCGACTCGCGATCGTCGATCCCTCCCGGGCAGCCCGTTGAGGGCGCAGCGTATCCCGCGCTACGTCGCCTTCCCGCGTGCGATCAAGTGTCGCGGCTGGCCGCGCGGCTTGGGCCGGCCGGACGCCGCTCAGTCCCCGTCCTGAAACCTCCGAAGCTCAGGAGCCGCGAGAGGCGCCGCGGGAGCGGAGCCGCGGCGCGCGAGGATGTGCTTCACGATGGCGACGGCGTGGAGGCGGCCATTCTCGATGAAGAGCTTGCCGATCGCGATGCCCGCGGCGACGACGCCCGCGACGTAGAGGCCGGGCACGCTCGTCTCCATCGTGACCGGGTCGTGGACGACGTGGAGGTCGTCGGTGATCGCGATGCCGAGCGAGCGCAGGAGCGGAAAGTCGGGGCGATAACCCGTGAGGGCGAAGACGAAGTCGCTCGGAATTTCGTGCTTTTGTCCCGCCGTCTCGAGCACGACGGCCCCTTCCTCGATCGAGACGACGCGCGTGTCGAAGTGCGCCCGGATGGATCCCTCCTTGACGCGGTTCTCGATGTCCGGCTTCAGCCAGTACTTCACGCTTGCGCCGAAGGCCCGTCCGCGGACGGCCATCGTCACGCGCGCGCCGTTGCGATGCAGGTCGAGCGCCGCTTCGACGGCCGAGTTCTTTCCGCCCACGACGAGCACGTCCGAGCCGGTGCATGCGAATGGCTCGGTGTAGTAGTGCGAGACGTTCGGAAGGTCCTCGCCGGGCACCCCGAGGAGGTTCGGCGTGTCGAAGAATCCCGTCGCGACGATGACGGATCGGGCGGCGTGGATGCCTTTCGAGGTCGCGACGCGGAAGGCGCCGCCCTTCCGCTCGAGAGACGTGACTCTCTCGTGATGACGGATGACGAGCCCCTCGCGCTCGGCGACCTTCCGGTAGTACGCGAGGCCCTCGCGCCGGGTGGGCTTGCCCGCGGCCGTGACGAACGGATGTCCGCCGATTTCCAGGAGCTCGGGCGTCGAGAAGAAAACGGTGTTCGTGGGCCAGCGCACGAGCGTTTCCAGCGGCGCGCCCTTCTCGAGGACGACGTGTGAGAGACCCTGGCGCGCCGCCTCGAGCGCGCAGGCGAGCCCGACCGGCCCGGCGCCGATGACGAGGACGTCGACCTGGCCCGTTTCTTCCATGAAGGGAGAATAAGGGAGGAGGACCGCCCCCTGCGTCGGACACTCGTTGCTCCGTTCACACGTGTACTCGCCGCTCTCGCGCTTCTCGCGGGGCCGGCGCTTGGAGCCGACGAGCGCCCGGCACCGGGCCGGGTGCGCGGAGATGTGCGCGTGGCGCGCGTCATCCTCGACGCCTACGTGACGGACGGCGCGGGAGAACCCGTCCCGAGTCTCACCGCGTCGGACTTCCTCGTGCGCGCGGGACGAAAGGAGCTGGAGGTCGAGTCGGCCGAGTGGATTCCCGCGGGGAAGCCCGAGGGACCCGTCGAGGCCGTGGATGCCGCACAGTCCCCCCTGGGCGGAACCGTGTCGGCCGTGCGATACCCCCCGGGCCGCATCCTCGTGTTCTTCATTCAGGCCGACATCGGCCGTTACCGGGCGAAGGGCCTCATGCGCGTGCGTTCGGAGATCGGCTCTCTGCTCGGCACCATGCTCCCGACGGATCGCGCCGCCGTCGTGCGCTTCGACTCGCACCTCACTCTCCTCTGCGATTTCACCGCGAACCGGGCGGTTCTGGAGGCCGCGTTCAGCGAGGGCCTCCGCCAGGGCACAACCCCCGCGATCGCGCCGTCGCCGTTTCCGTCCCTCGCGGCGGGTCTCGATGCCGACGCAGCCCGTCGGGCGGCGAACGTCGAGCGCGCGCTCGACCTCGTCGCCCGGGCGCTGGTCCCGATTCCGGGCGGGAAGGCTCTCGTTTTCATCGGGTGGGGGCTCGGAATCGATCGCGCGCCCCGCGAGGGCCGCGACCTCGCGCGCGCGTTCGCGTCGATGGCCGCGGCGCGGATCAACGTTTTCACGCTGGACGTCTCGGACTCCGACTGGCACACGCTCGAGACGACGCTTCAGGACACGTCGGCCCTCACCGGCGGCACATACGAGAAGACGCACGTCTTCGCGGGCGGCGCTCTCACGCGTCTTGCGAAGAGGCTCCGCGGCCGCTACGTCCTGGTGTGCGTCGTGCCGGAGGACGGAGCTCTCGGCGTTCTCGACGTGACGCTTCGGGAGAGGCGCGGCGATGTCGTGTCACGGGCGTACACTTTCGCGCCATGAGAGTCCATCGCCCTTTCTCGGTCGTGGCCGTCGTGTTGCCTCTCCTCGCATTCGCCGCCGCGTCTCGCGTCGTGTCGGCCGCGTCTCCGACACCCACCGCGAAGCCGAAGAAGGTGATCGTCCTCGTGGAGGCGAAGGGGTCCGCTCCGGAGCTCGACCGCTTCGTGCCGCGCTTCCTGTCGAGCGCGAGCGACCGCGGCCTCGGGGCGATCGTCGACGCCCGTCTCGCGGGGGCCCATCTCGCCGACCTCGGGGTCGCGGGCGACGCGGGCACGGAGTTCCGGAAGGCCTGGCCCGCGGACGTGTACATCGGAATCCTGCTCGCCCCGTGCGCGATCCAGCGCCGCGAAGGCCGCCTTTACGACCGTCAGACGAACATGGGCAGCGGTGCTCCCGTGAGGTCCGAGCAGGTCGTCGTCTCGTACGAGGCGGATTGCTCGGTGTCCGTCTCCGTGGTCACCGCGCCCGGCGCGGCCGCGAAGATCATCGACGTGAAGGGCCGCAACGGCACGTCCGAGGTCAGTTACGCCGACACCGAGGCCGAGGCGCAGGCTGCCGAGGACGCCGCCGAGAGGGCGGTCAAGAAGCTCGTCTCGGCCGTGCGCTGACCGGACGCGCGTGGCCGGACGAGGGGCATTCAGGGTCCGGAGCCCCCGGGGAGTCTTCCTCGCCGAGGCGCTCGTGTCTCTCGCGATCCTGGGGATCGTCCTCACGCTCGGTGCCGGCTTTCTCGCGAGGCGGCGCGCGCTCGAACGCGACCGTCTCGACCACGAGCGGGCCGTGCGCGCCGCCGCGAGCGAGTGGATCTACCTGCGTTCGGCGTTCCGGAACGACGTCACCCCGAAAGAGCGCCGGCTGTTCGTGGGCCCGGGCGCCTTCGTGGATTCTCTCGACACGCGCAATCCCTTTCTGCGCGTGAAGTCGACCGACGTTGACGGGCTCTACCTCGTCCATCTCGAGATCGGTTACGGCGAGAAGATGGCGCGGCGGATCGTTCAGGAGGGTTACGTTTTTCGAGGGGCGGGCCCGCCGTCTTGAGAAGGCGCGGCCTGCCTCCCGGATTTTCGCTCGTGGAGCTTTCCGTCGTCCTTCTCATCGGCGTCGTCGTGATGTTCTCGCTGCTGCCCATTTCGATGGGCCTTCTCCGCCAGCAGGCGGGACTCGACGCGAAACGTCTTTCGGTCGAGATGTTTCCGCTTCTCTGGGAGCGGCTCTCCGGCGATTTCGGGCGCGCGTCGTCGGTTGCTCTGTCGCCGCCGTTCGCGGCGCTCGCGTTCCGGCTGGATCTCGTGCCGTATCGAGAGGAAGACCCCGAGGTGTCTTGGGTGGTGATCCGGGGCGTCGTCTCGCGGACGAACGTGCGAAGGAAGCCCGACGGCGAGGTCGTGACCGCGACGTCGACGTGGACGCTGCCCGGGACGCTGGCTCTCGACGCCGACGAGCTCGCGATCGGCCGGCTCCTCTTGATCTGGAACGACGGATCGGGAGTGGAGCTGCTGCCGCTCGTCTGCGGGCGTCCGACGGAGAAGGCGCCGTGAGGACTTCGTCGCGCACGCGCCGGGAGCGGGGAAGCTCTCTCATCATGGTTCTCGGGACGCTCGCCGTTTTCGGACTCGTCCTCGGGGTGCTCGCGACAATCCTCATCACGGATCTCCGTGAGTCGCGCCGGCGGGCGAACGATCGCTACGCCGTCGAGCTCGCGCGTTCCGGCGTGGACTGGGCGCGCGGCTGGCTCATGGAGAAGGGCCGCGTTCCGGGCGGACCTCTGAAGGTCGAAGGCGGCGAGATCGAGGTGCGCGTCGAGGCGCTCCCGTCCGGCGGCCAGAGGATCGTGTCCGTGGGGCACGTGGTCGTGGGAGCCGCGCGGGTGGCCGCCCGGCGCGAGGTCGTCGTCCTCGAGGCGCGGGCTCGGGCTCGGGTCAGCGGGACGCCATGAGCGCCACGTCGACGGTCGTCTCCCGGCTGTCACGAAGGATCCGGACCGGCACGGAGTCGCCGATCTTCTGTTTCTCGAGCGCCGTGACGAGATCGTCGTAATTCCCGACGTCCTTCCCGGCGATCCCGACGATGATGTCCCCGAGAATCAGCGAACCGTCCCGGTCGCGCTGCGTCCCCCGGAGGCCCGCCTTCGCCGCGCCCGAGCCCTCGGCCACTCCCAGGATGAGGACGCCGGTCACGCCGAGCTGTCGGGCGATGTTCTCGCTCGCCGGGTTGATGCCGAGGCGGGGGCGGACGATGCGTCCGTGCGCGATCAGCTCGGGCACGACGGCGTTCACGGTGTCGACAGGGACGGCGAATCCGATGCCCGCGCTCGCGCCGGACGGACTCGCAATCTGGGTGTTCACGCCGATGAGCCGTCCCGCGCTGTCGAGAAGGGGGCCGCCCGAATTGCCGGGATTGATCGCCGCGTCGGTCTGGATCACGTCCTGGATTTTCCGGCCCGTGACGGCCTCGATGGTTCGCCCGAGCGCGCTGACGATCCCCGTCGTGAGCGTCTCGTCGAGGCCGAAGGGATTTCCGATCGCGAAGACCTTCTGGCCCACCTGAAGTCCCTTGCTCGTTCCGACGAGGATCGGCGTGAGCTTCTCGGCCGGGGCCGTGATGCGGAGCACGGCGAGGTCTTTGTCCGGCTCGGCGCCGACGAGCGTGGCCTTCCAGTTCGTCTGGTCCGAAAGCGTGACGACCGACGAATCGGAATTCTGAAGCACGTGGTAGTTCGTCACCACGTGACCCTGCCGGTCCCAGAGGAACCCGGAGCCCGTGCCCCTCGGCACGTCGGTCATCTCGAAGAAGTTGACCGCGCGCCGCGTGAGGGTGGTGATGTAGACGACGGACGGGCTCGCGCGCTTGAAGAGCTCGATCGTGGACTTCTCGTCCTCGGCGAGGTCGCCCCGCGCCGTGACGGGACGCAGATCGGCCGGGGCGACGGGCTTCGACGCGGGGGCCGCGCGGCCGCCGGCCGCGTTCGGCCGGTCGCGGAGGGCGAAGAACACGACAAAGCCCGCGAGGAGGCCCACGAGGACGGGTCCGAGGAACCCGCGCCGCCGCTGGGGCGGAGGCGGCGCGGGACCGCGGATGAAGGGCGGGACGCTCGACACTCCGGCGCGACCCGCCTCAGGGCACGACGCGGATGGACTCGATGACGACCTGGGTCTTCGGGACGTCCTGGGCGCCGGTGGGGACGGCCTTGATCTTCTCGACGACGTCCATGCCGGCGGTCACCTTGCCGAACACGCAGTAGCCGATTCCCTGCGGCGAGGAGTCGCGGTAGTCGAGAAAACCGTTCTCCTTCACGTTGATGAAGAACTGCGCGGTCGCGCTGTTGGGGTCATTCGTGCGCGCCATCGCGACCGTGCCGACCTCGTTCTTCAGCTTGTTCGCCGCCTCGTTCTTGACCGGTGCGCGCGTGGCCTTCTGCTTCATGGAGGCGTCGAAGCCGCCGCCCTGAACCATGAAGTTCGAGATGACCCGGTGGAAGATCGTCCCGTCGTAGAACTTGTCGTTCACGTACTGCAGGAAGTTCTTGACGGTTTCCGGAGCCTTGTCGGGGTAGAGCTCCATGGTGACGCTCCCGAGGGAGGTCTTCATGACGACGGACGGGTTCTTCACGGGGGTTTCTCCCTTCAGGGCGGCGGTAGAGACGAGCGCGACGGCGAGTGCGATGGCGAATGTTCTCTTCATGAGGAAAAGGTATCACGCCCGGGGAATTCTTCGCGCGGCGAGGAAGAGGAGCACCGCCGCGACCCCCTGGACCGGGAGCGCGAGGAGCATCGCCGACTTCAGGTCTCCCGTGAAGACGCTCAGGCGCCCCACGGCGTAGGGGCCGAGGGCGAGCCCGAGAAAAGTCGTGTGGAGGATGTAGACGGCCGAGGCCGTGGCCCGCAGGCGTGGCGGCACGAGCTCCTGCACGGTGGACGCGGCCGGGCCGATCCAGAGACCGGTCAGGATCGCCACGGGAAAGCTCAGGAGGAGCGCCGCCGTCGACGAACGGAGATTGAGAAAGATGAAGCCGAGGGGGAGCGCGAGGGCCGCCGTCAGGACGCTGACGTAGAGGCGGCCCCGCGGCGACCTCCGGTGCCACGCGTCCGCGAGGATTCCTCCCAGCGTCGCCCCGAGCCAGCCCCCCGCGGCGAGCATCCCGCCGAGGAGGAGCCCGACCTTCGCGATGTCGAGATGATGCACGCGCAGAAAAAAGGGCGCGATCCACAGGCTCGTGGAGTAGGTCCCAAATGTGACGAGGCCGATGCCGATGTTCGAGAGGACGAGCGGCGGGTTTCGGAAGACGAGGTCGAAATCCTCGCGGCTCTTCAGGCGCAGCCCCTGCGCCCACGAGAAGACCGCGTAGAGCCCGACGGCGAGCGCGATCCACTGGGGCGCCGTCCCGAGGATCCTGGTCATTCCCCAGGCGGCAGCCGCGAGACACGAGGCGGCGCCGAGGTTGATCGCGATGCCCGACGGGCCCGCGCCGCCGCGCGCGAGATTGACGAGCGTGAACGGAGGGATCACGGCGGACATCTCGCCGAGGAAGAGCCGGAAGGGATGCGGCGCGGGGGCGACGTGCGGGGCGCCGAAGCCCCCCCGCGGCGGCTCGCGGAGCGTCCGCACCCAGAGCGCGAGGGCGAGCCCGGGAAGGCCTACGACGAGGAAGGCGGCCTGCCAGCCGTGAAGGCCGAGGGGAGCGGTGCCTCCGGGAAAAGCCGCGTCCCAGCGGTCCACGATGAAGCCGCCGATGCCGAGGCCCAGGCCCGCACCGATGAAGATGCCGCTCGAGAAGATGCCGAGGACGGCGCCACGCCTCTCGCGTGGAAACCAGTCCGAGAGAAGCGAGTACGCGGCGGGCGCCGCGCTCGCCTCGCCCGCGCCGACGCCGAGGCGCGCGAGCGCAAGCGGGCCGAAACCGCGCGCGAGACCCGAGAGCGCGGTCATGAGGCTCCAGAACGCCGTGCCCCACGCGATGAGGCGCCGCCGATCCCACGAGTCCGCAAGGCGGCCGAGAGGGATCGCGAAGACCGCAAAGAAGACGGCGAAGACGGTCCCGTAAAGAAATCCGAGCTGGGCGTCGGTGACGTGCAGGTCCGCCTTGATGCGCTCGGCCAGGATCACGACGATCTGGCGGTCGATGAAATTGAGGACGTAGACGAGGACGAGGACGGTGAGCACGTACCACGGGTACACGCGGCCGGTGCTGGCTTGTTCGGTCTCACTGATCACGGGAGCGGCGGATTATGGACTGCGGCGCGGCGTCCTAGTAGAAGAAGCCCGCGGCGGCGCGGACCGATCCCTTCGAGGCGCGGATCTCGACGGAATGGAAAGAGCCGGTGCGCTTCGCGTTGCTCACGAAGGAGACGAGGTAGCGGGTTCTGAGATCGCGCTCGAGCGTCGCGAGGAGAGGCGGGAGACGCTCCGCGTTGTCGACGACGTACGTGCGGCCTCCCGTCGCGTCCGTGAAGTGCTCGAGGACCGCCCGATTCGGAGGCTGCTTTTCGCGCGTCACCGTGACCGTCTCGATGATGTTTCCGTCTCCGTCCTTCGAGCGCTTCGGAGTCTCGGTCTCGAGCACCCAGGGGAGCGCGAGCGCGAAGATGGGTACCCCCGCCTGGCGCGCGAACGCGAGAGCCTCCCTCTCCGACAGGTCGTCCTCGTAGGCGTTCCCGTCCGTCACGAGAAGGAGCGCCCGCGCGCCCGGTCCGCCCTGAAGCTGGTAAAGGGCGTCGACGACGGCCGCGTGGAGGAGCGTTCCCGGGACCGGGTCTTCGGCGAGCCCCAGGACGCCTTCCTCGAGCCGCGTTCTCGACGTCGTCCAGTCGACGACGTGCCCGACCGTGACGCCGAACCGCTGAAGAAACGCCGTGTCGCGCGGACCGAGCATCTGAAGAAACCGGCTGGCGACGGCGCGGCGGAGCTCAGCCGTGTAGAGGAGGCTTTGGGATGTGTCGATCGAAACTCCGATCGCGAGGCTTACGTCGCGAACGAGCCGCGCCTCGCGGATCTCGCATGTGCCGCCGTCGTCCCGGACGCGGAAGTCCGAAGCCTTCAGTCCCTCCACGGGTTCGCCTCCCCTGGTGACGGCGACCATCTGCTCCACGACGTGCGCGTCGAGCGAGGCCCGGAGGCCGCGCGCGTTGACGAGGATCGACCGTTCTGCCGAGCGCCCGAGGTCCGTCGTCACCCGCGCCGTGAGAACGGCCGGGGCGTCCGCGAGGTCGAGGCGCGCGCTCCGGATGTCCCCACCTTCCGCGAGCGCCACGTTGCGCCCGTCGACGTCGAGCGCGACCGACGCGAGGGCCTCCCCCGTGGGCGCTTCGGCGCGCACGAGAACGGAGGATGGTCCCGACAGAGTCTGGCCGTCGAGGGGCGAGACGAATTGAAGGTCGATCCGCCGCCCCCCCGGGTTGAGGACCGTCTCGACCCGGTAGAGCGAACGGCGGTCGCGATCGAGCGCGGTTGCGATCACGGTCTTCTCCTCGGGGACGGGCCCGGCGTCCACGAAGAACTCGAATGGCGCCCCGGAGGTACGCGACCGGTCGCCGGTCTGCCACCTCACGAACGCGACGCCGGGGTCGCGCGCCGCGGCCTGGAGGCGAACGCGGCCCGTGATCATTCCCCTTGGCGCGCGCACTTCGAAGAGCGCTTCGTTGGGTGCGGCGCCGTTCGCGAGGCACGCGATCAGGCTGACGAGGAAAAGGGCAGGCTTCCGGGCCTGGCGGCCCGAATGGCCGGGCCTAGCTGGTTCCGCCAGGACCCACCATCCTCGACGGATCGATCCACGCGTCGAACTGCTCGGACGTGACGTCGCCGGACGCGAGAGCGGCCTCCTTCAGCGTGAGGCCCTCCTGGTGCGCCTTCTTCGCGATGGCGGCCGCCTTGTCGTACCCGATGTGGGGGTTGAGTGCGGTGGCGAGCATGAGCGACTTCTTCACGAGCTCGTCGATGCGAGCGCGGTCGGCTTCCAGCCCCTCGGCGCAGTGGAGCCGGAAGCTGCGGCACGCGTCCGCGATAAGGCGCGCGGACTCGAGCACGTTGTGAATCATGACCGGCTTGTAGACGTGGAGCTCGAAGTTGCCCTGACTCGCCGCGAAAGCGACGGCCGCGTCGTTCCCATACACCTGCGCGACGACCATCGTCATCGCCTCCGCCTGTGTCGGGTTGACCTTGCCCGGCATGATCGAGCTGCCCGGCTCGTTCTCGGGAATGCGGAGCTCGCCGATGCCGCTCCGCGGGCCGGAGGCGAGCCAGCGCACGTCGTTCGCGATCTTCATGAGCGATCCGGCGAGCGTGCGGAGAGCGCCCGAGGCGAAGGCAAGGGCGTCGTGCGCGGCGAGGGCCTCGAACTTGTTGGGTGCCGTGACGAAGGGGTGCCCGGTCAGCTCGGCGACGCGCCTCGCGACCCGGACCGCGTACTCGGGATGCGTGTTGAGACCCGTGCCAACGGCCGTGCCCCCGATTGCGAGCTCGAGGAGATGAGGCAAGGCCTGCCGGATGTGCTCCATTCCGTGGTCGAGCTGCGACACCCAGCCGGAGATCTCCTGGCCGAGCGTGAGAGGGACGGCATCCTGCAAATGGGTGCGGCCGATCTTGACGAGAGTGTGGAACTCTTTGGCCTTGCCGTCGAGAACGTCGCGCAGCTTCTTCACCTCGGGAAGGAGCCGTTCCTCGAGCTCGGACACGGCCGCGATCGACATCGCGGTTGGAAACGTGTCGTTCGACGATTGCGACATGTTCACGTCGTCGTTCGGGTGAATCGGGTCTCTGGAGCCGAGGACGCCGCCCGCGAGCTCGATCGCGCGGTTCGAGATCACCTCGTTCACGTTCATGTTCGTTTGCGTGCCGCTGCCGGTCTGGAACACGACGAGCGGGAAGTGCACGTCGAATTTCCCGTCAGCGACTTCCTCCGCGGCGGCGGCGATGAGCGCCGCCTTCGCGGGCGGAAGGAGGCCGAGGTCGCGGTTCACCTCGGCGGCGGCCCGTTTGAGGATCCCGAAGGCACGGATCATCGGCCGCCCGAAGCGGATGTCGCCGATCTCGAAGTTCTGGAGCGAACGCTGCGTCTGCGCGCCCCAGT
>JBDTML010000311.1:0-6580 GCA_039934255.1 Acidobacteriota bacterium | reverse complement strand
CACGTCCCGGTTCGCGATGACGAGAAGCGTCCCCTCGGGAGAGAACTCCAAGGCGAGCTCGTTGACGGCCACGATGCGCCCCAGCTTCTCGCCGAAGAGAGTTCCCGACGCGCTGCGGCCTCCGGCCGTAACCGTGACGAGGCTCGCGTATCCGCCCGCGTCTTCGCGTACGGAATCCGATACCGATATCCCGTTCAGTTTGGCGAGAGAAGTGGCGTTGACGATGTTCACGCCTTCGGCGAACGACGACACGACCCCCTTGACGGCCGACACGACGCAGGCCTTCCGCATGCCCTCGGGCACGCCGGCGAGAGTGACCATGAGCTGCTTCGGCGCCTCGGGCATCGCCTGCCCGACAAACATGCCGACTTGCTCGGCGAGCCGCATCCACGGGAGCGCCGCGTGCGGGTCGCCGCCCGACGGAAAGGGCAGGTTGACCGCGGCGATGAACGGCGAACCCTTCAGCGCCTCGGCCAGCATTTCCACGGTCTCCACCGCCACGCGGTCCTGCGCCTCGACCGTGGACGCTCCGAGGTGCGGGGTGCAGAGCACCTTCGGGTGCTTCATGAGCGTGAAGTCCTTCGGCGGCTCCACCGCGAAGACGTCGAGGGCGGCGCCGGCCAGGTGGCCCGAGTCGAGCGCGGCGACGAGCGCCGCCTCGTCCACCAGTGGACCGCGCGCGCAGTTCACGAGAATCGCGCCCTTCTTCATCGCCGCGATCTGCGGGGCCCCGATGAGGTGCCTGGTCTCCGCACCGCCCGGCGCATGGAGGGACACGATGTCCGACTCTGCGAGGAGTTTCTCCAACGAGACCGGCGCGACGCCCAGCTCCTGGGCGCGCTCCGGTGTCACGAACGGATCGAACGCGAGCAGCGTGACCCTCCACGGGCGCAGGCGCGCGGCCACGCGCGCGCCAACCTGGCCGAGGCCGACCAGCCCCACCGTCTTTCCCTGGAGCTCCGTCCCGACGAACTTGGTGCGCTTCCATTCCCCGGCCTTCAGCGAATTCTGTGCCTCGGGGATCTTTCGCAGGAGCGCGAGGAGGATGGCGATCGCATGCTCCGCCGCGGAGACGACGTTCCCGGATGGAGCGTTGACGACGAGGACACCGCGCTCGGTGGCGGCCTTGACGTCCACGTTGTCGAGGCCGACACCCGCCCGCCCGACGACGCGGAGCTTCTTCCCCGCGGTCAGGAGCTCGCGATCCACCTGCGTCGCGGACCTCACGACGAGGGCGTCGTAGTCACCGATTGCCTGGAGAAGGCCCTCGCGGGAGAGGTCCGTGCGCACGTCCGCGGCGAGGCCTGCCTTCGCGAGGACCGCCAGGCCCGTCTCGGAGAGAGGCTCGGCGATCAGGACACGATCCGGCGGGACGCGATCCGCCGTCATGCGGGGCTCCCCGCCTTGTTCCGCATCGCCGCCATCGCCTCCTCGTGTGCCTTCAGGTAGTTCTCCACCGAGGCCACGTCGACGTCGCCCATGTGGCCGATGCGCACGTTCGTGGCCTTGAGCTTCCCGTAGCCGGAGCCCGTCGTCCACTTCATGGACTTGAGCGTCTTGTTCAGCTCCTCGGCATTGACGCCCGCAGGCGGGATCATCGAAGTCACGGTCGGCGACTCGGCGCCCTTCTGCGCGAATAGCGTGAAGCCGTTCCGCGCGGCCCACGCGGCGACCGTCGCCCGCAGCGCCTCGTGCCGGGCCCACCGGTTCTCGATGCCCTCGGCGAGGATGTGATCGAGCTGGACGTCCAGCGCGTAGAGCAGCGAAAGGCACGGCGTCGTCGGCGTCTGCTTCTTCTGGGCGAACGCGTCGATATCGACGAGGTCGAGGTAGAGGCCGCGGAACTTCTTCTTCTTCGCGGCGGCGAGGGTCCGCTCGGACATCGCGAAGAGCGCAAGGCCCGGCGGGAGCGCGAAGGCCTTCTGCGAGCCCGTGAGGACGACGTCGAGGCCCCACGCGTCCGTCTCGACCTTCGTGCCGGCGACCGAGGTCACGCAATCGGCGAAGACGAGCGCGTCGGAGTTGTCGCGGACGACCTTCGCGATCGCCGCGAGGTCGTTGAGGACGCCCGTCGAAGTCTCGCTGTGGACGACCGTCACGGCGGCGTACTTCTTCGTGGCGAGCTGCTTCTTCACCTCGTCGGGCGGTATGGGCTTGCCCCACTCGGCCTTGAGGGTGTCCGTCTCGAGACCCAGGCGCTGCGCCATCTCGCCCCACTTCTCGGAGAACGCGCCGTTGCCGAGCGCGAGGACCGGGCCCTCGACCGAGGAGACAAGGGCGGCTTCCCACACGCCGGTCGCGGAGGTCGCGAGTGTGTGCGCGCGGCCGCTGGTCCGGAAGACCTTCGGGAGCTTGTCGAGAATGCGTCCGTAGAGGTCCATGAATGCCTGAGAGCGGTGGGAGAGCATGGGACCTGTCAGCGCCTGCAGCACCTGTGGTCGTACCCACACGGGGCCGGGGTTGAAGAAGCGGATCTGGCCTGGAGAGCCGGCGGTCGAATCGAAGTTCGTCATAGCCGCGGATTCTACGAGGCCAGGAGCAGCGGCAACAGCGCCTCGAGGTTTTCGACGATCGCGTCGGGAGAGCACGCTTCGAGCTCTTTTCGCGTCGCACTGCCGGTCGGAAGTGCGATGATGGGAAGTTCGGCCGCGCGTGCGGTCGCAACGTCCACGGGCATGTCGCCCACGAACACCGCGTCCTTCCCCGAGACTCCCATCGTGCTCAGGGCCATGAAGACCATGTGCGGCGCGGGCTTGGGCGGATAACCGTCGTCGGGGCCCGCCACGAAGTCGAAGCGCCCGGAGATCCCGAACCCCTCGAGCAGCGGCCGCGTGAAGCGCGCGGGCTTGTTGGACGCGATCGCGAGACGAACGCCGCTTTCGTAGAGCACCCGTGTGACGATCTCGGCCCCCGGGAGCAGGCGCGTCGCCTCGAGCCCGACCCTTTCGTAGCGCTCGCGAAACAGACGCACGCCCTCGGCCACGTTCTCGCCGCCCACGGCCTCCGCGATGAGAACCTCGAGCCCGTGGCCCACCATGCGGCGGGTCTCCTCGCGCGTCACGGGGGGGCGGTCGAATGCCGCGAGCACGACGCCGAGAGACTCGTGAATCGCGGCGTACGCGTCGACGAGCGTGCCGTCGAGGTCGAAGACGACGGCGCGCGGCGGCAACGGGATGGCTGCCACGTGATCAGCCCGCCACGAGAACGATCTTCCCGACGTTCTCGTTCGCCGCCATGCGGCGATGGGCGTCGGCGGCTTCGGCGAGCGGAAACGTGCGGTCCACGACCGGAACGAGCGACCCGTCCGAGAAGCCCGGCAGCACGTCCCTTACGAACGCAGCCGTCAGCGCCGCCTTCTCGTCGAGCGGCCGGCTCCTCAGCGTCGACCCGATGATCCGGAGACGCTTCGCGAGGACCATCCTCAGGTCGATCTCGGCGGACGGGCCGGCCATGCTCGCGATGAGGACTATGCGGCCTCCCCGGCGAAGACACTTGAGGTTCGGCGCGAAGAGCGCGCCCCCGACGGGGTCCAGGACGAGGTCGATCGATTCCTTCCCGAAGGAGTGCTCGATGCGGCTCAGGAATTCCTCGCGTGACGTGTCCACGGCGAGGTCGGCGCCCAGCGCCGCGAGCGCCCGGCACTTCGTCGCGCTGCGCGCCGTCGCCACGACCGAGGCGCCCGCGCGCTTCGCGAGCTGGATCGCGGCCGTCCCGACGCCGGACCCGGCCGCGTGAACGAGCACGCGCTCCCCTGCCTTCAGACCGCCTTCCTGAAAGAGATTCAGGTAAGCGGTGAACCAGGCTTCGGGAATCGCCGCCGCGTCCGCGAACGCAAGGGCGCGCGGCATGGGCATGAGCATGGATCGCGGGACAGCCACTTTTTCGGCATATCCGCCTCCTGCGAGGAGGAAGAAGACGCGCTCGCCCGAGCCTTCGACCTCGCCCGCCGCCTCGAGCCCGAGAATTTCGGACGCGCCGGGAGGCGGCGGGTACTTGCCCTGAGACTGCAGGAGGTCCGCCCGGTTCACGGCCGTCGCGCGCACGTTGACGACGACCTCGCCGGGGCCCGGCACCGGATCCGGCGCCTCTCCCCACACGAGCGCTTCGGGTCCACCGGGTTTCGGAACGAGGATGGCTTTCATGGAGCTCCTGGAAGAAGAGAAGAAAAGACCGGGGATCTTCTTAGAAAAAGAAGAAGGGAACCGGGGATTTCTTCGAATGAGAATCGGGGAACGGAAGAGGCGTGCCGCGTCGGCCGGTCCGTGACGACGGCGAGGACGTTCGGATCGTTCTCACAGAGCGGCTCTCTGCCCGTCGCCGCGCGACAGACCTCGACCTTCGGATAGGACGATTCCCCTCGGAATCCCTCGACGACCACGACTTCGCACGCGCCGAGGCCATATTCCCCTTCTAAGAAAACGGATAGAGCCGGCGGCATTCTGGCTCCGCCAGCAGACGAACGCGGGTCCGAAGCAAGACTTCCTCCTGGCCCTCGATGCACGGCGATCCTGCGCCCGGCGACGAGCACCGCGGGCTCCGCGCCCGCCGCATGGTGCCGCTGCGAGTCCTTGCCTTCCACGTCCGTCTCGTATTCGTGGTCCGTGTGCTTGAGCGATCCGACCTTCAGGCCCGCCTTCACGAGCTCTTCGATGATCTGCACGGCCACCGTCGTCTTGCCCGACTCGTGGGCGCCCGTGACGAGAAGGACTACCGGGGAGTTCCTCCGAGTGGAATAGAGCAGATGAGGCCGCCGCTGCTCGGCGAATCGTGCCTCGTCATTTCGGAAGGTCGCGATCCATTCGTCGATCGGTTCCCCTGCGTCGACCAGCTTCCGGTACTTTGCCGTGCCCGTGAGGAGGTCGATGGCCGGGACGTCGTCGCGGTACTCGTATTTTTCCGTCCGCCAGCCGAACCGGCCGGGATCCAGGTCGTGGAGCACTTTCAGGAGACGGAGATAGGTCTCGTAGGGACGGAAAGACGCTTCGCCCGTCACGTGCACCTGCACGCCGCCGCAGGTCTTCCCGGCGTGCTTCTGAAACGTGGGCCGGAAGACGTGCGGACGGAAGGCGACGCCGGGCAGGCCGAGGGCATTCGCAGCGTCGGCTGCCGCGTCGGCGTCGAGCCACGGCGCGCCGAGGAGCTCGAAGGGCCGCGTCGTCCCGCGCCCCTCGGACAGGTTCGTGCCCTCGACGAGACAGCCGCCGGGGTAGACCCGCGCCGTCGGGGGCGTCGGCATGTTCGGAGAAGGGAGAACCCACGCCGGCGTCTCGGCGATCTCGCAGCGCGTCGGCGCGCTGCCGCCCTTGCGCATCGGCACGACCGTGAGGTCGCAACCCAGTTCGTACCGGGCATTCACGAACCGGGCGATCTCCCCCGGCGTCATCCCGTGACGGACGGGAACCGGGTAGAGGCCGACGAAGGAGAGAAGTGCCTCCTCGGGAAGATTCCCCTCGACGATCTCTCCGCCGAGAGGGTTAGGCCGGTCGAGGACGACGAGCGGGATCCCGCGCTTCGCACAGGCCTTCATCATCAGGGCCGTCGTCCAGACGAAGGTGTAATAGCGGCTGCCGACGTCGGGCAAGTCCGAGACGACGGCGTCGAGGCCGGCAAGGTGCTCGGGACGCGGAGAGAGATCCTCGAAGGAGGAGCCGTAGAGCGACACGACGGGGATGCGCGAAGGCTCTCCCGACGAGACGGCTTCCATGTCCTGGGCCGCCCCCCAGAACCCGTGCTCGGGGCCGAAGAGAACGCGTACGTCGCAGCCCGCGCCGAGCAGTCCGCGCGCGGCGGGAACGAAGTCCGCGCTAACGGAGGCCGCGTTCGCGAGGAGGCCGATCTTCTTCCCGCGAAGGAGCCTCGCCGTGCTCTCGCCATCCGCGAGAAGCGCGTCGAGGCCCGCGAGGGAACGCGTCTCGGTCACACGCCGAGTCTAACCGGCGCCCCCTGACGGTAACTATGGAGCGGGGCGAACGTGCAACGGGCCCGCGGTATCCTTTGCGGAGATGAACCGATCCAGCCCGCGCGACAATCGGGCCTTCGGAGGCCCGTCGGATCGTGTTCCGGTCGTCGCGGCCGTTCTTCCCGCATACCGAACCGCATCATCCATCCGGACCGTGATCGAGCAGATCCCGGTGGACGTTCGCCACGTGATCGTCGTGGACGACGCGTCCCCTGACGCGGTCGGGGCGGCCGTCTCCGCGCTGGGAGACCCACGAGTCGTCGTCTGCACGCACGCGTCGAACGGCGGAGTCGGCGCCGCGATGAAGACCGGATTCGCGAAGGCTCTCGAACTTGGAGCGGACATCGTCGTCAAACTCGACAGCGACGGCCAGATGGACCCCGTGTTGATCCCCGCGTTCGTGGCGCCGCTCGTCGAAGGCCGGGCGGATCTCGCGAAAGGAAACCGGTTCGCGGACCTGGCCGTCATCAGCGCCATGCCACCGCTCCGAAGGGCCGGCAACCTCGCGCTTTCCTTCCTCGTGAAGGCGGCCTCGGGCTACTGGAGCCTCTTCGATCCGTGCAACGGATATCTCGCGATCTCGAGCGATCTCCTGAGAAGCATTCGTCGCGATCGCCTCGC
>JBDTML010000310.1:0-4703 GCA_039934255.1 Acidobacteriota bacterium | reverse complement strand
AAGAACTTTCCCGTCTACTTCCTGACGGGCTCCATCTTCTGGGCCTTCTTCGCGGGCGCGACGAGCCACGCGGCCTCGCTCACGATCGACGCGGCGGAGATCACGAAGCGCGTGTACATCCCGCGCTCGGTCTTCGTCGTCTCGGCGGTCGGCGTCGCCCTCGTCAACCTCTGCCTCTCGCTCGTCCCTCTCTTCCTCATCGTCCTTTTCACGGGGTTCCCGATCCACGCGTCCTGGCTCTTCGTCCCGGTCTCGATCCTGATCGGCGCGCTCTTCACGACGGGCGTCGGCCTCATGGTCTTCACGCTGGCGTCGCGCTTCGTCGACATCAAGGAGACCTACCTCGTCCTCGTAGGCACGTGGTTTTTCGTCACGCCGATCGTCTACACGCAGGCCATGGTCCCGGAGCGTTTCCGCTTCATCGTCCGGTACAACCCGATGACGTACCTCGTCGAGGTCTTCCGGGCGCCGCTCTACGACGGCTGGCTTCCGGGGCCGAAGACGCTCGCGTTCGCGGCGCTCGCGGCGGTCTCGTCGCTCGTGATCGGGTGGCTTTTCTACGCGGCGCGCATCGAGGAGTACGGCCGTGGCAGCTGACGCTGCCGTCGAGCTGACGGGCGTCTCCCTGAGCTACCGCATCCCGAAGGAGGCGGTCCAGACGTTCAAGGAGTACGCGATCCGCAAGCTCCAGGGCCGCATCGAGCACGGCGAGCTCCTGGCCCTCCGCGACGCCACACTCTCCATCGCGCCCGGAGAGCGCGTGGGCGTCGTCGGACCGAACGGTGCGGGCAAGAGCACGCTTTTCCGCGTCATCGCCCGCGTGCGACGGCCCACGCAGGGCCGCGTCGTCGTCCGCGGGAGTGTCGCACCGCTCCTCGAGCTCGGCCTCGGCTTCCACGGCGAGCTCACGGGCCGCGAAAACGTCGTCCTCCACGGCGCCGTCATGGGCCACTCGCGCCGGGACATGGAGCGCCGCATGAAGTCGATCGCCGAGTTCGCGGAGCTGGAGGCGTTCCTGGACGCGCCGCTCCGGACCTACTCCACCGGCATGGCCGCGCGCCTCGCGTTTTCCGTCGCGACGGACGTCGACCCCGACATCCTGCTCGTGGACGAGGCCCTCTCGGTGGGGGACGAGCGCTTTCAGGCCAAGTGCCACGCCCGAATGGCCGGGTTTCACGAGCGCGGGAAGACCTTCCTCCTCGTGTCGCACTCGCTGCCCGAGATCGTCGCGAACTGCTCCCGGGCCCTCTGGATCTCCGAGGGCCGTGTCGTCCAGGATGGTCCGGCCGAGGCCGTCTGCGCCGCGTACCACGCGTGGGCACAGGGAGGAACGCCAGCGTAAGCTGGGTGCATGGCGGAATTCCGTCGGACCATTTGACTTAGTCCATGACCTAGTCTACATTCTTGGTGTGTCGAAGATCGTGAACGTCCACGAAGCGAAGACCCATTTTTCGAAGCTTCTCGTCCGGTTGAGCCAGGGAGAGGAGATCGTGATCGGAAAGGCGGGCCGCCCCGTCGCGCGCCTCGTCCCGTTCTCGGACCGCATAGCCCGCCGGGAGCCCGGAAGCGCGCGCGGCCTTTTCACCATGAAGGGGAACTTCGACGCCCCCCTTCCGGCGAGGCTTCGTCGTTACTTCGGATCGTGAGGCTGCTCCTCGACACGCACGCCTTCCTCTGGTGGATTGGCGACGACGCGAGGCTCCCGGCGCGGGCCCGAAAGTTGATCTCGGGAGAGCGGAACGAAGTCTTCCTGAGCGTCGCGAGCGCCTGGGAGCTTGCGATCAAGACGGGGATCGGACGGCTACGGCTGACAGAGGACCTCGAGGGCTTCATGACCCGGCACGTGGCCGTCAACGGCTTTCAGGTTCTACCGGTTCACCTCCGGCACGCGCTGTACGTCGCGACGTTACCCGACCATCACGGCGACCCATTCGACAGAATCCTGGTCGCGCAAGCGCTGATCGAAAACCTCACCCTCGTGAGCGGCGACGAGCAGATCGCGCGATATCCCGTCACGGTGGCGTGGTAGAAGTCGCCGGCCAGCGACGTCCAGCGCCTACTTCATCGAGGGTGTGCGTCAGCATCATATCGATTGATGCTATGATGCGTAAATGCGCACGACGACGCGGATCGACGACGACCTCCTCGACGAGCTGAAGGAGCAGGCCCGGAAGCAGAAGACGCCGCTCACGAAGGTGCTCAACAGGACGCTGCGCGCGGGTATGTCCGCCTCCCGCGGCCGCACCCGGCGGACGGCCCGTCACCAGGAGAAGACCTACGCCATGGGACGACCCCGGATCAACCTCGGGAAGGCGCTCGGGGTGGCGGCGCGGCTGGAGGACGAGGAGATTCTCCGCAAGCTGATGCTTCGCAAATGAAGATCGTCGACCTGAACGTTCTCCTTTACGCCATCAACGAAGACTCCGTTCATCATCGGGCCGCCCGGCGCTGGTGGCACGAGGCTACGAACGGCGAGGAACCGATCGGGTTTCCCTGGGTGGTGCTGCTGGGTTTCCTTCGTCTCGCCACGAGCCCGGCCGTGTTTCCCTGCCCGCTGGAGCCGGATGCCGCGATCCGGACGGTGGACACGTGGCTGTCTCTCCCCGTGGCGCGAGTCGTCAGCGAGAGAGACGAGCACTGGGAGATCCTTCGCCGTCTCCTCGCCGAGGCGGGCACGGCGGGAAACCTG
Source organism: Acidobacteriota bacterium (assembly GCA_039934255.1). Lineage (GTDB taxonomy): Bacteria > Acidobacteriota > Thermoanaerobaculia > UBA5066 > UBA5066 > Fen-183. Next base: position 2,014 of record JBDTML010000310.1, on the reverse strand, counting down.
GCGACGGATGCCCACCTTGCGGCCCTGGCGATCAGCCACGGCGCCGTCCTCGTCTCTTCGGACAACGACTTCTCCCGCTTCAAGGGATTGCGTTGGGAGAACCCGACGAGGTGAGGCGCAGCGTCGTTCTAAGATGACGCGGTGAGGAAACTGCCGAATTCCAGTGCTGCCCTTGACGCCGGGCTCCAGACCGCGCTCGTCGAGGTCGTCCGCCGCCATGTGCCGGACGTGGACGGCATCTATCTGTTCGGATCCGTGGCGCAAGGGCGGACGCGCCCGGGCAGCGACGTCGACGTCGCCCTCCTCCTTCCCCCACGCCGGAAGCTCTCGCCCGACGAACTCCTCACGACGATGTCCGCGCTCGAGAGCCTGACGCACAGGACCGTGGATCTGTCCGTCCTCGATACCCAGACCCAGCTCGTGCACGCCAAGGAAGTCGTCACGACGGGTGTGAGACTCTTCGCGCGGAGCCCGGAGCGGATTCGCGCCTTCGAAATGCACGTCCTGTCTCAGTACGCGCGCTTTCTCGAGGACCGCGCGCCGGTCGCAGCCGCCTACACGCTTCACGCCGATGGATGACGTCCTTCTGAACAAGGCCGCGATCATGGAAAGGTGTGTACGTCGCGTGACCGAGATCTACGCGGGAACCCCCTCCCGCCTGCTCGATCCGACGAGCCAGGACGCGATCGTCCTCAACCTGGAGCGGGCCTGTCAGGCGGCGATTGACGCGGCAATGTACGTCGTGGCCCGCGACCACCTGGGTGTGCCGCAAGCGAGCGGCGATGCCTTCACGCTGCTCGAGAAAGCCGGCCGGCTCGACGGAGGTCTGGCCGCAAGCCTGCGGGCAATGGTCGGATTTCGGAATGTGGCCGTACACGAATACCAGAAGCTGAGCGTCGACATCCTGCGGACGATCGTGGAAAGCCGCGGCGCCGACTCCCTCGCCTTCTGCGCTGCGCTTGGGCTGCGCATTAAGTCCTGACGCGCGAGACCCTCCGGCGCCGCCTCTACTGCCAGTACCCGTTCACGTCCACGACGAGGTGCACCGTTCCCGACGGGATGTTCGAGACCACGACGACGCTGCCGGTCGGCGTCCCGAAGAGACCGAAAATCGCGTTGTCCGCGCGCGTTTGTCCCGCGCGAAACGGCAGGGTGTCGAGTGACGGCGTCGTCCCGGCCGGCCCGATCCGAACGCTCCCGGCCGCCGTCGAACCCGTGATCGTCACGTTCGCGGACACCGCCACCGCGCCTGACGGCACGCCGCACGCGCCCGCGATCGGGAACGCGCGCGTGCCGTTCGCCGCGAGCGCCGGCCCGCCCGTGAGTCCCGATGCCCCGCGCGTGTCGATCAGGCGGCACGGCGGCAGCGTCGTGAAAGACGCCGCGGGCGGCGGGGCCACCGCGTAATCGATCCGCCGCACCTGCCCTCCGCCGGCGTACGTCGTGTAGTAGAGCGACGTCCCGAGGGCAGACGGCCCGAAGAGCAGCTCGACGACGGTCGAGGCTCCGAGGCCCGTCGCGAAGTCCGTGGCCGTCGGCGGCGCGCCCGGTGTCAGCCGCGCAATCGCGCCGCAGTTGAAGTCGGCGAACATGTACGTCCCGTCGTAGCTCGCGGGCCACACCCCCGCCGGGACCCAGGCCCCGCCCGTGATCGAACCGCATCCCGACGTCGTCGTGCCGGGGATCGTGCCGTGCGGAAACTCGAAGTACGGGTCGAGCATGCTCATGGGCGTCGGGCTGCACTTGTTCGTCGTGAGCGCCGTATGCGCACCCTCGCGGCAGGGCCAGCCGTAGTCGCCGCCCGGCTGCGCGAGGTCGATCTCCTCCCACGCTCCCTGACCCACGTCGTTCACGGTGACCGCGCCGTCGCTCGGCCGGAACGCGAAGCGGAACGGATTGCGCATGCCCCACGCGTACGTCTCCTGGCAGATCGTGCCCGCTGCCGACGGGCCCGTGTTGCAGCGCGCCGTGCCCGCGCCGAGGAACGGGTTCGTGGGCGGAACGGAGCCGTCCG
>JBDTML010000309.1:0-11243 GCA_039934255.1 Acidobacteriota bacterium | reverse complement strand
AGGAGCGCGGGAAGTACCTCTACCGGATCGCGCGCATGCTGCAGGAGAAGGCGCGCGAGTTCGCGGTCCTCGAGACGATGGACGGCGGCAAGCCCATCAAGGAGTCGCGCGACGTAGACGTTCCCCTCGCGGCGGCGCACTTCTTCTATTACGCGGGCTGGGCGGACAAGCTCGACTACGCGCTCCCGGGCCGCAAGGCGCGCCCGATCGGCGTCTGCGGCCAGGTCATCCCGTGGAACTTCCCGCTCCTGATGGCCGCGTGGAAGCTCGCGCCGGCGCTCGCGTGTGGGAACGTGTCGATCCTCAAGCCCGCCGAGACGACGCCGCTCACGGCGCTCCACCTCGCGCGCCTCTTCGAGGAGGCCGACTTCCCGCCCGGCGTCGTGAACGTCATCACGGGCGCGGGGGCGACGGGCGCGGCGCTCGTCACGCACCCGAAGGTCCGGAAGGTCGCCTTCACGGGCTCGACCGACGTCGGCAAGCGGATCCAGAAGGCCGCCGCGGGCACGGGCAAGCGCCTCACGCTCGAGCTCGGCGGCAAGGCCGCGAACATCGTCTTCGCCGACGCGCCGCTCGACCAGGCCGTCGAGGGGATCATCAACGGGATCTACTTCAACCAGGGCCACGTCTGCTGCGCGGGCTCGCGCCTCCTCGTCGAGGAGTCCGTCCACGACGTCCTCGTCAGGAAGCTCGCGCTGCGCATCCGGACGCTCCGCCTCGGTGACCCGCTCGACAAGAACACGGACGTCGGCGCCATCAACTCGAAGATGCAGCTCGAGAAGATCCAGGAGCTCGTCCAGTCCGGCATAGACGAGGGCGCGATCCTCACGCAATCCGCCTGCGCGCTGCCCGCGAAGGGCTACTGGTTCCCGCCCAGCTTCTTCACAAATGTCGCGCAAAGCTTCCGGATCGCGAACGAGGAGATTTTCGGCCCCGTCCTCGCCGTCCAGACGTTCCGCACGCCCGACGAGGCTGTCGAGAAGGCCAACAACACGATGTATGGCCTCTCGGCGGGCGTCTGGACGGACAAGGGCTCCAAGATCTTCAAGATCTCGCAGAAGCTGCGCGCCGGCGTCGTCTGGGCGAACACGTACAATAAATTCGACCCGACGTCTCCGTTCGGCGGCTACAAGGAGTCCGGCTTCGGCAGAGAAGGCGGCCGGCACGGCCTCGCGGCGTACCTCGAAGCGGAATAGCCGGGAACTCTTTCGAACGCCGGGCGCTCTAACAGCCCGGAGGACCCATGGAACCCGAGACGAGGCGCTTTCTGCGGACCCCCCTCGCCGTGCTGGCGCTCCTGTCGGCGCACGTCCTCCTGGCGGCCGATCCGCCCGTGGATCGCGTCCGGCTCTCGGAGCTCGTCTCGAAGTACGACGGGACGTCGATCAAGGAGATGGGGCAGGCCGTGCTCCCCGAGCTCGTCCGCATGTACGAGGCATCGAACGACGACGGCAGGGAGAAGATCGCGGTGATCTTCTACCAGCTCAAGTGGCGGTCGCCCGAGGCCAAGCGCGTCCTCATGAAAGACGTTCACACGCGCCACCAGGCGCTGCGCCTCCACGTGCAGTACGCGCTCGGGAGCGTTTCGGACGACCTCGACGTCGTGGACGTGCTCGTGGACAACATGCAGCACGACGAGAGCCCGCTCTTCCGCGACAAGGCCGCCTGCGCCCTCGCCTACGACCAGGTCCATCTGACGCCGCGGCAGAAGGCCCATCTCTACGAACGGTTGATCGAATCGCTCGACAGCGCCGTCCCCCAGGTCCGGCAGATCGCGCTTCAGGCGCTCCACATCCACACCGGCCAGACGAAGGGGTTCCAGCCGAACGCGCCCCTGGGTCAGCGCCGCGCCTCGATCGAGACTTGGAACCGATGGCTCGCCGAGTACCGCGCGAGCCTTGCCCCATGACGAACCGGGCCGAGGGCGCGGGGGCCCGCGCGCTCGTCTTTCTCCTCCTCGCCTTCCTGGCGTTCCCCGCGCTCGCCGTGGACGGGCCGCCGGACGGCCTCCTGGTGGCGTACAGCTTCGACGACGAGATGACCGAGACGGGCCCCGACACGTTCCGCGTCTTCGCGAACGCGAAGGGGACAGTCCGGCTCTCGCGCGCGTACCGGTTGAGCGGCGACTCCTCCGTGGAGATCCGCGACGCGGCGGGCGACGGCGAGTTCCCCGAGCTCCAAGGGCGCTTCCCCCGGATCACGGCGGGCACGCTCTACGCCCATTTCGCTCTGCTCACGACGACGCCCCTCGAGACGTTCAACGTCGCGCTCGCGGGGCCGGCGGGTTTCCGGCTCGCGCGGAACGGCATTGCGTTCTGGCTTCGGGCACGCGGCGGGTCCCTCTTCCACACGTCGGACAGCATCGCGAAAAAGCTCCTCGAGCTCGACCCGTTCACCTGGTACGTCGTGGACGTCACGTACCGCGTCGAGACGGGCGCCTACGATCTCGTGATCCGGAAGGAAGGGGACGCCGAGGCCCGCGTGAGTCTTCGTGGCGTCCCGAACGCGGCCAGCCAGCCCGGCTCGGCCGTCGACACGTTCTCGTTCGTGGGGGACGTGGAGGACGACGAGTCGAACGTCGTCTACTACGTCGACGACGTCGCGATCGGCACGGACCGGAAGATCACCTCCGGGCCCTTCGTCGCGCCGGGGCGCCGCCGTTTCTTCGTGGACAGTCTCCTCAGGGAGCGGAGCCGCCTTCAGGGCCGTCCCGGCTGCCTGCCGTTCTCAGAGCCCGAAGACCTCGGCCTCGACGAATCGGACGTCGCGGCGATGAAGGCGGCCGGAACGCTCGATCTTTTCGAGGCCATCCTGACGGACCGGCTGCGGCATCTCTCGGCGCGCGTCGACGCGATCTCGGGCCGGCCGAGGAACGTCCTGGACGGGGCCGCGGACTGGCGCAGGGGTTGCCGCGCTCTCGCGGCGGGGGACGGGAGCGCCGCGCTCATCCTCTTCGAGTCCGCGTCCGGGAGATCCCCGGGCCGGATGTACCGACTGTCTTCAGCGCTCGCCCTGGCCGCTCTCTCCCGCTTCACGGAGGCGGACGAGATCCTCGCGGAGTCGTCGGCCGAATGGGCCGGAGACCCGAGATACACGCTCGCGCTCGCCGCTGTCGGCGCCGCCCGGGGAGACCTGATGCGCGCGGAGGAAATCCTGAGGGTGCCGGCCGGCCAGGTCTTCGGCGAAGCGCCAGCCGCGCCTTTGCGGGAGGACCCGAATCGGTGCGACGCCCGGGGCAGCCGGATGCTCGCCGAGGAGTATTTCGTGGCGCTCCTCCTGAACGGGTTCGTGGACTCGGCAGCCGCGTACGCCGACCGGATGATCGAACACTTCGAGAGTGGCGGACGCTCCGCGCGGGAATGGCGGGAGAAGAGAGGCGACGCCGCGTTCTTCGCCGGCGACCTCGGGACGGCGATGCGGCTCTACGAAGGGGTCGCGGACGAGTCGCCAGCGGCCCTTCTGAAGCTCGCGGACGTGTATTTCAAGCTCGGCGATCTCCCGCGGGAGAAGGCGCTCCGCGAACGGATCTACGGCAGCCTGAACGGCCCGTCCCGTTGATCGCTCTCGAAGCAGAATGGCACCGGTCCGCGCGTCTAGTTGCAGTAGCCGTCCTCGATGGCCCGGCTCATGCGTTTTCGCAGCTCGGCAAGATCGTCACAGGGCACGTCGGTGTATTCGGACACCTTGCCGGCCCCGCGGAGACTGTAGACGTAACAGTAACCAGTGGTCCGGTGCTCGACGAGGCGGCAGTGGCCGACGTCCATGGGATGACCGTCGAGCTTCCGGGGATCGCGCCGGAATGCCGGGATCGAGATTCTCAGGAGCTCCCGCGCCGCGGGGGGCGGCCCGGCCTTTCGTGAGGGTGCCGGGGCCACGACGGAAACGGCGGGGTCGCGAGATGGCCGAGGCTCGCAATATCCGCGCTGAACGGCGCGCATCATCCGCTCCCGAAGCGCAGGGAGGTCGCCGCACAGAACGTCCGTGGCCTCCGAGACCTTCCTGTTCTGAATTCGGCTGAAGACATAGCAGTAGCCGGTGTTCCAGTGCTCGACGAGCTTGCACTCGCCCACTTCACCCTTGCGCTCGAGCCGGGATGGATCGGCCTTGAAGTCTGCCGTCGCGATCCGAGGTCCCTCGGGACCCGGGGTCGCGGGCGGCTTCGCGTCTCGCTCGAGGCCGAAGTTCTGGGCACGACACGAGAATTCCTTGCGCAGGCCGCCGTACGAAGCGACGAGCTTGAACGAGCCCTCTCGTCTGGACGTGATCGAGCATGCGTGACCGTCGGCGGTGAATCGAAACGAATCGGGCTGGTCCGTGGTGACGCGGACGTCAGCCCCCTTGCAGAGATCGAACAGGGTGCCGTCGGGCTGTTCGGCGAAGAACTGCACGGACTGGGCCCCCGAAGCGTGAGGATCGAAGCTGAGGGTCGAGCACTCGTCCGGGTCCACCATCGCGCCTGTCCCGTTGATGTGGAGATCCACGGGTGGCGTGCCCGATCTCACCCTGAAGGAAAAAATGTCGCCGGCAAGCTCCCCGCGCCGCGCGAGAACCGAGACGACGCCGAGGCCGACGAAGTCTTTTGGCACATGGACCTCGACACGGGCGCGAGGGCACTTCACAAGGGGGTTCGTGACTTCGGCCCCCGGCCCGGAAAGAATCATCGTCTCGTCCGTCATCCCCGAAGCGCACACCATTTCGAGAACGAACGTCTCATCTGGACGGTACGCCGCCTTCTCTTCGACGGCGAGAAGGCGAACGATGTCCTCTCCCCGCAAGGCGGTGGAGAAGAGCAGGGCAGCCGTGAGGAGGCGAGAGCTCTTCAAGTGGAGAGCGGATTCTAGCGGCGACCTGCCGCCTCAGAGGTCGTAGTAGAGCTCGATCTCGTACGGGTGCGGGCGGTTCCTCACCTCGCGGTCCTCCTCGCGCTTCTTCTGGACCCAGCGCGGGACGAGATCGGCCGGGAAGACGCCGTCCTTCGTCAGGAACGCGTGGTCCTTCTCGAGCGCGTCGAGCGATTCGTCGAGCGCGGTCGGGAGGGCCCGGATCTTCGTTTTTACCTCCGGCGGCAGGGCCGCGACGTCGCCGTCGAACGGTCCGAAGCCGAGCGCGGTCGGGTCCATCTTCTTCTCGATGCCGTCGATTCCCGCGAGGAGCTGCGCGGCCATCGCGAGGTACGGGTTGCACGTGGCGTCCGGCGGGCGAAACTCGAAGCGCGCGCTCTCGGGGCGGTTCGCGTACTTCGGGATCCGGATCGCAGCGCTGCGGTTGCCGAGCGAGTAGATCGCCGTCACCGGCGCCTCGAAGCCCGGAACGAGCCGGCGGTACGAGTTCGTGGACGGGTTCGTGAGCGCCATGACGGCGGCGCCGTGGTGGAGGAGGCCGCCGATTGCGAAGCGCCCCGTTTCGCTCACGCAGCCGTAGCCCTCGGGGTCGAAGTACGCGTTGCGCTCGCGGTTGAGGACGAGCTGGTGACAGTGCATCCCGCTGCCGGCTTCGCCGTAGAGCGGCTTCGGCATGAACGTGGCGGTCAGGCCCATCTTCTTCGCGGCTCGCCTCACGACGTACTTGACCATGAGGACGGCATCGCACGCGTCGAGAAGGCCGAGGAGCGGAATCTCGATCTCGCACTGACCGGGCCCGCCGACCTCGTGGTGGTGGTACTTCACGGGGACACCGACGGATTCGAGGATGCGGGAGATCTTCGTCCGCGCGTCGTCGAGATGATCCTGCGGGGGCAGCGCGTGGTAGCCGCCGTGCCGCGGGATCGTGAAGCCCGAGCCGAGCTCGTGGCTCCGCCAGTCCGCCTCGGAGGACTCGACGCGGTAGCTCGCCACGTTGACGCCGTTCTCGTACGCGACGCCGTCGAAGAGATAGAACTCGAACTCGGGGCCCCAGAGGCTGCGCGTCCCGACCCCGCTCTTTCGCAGGCGCTCCTCGGCGCGTGCCGCGATCGTGCGCGGATCGAAGAGGACGGGCGAGCGGTCGTCCGCCTCGAGAATCCGGCAGAGGAAGCTGAGCGTCTTCTCCTCGGGGAACGGGTCGAGGAACGCGGTGGCGAGATCCGGCACGAGGACGAGGTCGCCGGATTTGACGGAGCGCAATCCGACGGATGAGCCGTCGAATCCGACGCCGTCCCCCATGAGCGCCGGCGTGAAGCGCTCGGCGGGAAGCGTCACGTGGCGCCAGCGGCCCGCGAGGTCGCAGAACTTGAGGTCCACCATCGTGACGCCGTGCTGGCGGACGTGCGCGGCGGCCTCTTCGAAACGCTGGAACATCAGTTCCTCCGCCCCGACCCTAGGCCTCCCTCCGGGTTCCGGCCATGGGCAGTTTGAACCAGCCGGCCGAGCTCCTTCACCATGGATTTTTCCCGCCGGTCGAGACAGGATGTGAGAGGGCACGCCCGTGAAAGAGACTCCCGACGTCTACCGGACTCTTCAGAAACACATCGACGTCATGCCCGTGGGCTTCCCGGCAACGGAGAGCGGCGTGGAGCTCTCGATCCTCCGGCGGCTCTTCACGTCCGAGGAGGCCCAGGCGGCGCTCCTCCTTTCCGCCCTTCCGGAGCCGCTCACGCGGATCCACCGCCGGGCGCCGAAGGGGAGATGGACGGCTGCCGAACTGGAGACGCTCCTCGACCGCCTCGCCGCCAAGGGCGCGATCATGGGCGGAGGCGGCGCCGCGCCGGGTCGGAAGAAGAAGTGGAGCAAGGCGATGCTGGCGCTCGGCATGTACGAGTTTCAGGTCGACCGGCTCACGCCCGAGATGCAACGCGACATGGAGAGGTACATCGCCGAGGGCTTCGCGGGCGCGTTCCTCGGGCCGAAGACGAAGCAGATGCGGACGATCCCGGTGAACGCCACGATCGTCGTGGAGCGCCTGGTCGGGCGCTACGACGACGCGCGGGAGCTGATCGCCGGGAGCGACGGCCCGTGGGCAGTTCTGAACTGCGTCTGCCGGCAAGGGAGAGACCTCACGGGCGAACCGTGCCGCCAGACCGACGTCCGGAAAACCTGCCTCGCCCTGAAGGGGGTCGCGCGCCACGTCGTCGAGTCGGGCTCGGGAGAGGAGCTGACGCGCGAGGGGGCTCTCGGTCTTCTCGACCGGGCCGAGCGCGAAGGGATGGTCCTCCAGCCGGAGAACGCGCAGGACCCGCTCTTCATCTGCTTCTGTTGCGGCTGCTGCTGCGGCGTCCTCCGAATGGCGAAACAATTTCCCCGCCCGGCAGATTTCGTCCACTCGAACTTCCGGGCCGAAGTGAACGCCGAGGCCTGCATCGACTGCGAAGCGTGCCGCCCCCGCTGCCCGATGGACGCTCTCGAGACCCGGGACGGGAAGACGGCCGTGGACCACGGCCGCTGCATCGGTTGCGGCGCCTGCATCGGGGTCTGCCCGGCGGAGGCGCTCCGCCTTGCCGAGAAGGAACATACGGCCGCACCGCCAGAGAGCCACACCGCGCTCTACAAGAAGATCCTCGTCGAGCGCTTCGGTGTCCTCGGAACCGCCCGGATGATCGGATCGGCGCTCCTGGGCCGGCGGGTCTGAGAGCGTTACTTCGCGGGCTCTGGCGCGCCGGCCTTCCGCAGCCCGAGGAGCGGAGCGGCATTCTCGTACGGGCCGAGCTTCGTGCCGGACGCGAGTGTCATCGTCCCGGAGCACCTGTCGCGGGCCAGTTCAGGACGACGACGGCCGGCTGCTCCTGCCGATCCTCGGCGGTCGCGAGAACGAGAAACCGCTTGCCGTCCGGAGCCGGGAGGTACTGGGTCCGATTGTCGGAGATTCCGTTGGCGGGCACGCGGATCGGGAAAAGCATCTTCGGCGACCCCACCTGCGCGTCTTCGCCCAGGGACAACTCGACGGACATGAGCTTGCGGTCGCTCGAGAGGAAGTACAGCTCTTTCCCGTCCGCGCGCCAGAGAGCCTGGTCGCCGCCGTCTTTCGAGATCTGCCACTTCCCGCCCGAAGGCGGGAACCTCTGCACGTAGACCTCCGCGCGGCCCGTCTCGTCCGAGGAGTAGGCGAAGAACTTCCCGTCCGGCGACGAAGAGGCGTGAGCGGCCGCCGCCTGAGGCACGGCCAGGAGAAGCTGAGGCTTTCGCTCGCCCGAGAGCGGAAGCCTCCAGAGCTCGGGGCGGCCGACACTGCTCATCGTCTCGAAGACCAGCCACGCCCCGTCCGGGGAGATGAAGTCGCCGTAGTTGTCGAGGGTCGTGGCGAGGACCGACTCGTCCCCTCCCGTCCCGTCGAGGGGCCGGTGGAATAGACCCATTCGGCTCGCGCGGTTCGAAGAGAAAAAAAGACTTTTTCCGTCCGGCGACGCCATCCCCGTGTTGTTGGCCTTGGGCCCGAACGTGAGCCGCGTCCACGTTCCGCGCACGAGGTCCACCTGCCAGAGGTCATTTTGTTCGGTCCGCGGGTCCGCCACGGTGATTCCGAGACGTTGCCCGCCCGAGAGCCAGAATGGTTCCGACAGGACGGCGGCTTCACCGACGGTTCCGAGAGGCTTGCCCGAACGGTCGAACCACGTGAGTTTCTGCCGGGGGTTCGCGCGACGCCTGTAGACGAGGGCGCCGTCGGCAGCCGCCGAAAAGGCCGCGAGACCCGTCCACCCGCTCTCGCCCTCGACGGCGATTCCGTCGACGACGAGTCCGGGCTCGCCGGACAGCTTGAGCCGTCCCGCGTCGAACGGCTGCGCATAGAGCGCACTCTCGCGGACGTAGAGGAGGCGGCCGGCGTCGTACTCCGCCTTGCCGCGGGTCGAGACGACGAACGCGTCGTCGGACGAATCCAGCGAAGCCACGCGCGTGCCGAGGCGGGCTGGATCGTCGCTCAGGCAGAGGTAGAGAAAGTGGCTCCCGTCCGGCAGCAACCTCGGCCAGCGGTGCGTGTAGTCCTTCGAACCGAATGTCGTCGCCGCGACGGGGATTCCGCCGGTCGCGCTCACGCGTTGGAGGGGCAACCGGGTTCCGGGCGCGAAGACGATGACGCCCCGTGGGAACCAGGCTCCGCCCCGCCCGTCGGTGATCGAGCAAATCGTCTGGGGCGGCCCCCCGGCCGCGCTCACGCGCGCCAGACGGTCGCCCGTGAAATAGGCGACAGCCTTGCCGTCCGGCGACCAGAACGGAAACCGCGCGCCTTCGGTGCCGGGCAGGAGCTGGACGGCGACCGAATCGAACGAGCGCACGTACAGCCGCTCGATGTCCTTCTCGTCGGTCGCGACGAACGCGAGCCGCCGGCCGTCGGGCGAGAGCGCCATCGAGTTGCCGAACGACGCCCCTTCCGGGACCCGCACCTCGAACTGGACGACGGGCGCGGGCGCACGCGGGGCGCGAGCGCGCAGCGCGAGCGCCGCCGCGGCCGCGCATGCGGCCGCAATCCCCCAGGGGAGAAAGACAGAGAGGAATTTCTTGCTCCCTCTCTCAAGACTCGTTAGTTCCGCGCTTGCTACAGTGGGGCTCGGCGCCGCCGTCTTTTCTTCGACGGTGAATGAGCCCGTGCTCCCGCCCGCGGAGAGCTCTTCGAGGTCCAGGCGAGCGTCGCCGATGTCGCGCAGTCGCAGTTTCGCGTCGCGCCTCAGGCACTTTCTCAGAATCTCCTTGATTCTTTCCGGCGTCCCGGCGGGCAACGCCGCCCAGTCCGGCTCGCCCCGAAGGATCGCGGCCAGCGTGTCGCTCACCGTCTCGCCTTCGAACGCTCTCTTTCCCGTCAGCATCTCGAACAGGACGCATCCGAACGCCCAGACGTCCGTCCGCTTGTCGACCGGCTTGCCGCGCGCCTGCTCCGGCGACATGTACGCCGCCGTCCCGAGGATCATTCCCGCCGCCGTCCCGCGCGCCGTCAGCGTCGGCGAGTACGAGATCGAGGGAGACGACGCGCTCGACTCGTTCTCGAAGATCTTCGCGAGGCCGAAGTCGAGGAGCTTCACGCGCCCGTCCGGTGTGATCTTCACGTTCGCGGGCTTGAGGTCCCGGTGGACGATGCCCTTCTCGTGCGCGGCCTCGAGAGCCTCGGCGATCTGCTTCGCGCAAGAAAGAGATTCCTCGAGCGCAAGAGGCCCGGAGGAGATCCGCTGGGCGAGGTCCTCGCCCTCGATCAGCTCCATGCTCAGGACGTGTCGTCCGGAGATTTCTTCGAATGAGTAGAGAATGGCGATTCCCGGGTGGTTCAGGCTTGCGAGCAGCTTCGCTTCGCGCCCGAAGCGCGTCCGCCTGTCTTCATCCTCGAAGAATTCTTCCGGCAGGACCTTCAGGGCGACCATCCGGTCCACCCGCGTGTCCTTGGCCCGATAGACCTCTCCCATCCCGCCCGCGCCGAGGGCAGAGAGCACCTCATAAGGGCCGAGCCGGGTTCCCGTTGCGATCGTCAGAGCGGGAAGTCTAGCGCCCCGTCACCCGGATGGTCAGGGCTTAGAATGTTTTCTTGCTCGGCACGACGAAGAGCCCGGAGGCGGCGAGCCCGGAAACAGCGAGCGCCTCCAGCGCCGGCGTTCCACTCTGTGTCGATCTAGACGGGACGTTGATTCGGAGCGATCTCTTTTTCGAGGGTCTCGCGGGACTTGCGAAGGAGGGGTTCGGCCCTCTCTTCCAGGCCTCACGCTGGCTCTCGAAGGGCAAAGCGGGCTTCAAGAGGGAGCTCGCGAAGAGTGTCGCGTTCGAGCCTTCGACGCTTCCCTACGAATTGCGTCTCCTGGAATTCCTTCGGAGAGAGAAAGCCCTGGGGCGGCGTCTCGTGCTCGTGACGGCATCAGATCGCATCTGGGCGGAAAGAGTCGCGGAGCACCTCGAGATCTTCGACGAGGTCATGGGGAGCGACGGCACGACGAACCTCGGCGGCGAGGCCAAGGCGCGCGCGCTCGTCGAGCGGTTCGGCGAGCGGGGATTCGACTACGCCGGAAACGGGCCGGCGGACCGACCCGTCTGGAAGAAGGCGCGCCGGGCGATCGCGGTGAATGCGCCCGCCGCCGTGGAGACGGGCCTCCGCCGGGACGGAAATCTCGCCGATCTCTTCCCGCGGCCTTCCCTGAAGCTGAAGACGGTCGTCGCCGCCGTCCGCGCGCGCCAGTGGGTCAAGAACCTCCTCGTCTTCATTCCGATCGTCACGGCGCACAAGCTGCAGGACGCGGGGATCCTCGCGTCCGGCGCGCTGGCGTTCGTTGCGATCTCGCTTTGCGCATCCAGCATCTACCTTCTCAACGATCTCTTCGACCTGGATTCCGACCGCCGGCATCCCGAAAAGTGGCGCCGGCC
>JBDTML010000308.1:0-15657 GCA_039934255.1 Acidobacteriota bacterium | reverse complement strand
GATTACGAGCGCGCGCGGAACGCCGGGTTCGGCGAGAAGGACTTCTCGCACGTCCTGACGTTCCTCTCAACCTAGCGAGACGTTCTTGAGCGCCTCGCGGATCGCGAGCGGCGCGAGGCGCGGGCGGTTCTTCTCGACGTACGCGAGGATCGGCTTCTCGTCCGTCCACGCGTAGCTCCGGAGCGCCCAGCCGATCGCCTTTCTGAGGAAGAACTCCTTCGACCCGATCGACGGCTCGATGAGCGCGAAGAGGAACGCGAGGTCCGTGTCCTTCTTGAACGAGTTCTGGCAGAGGATCGCGCTCCGCCTCTTCCACATGTCTTCGCCGCGGCTCCACGCGCGCATCGCCTTCCTCATCGGAGCGGGCTCGTTCCTCAGGATTTCGCCGAGCCGCTTCGTCGCAATTGTGTCGACGATGTCCCACCACGCACCCGTCACGATCATCTCCTCGTACATCGGAAGAGACGCCATCGCCTGGAACTCCCGTGCCCGCCGGTCGCCCGTGAGCTCGATCGCCGCGTAGCGCTCCTCGCGGAACTTCGCGCCGCGCCAGAGCGCGAGGACGTCCTTCCGCCACGCGGCGGCGTTCCCGACGGGATGCGCGGCGAAGGACGCCCGGCAGATTGCACGGAGCGCCGTCACGTCCACGCCGTGGAGCGGCATCGCGGACTTCAGGTAGGCCCGGGCGCCCTCGGCGCGGGCCGGAGTCCCGGCGTTCCGGAGTTCGCGGCGGAGAGTCAGGAGGAGCGAGCGGATTCGCGATTTTAGGACCTCAGGACGAGGCTAGAATCGGTCTGAAAACTCGGGAGGTTCCATGTCCCCCTTGAACGCCGTTGAGAACGCCCTCGAGGAGCTCGGGCGCGACCCCGCCGGATTCCGGAGCCGTTCGATCGACGCGCTCGTGAAGCGCGCGGTCTTCGAGCCCGACGCGGCCCGGCGGGACGAGGCGCGTCTCGCGATCCGCAAGGCGGCCGCCGCTCTCGGAATCCTGCCGGCGTCGATCCAGGACCTCTACGCGGCGATGGGACGCGGCGAAGCGGGAGGGTTCACGACTCCGGCCATGAACCTCCGCATGCTCACCTACGACGCCGCGCGCGCCGTCTTCCGGGCCGCGAAAAAGCGCGACGCGGGAGCGTTCATCCTCGAGATCGCCCGGAGCGAGATGGGCTATACGGACCAGCGCCCCGGCGAGTACGCCGCGGTCGTCCTTGCGGCCGCCATCCGGGAAGGGCACGTCGGCCCGGTGTTCATCCAGGGCGATCATTTCCAGATGAATGCGAAGAAATTCGCGGCGAATGCCGATGCGGAGCGTCAGGCGATCGAGGCCCTCATCGAGGAGGCGATCCCGGCCGGGTTCCTGAACATCGACATCGACACGTCGACGCTCGTCGACATGTCGCAGCCGACCGAGGCGCTGCAGCAGCGCCAGAACTTCGAGAACGCCGCGCGCTTCACGCGCTTCATCCGCGCGCGCGAGCCGAAGGGAATCACCATCTCCATCGGCGGCGAGATCGGCGAGGTGGGCAAGGAGGTTTCGACGCCCGAGGAATTCCGCGCGTTCATGGACGGCTACCGCGCCGCGCTGCCGGCCGGCATGACCGGCGTCTCGAAGATCTCGATAAACACGGGGACGTCCCACGGCGGCACGCCGCTCCCGGACGGGACGGTCGCGAATGTCGAGATCCACTTCGACGCGATGCAGGCCATCTCGACGCTGGCGCGGGAGGCGTACGGGCTCTCCGGCGCCGTCCAGCACGGGGCCTCGACGGTCGCCCCGGACAACTTCCACCAGTTTCCGGAGCACGGCGCGTCCGAGGTCCATCTCGCGACGGAGTTCCAGAACATGACGTACGACGCGCTGCCCGCCGCGCTGAGCGAGGAAATGTACGCCTGGCTGAGAGTCCACGCGGCCGACGAGAGAAAGCCGAAGGACACCGAGGAGCAGTTCCTCTACCGCTCGCGCAAGAAGGCGATCGGGCCGTTCAAGAAGGCCATGTGGGACCTGCCGGAAGACGTGCGCGCCGAGATCGGCAGGCGCCTCGAGGAGAAATTCGGATTCCTGTTCGAGAAGCTGCGCGTTCCGGGCACGGTGGGCGTCGTCGGGAAGTGGGTGAAGCCCGTCGCGCTCGAGCCCGCGCTCGCGAGCGCGGGGGCCTTCCACCGGGACGACGAGGCGGGAGACTGATCGGCTAGACGGTCGCGCCGGCCTTCCGGTAGCGCTTGCCGATCTCGGGGATCAGGTAGGAACGGAACGCTCCCCCGAGGTCGTAGCGTGGGGCGAATCCCCAGTCCTTCCGCGCGGCGGAGTCGTCGACGTCCGCGGGCCACGTGTCGACGATGCCCTGCCTCTTGAGGTCGGGCTCGAACGTGATGCGCGCGCCGGGGAACGCCTCGAGGACGAAGGCGCGGATCTCGCCGGCCGACGGGTTGAACGCGCCGACGTTGTAGACCTGACGCGTGAGGGCGGCCGCGGGCGCGCCCGCGAGCTGGAGGAGAGCTTCGACGCCGTCGGGCATCGCCATGAAGGGAATCCGCGTGTCCTCGCGCACGAAACACGCGTAGGGGTTTCCCTCCGCGGCCGCGTGGATCATCTCCGGGGCGTAGTCGGAAGTCCCGCCAGACGGCAGCGTGACGGCCGAGATGAGCCCCGGAAAGCGCACGCAGCGGAAGTCCACCCGGCCGCTCACCGTCTCGGAGGAGAGCTGCTTGTAGTGCCGCGAGTAGTACCGCCCGAGGTGCTCCGCATAGAGCTTGTTGCAGCCGTACATCGTCGTGGGCTGGTTGTACGTGTCCTCGAGGACCGGCGGGATTCGCGCCTTCGTTCCGAGGTCGGGCATTCCGTAGGCGGCGATCGACGACGGGTAGATGAAGGTGACGGGCCGCCCGTGCGACTGCCGCTCGTTTTGCGCGAACTCCAGGAGGTTGAGCGTGCCCTCGACGTTGACCTGGTGCGCGGTGACGGGCGTGAACTCGCCGCGGGTCGACAGGAGCGCCGCGAGGTGAAAGATCGTGTCGATCTCGAACTCCGAGAGGATGCGTTCGAGGACAGGACGGTCGAGGATCGAGCCGATGAACTCCCGTGCGACGAGCCTCCCGAGCCCGGGCTCGAGGGGCTTGAGATCCAGCGTGATGATCGGACGCGAGCCGGCGGTCGCGAGGCGCGTGATGAGGCCGTGACCGATCTCGCCGCCGGCGCCGGTGATGAGAACGACGGGTTTGCGCATGGACCACCATGTTAGTCCTGCCCCGGCCCGCCAAGGCGTTCACCGTATCGTCGGGAAATGTCGCCGCCGGCCGTGGCATTCTCGGGCCGTGCCGTCCCCCCCGCACGCTCCGCCCGGCGAGAAGCCGACCATCGTCTCGAATTTCGTCAACGTGACGTTCGGGCTCTGGTTCCCGTTCTTCCGCTGGATGGCCCGAACCCTGCCTCCCGTCTTCGTGGCGCGCCTCGCGGAAGCCACGGCCGAGCGAGCGATCTGGGAGCGAGAGGCCGTCCAGGACGCCATCCTCGACAACGTCGCGGCCGTCCTCGACCTGCCGCGGAACGCGCGCGCCGTCGAACGGACGGGGCGCGAGATGGTGTCGCGGCATTCCCGCCTCTGGATCGACCTCCTTCGTTATTCGGGCCGCCGGGACGTGGATCCTCTGTCGCTCCTCGCGGCGCGCTCCGGCGACGGGCGTCTCGTCGCGGCTTCACGGGAGGGCAAGGGCGCCATCCTCCTGACCGCGCACGTCGGAAACTTCGAGCTCGGCGGCCTCTTCCTCGCCCAGCTCGGGCTGAAGGTAGCCGTCGTATATGTGCCCGACCCGTCGCCCGTCATCGAGAGGCACCGCGAAGACGCGCGCCGGATGCTCGGCGTGCGCGGGCTTCCGATCGACACGTCCCCGTTCGCGTTTCTGCCCGTCCTCAAGGCGCTCGAGGAGAACCTCTGCGTGGCGATGCAGGGCGACCGCGACGTTTCGGGAACCGGCCGCCGGATGCCGTTCTTCGGAAAATCGGCCTCGTTTCCCGTGGGGCCCTTCCGTCTCGCGCAGGCTTCGGGCGCCCCGATCTTTCCCGTCTTCGTCCTCCAGGAGGAAGACGGCAGATACCGAACCGTCGTCGAGGAGGCGATCCGCGTGCCGAACGCCAGGGGGCAGGAGGGCCATGCGGCCGTCGTCGCCGCGCTCACGCTCTTCGTCGCGTCGATGGAGCGCACGATCCGCGCGTACCCGTCCCAGTGGTACCTCTTCACGCGCTTCTGGGAAGAGGCCCCGTGAAACGCGCGGCCGCCGCCCTTGCCGCGGCAGCCCTCCTCGTCTCCTGTTCCGCCTGCGCACCCCGGCGGCCCGAAACCGCGCGGCGGGCTTTCGCCCGCGACGTCGGGCCCGAAGACCGGAGCGGGGTGCGCCGGCTCGGCATGTCGTGGCTTTCGGAACAGACGACGGACGAGACGTCGGCCTTCCCTTCAGGGATCCTCATCGGGCGCTTCGCGGGCGCGCCCTACGACCTCGGATATTCCTCTGGCCGCCTCGCCCGCCCGGAGATTCGCTCGCAGGAAGCGCTTCTCGAAGAGCTCTTCGCGGTCCTCGTTCCCGGCCGCCTCAAGAGGTCGCTCATCCGGCAGCTCTCGGCCTACCGGCTTCGCGGCCTGCCTGATGCGATCCCGGACGATCTCCTCGTCGCGATCGCGGGGCTTGCGGACGGCTACGAGCCCGTGCCCCCGCCCGCCGGCTGGAACGCCTATCGCCGGATGCTGGACATGCACGCGCTGCACGACGTCTCCCAGCGCTTCGTGGACGCGCCCGCACTCGCGGCGGCCTGCACCGGCTTCCTCGCGACAGGTGGCGATGGCTCGCTCCTCCTCGCGCGGAATTTCGACTTCGAGGGCGGAGACATTTTCGACCGCCAGAAGCTCGTCTCGGTCGTCGTGCCCGCGGACGGGATCCCGTACCTTTCCGTCGGATTCGCCGGGATGCTCGGTGTCGTTTCCGGTTTCAACCGCGCGGGCATCGGCGTCGCGATTAACGCGATCGCGGGAGGCGAGACGGCGGCGTCAGGCATGCCGATGACGCTCCTCCTCGCGGAGGTCCTCGCGAGAGAGAGCACGTTCGTGGGCGCGGTGGCGCGCCTCGAGTCCGCGAAGGTCTTCGTTTCGGACCTCATCCTCCTCGGAGACGCGAAGACCGGACGCTTCGCGATCGTCGAGAAGAGCCCGTCCGCCTTCGCGGTGCGTGAGAGCTCGGGCGCGACAGGCGCGTTCCTTGGAGCCACGAACGAACCCGAGGACCCTCGCGTGCGCCGCGTCGCCCGCTGCTTGCCGCCGGGGTCGACGTCGCGGAAGAGGCGGGCCCGCCTCGACGTCCTCCTCGACGGGAGCCGCGGCTCGCTCGACGTGCCCTCGGCGATCGCCATCCTGCGCGACCGGAAGGGCGCGGACGGACGCGAGCTCGGTCCCGGCAACCGGAATGCCATCGACGCCTCGATCGCATCGCATTCGGTCGTCCTCGACCTCACGCACCGAAGAGCCTGGGTTGCCGCCTCGCCCCACACGCTCGGGTCGTACCTCCCGGTCGACCTCGAAGCCGTTCTCGCGAGTCCCGGCGGCCCGCCGGCCCCGGGCACCCCGTTCCCGGCGGACGCGTGGCTCTCGAAAGAGGGCTACGGCCGCTATCTCGAGGCCCGCGCCGCGCTCGTTCGCGTTCGCAGGGCAGAGCGAGAGCGCAAAGCCAACTGGCTCGGCGCGGCATTGCGGGAGGCCAAACGCGCGCACGAGCGGGCCCCGGACTTCGCCGAGGCGACGGCGAAGCTCGGCGAGCTGGAGGCTCGCCGTGGGAATCGGGCGCGCGCCCGCGCGCTTCTCGGCGACGCCCTCGCGCACGACCCCGGCCCCGCGCCGCTGCACGCCGCCGTCCAGCGCTGGCGAGAGGCCTGCGCCGCGGGCGGCGGCGCGGGCCACGCCCCTCCCCTCCCGAAGGAGCCGATCCCCACCCTGCCGCAGCCGGACGAGCTGCTTTCGGAAAAGAGAACACGCTAGGAAGAGGAAGACTCCAGGGCGACCGCCGCCACCGCGCCGGTCATGTCTCGCGTTACATAGACTCGGATTTTCTTAGAAGGTGAATGGGGCGGGGGCCCGTCCGCGGCCTGCTCGCGACGACTCACGACCTCGCGCGCGATCTCGTAGACGCCCGCGGCGCCGAACCGTTCGACGCGCGCCTCCTTCGCATTCTTCTTCTCCGAATTACCTTCTAGGAAATCCTCATACGGCGGCCCACAAAGAATGACCGCTGGAGGCGCGGCGCCGCCTCCCTCGCGCGCCTCGACCCCTTTCACCCATTCGAAGAAACGCGCCGCCGCCCGCCGCGCCTCAGGCTCGAAGAAGAGACAGCCGTCGACAAATCGAATCCGGTCTCTCCCCTCCTCCGCCTCGAGGAGCACCGCCGCAGCACTCTCGACCAGCTCGACACCCGAAGCACGGGGTCCGAAGGCAGACTTTTCTTCTTCCCACGCTTCGCGCATCGCATCGTCGATGCCCTCCGCCGCGACGACGAGGATGCGGTCGGCGTCGCCTGCGGCGACGCGGCGCGCGCCGTAAATCAGCGCCTCCAGGCCGGCGGTCCGGCCCGAGACGATCGTCTCCGAGACTCCGCCGAGGCCGAGGCCGATGGCCAGCTCGCCGTTCACGGTGTTGTGTACGGTGGCCGCGAAGATCGAGGGCGCCAGATCTTCCACGCGCGTCGCCGTCTCGAGGCGCGCGGCGTGCTCGGTGATCGCGGAACGGCAGCCGTGCCGCGTGCCGACCACGACCCCGTGGCGCGGGTGGGGGCGCGCGGCGCGGGCGAGACCCGCCGCGGCGAAGGCGCGAGTCCCGGCGAGATAGCCGGCCCGGCCGAAGCGGTCCATCCGGCGCAGGCGGTTCGCGTCCACCGGTGCGTCCTCATCGCTCCCGGCCCGATGCGCTCCCGCCGCGAGAAAGACGTCTCTCATGGGTTCTCCACGCTCTCCAGCACGAGCGCCGCGGAAGTGCCTCCGAACGCGGCCGAGGTCGAGCGCGCGACCGCGACCGGGCGGGCGGGAACGAGCGGCCGGCCCGAGACGACGGCGAGCGGCGAATCGGCGCGCGACTCCGCGTGCCCGGCGGTGGGCGGCACGACCTGCCGCGCGAGGACGAGAACCGAGAGGACGGCCTCCAGCGCGCCCGCCGCGCCCAGCGTGTGCCCGATCGCGCCCTTGATTCCGTTCACGGGCACGGTCCGTGCGAGAGCGCCGAGGACATGCGCCAGAGCGGCCTCTTCCATCGCGTCGTTGAATGTCGTCCCGGTCCCGTGCGCGCTCACGAAGCCCACGTTGGCCGCCGTCCGCCCGGCTTGGGCGAGCGCGGCGTCGATCGCGCGGACGAGGCCGCGGCCATCGGGATCGGGCCTCGTCATGTGCTGCGCGTCGGACGCGGAACCGTATCCCGTCAGACGCGCGAGGATCACCGCTCCGCGCCGCCGGGCGTGCTCCTCCCCCTCGAGAAGGAGGAAGCCCGCCCCGTCACCCAGGCTGAGTCCGTCGCGAAGGGCGTCGAACGGCCGCGCGGCCGTGGCACTGAGTGCGCGCAGCGCGTCGAAGCCCGAGAAGACGAAGGGAGAAATGGCGTCGGCGCCGCCGGCGAGAACCATGTCCGCATCTCCGTTCCGAATCCACGCCGCCCCGAGCCCGAGCGCGGCCGCGCCCGATGCGCACGCGACGGAGACCGTGGACACGGGCCCGGTCGCGCCGCGCCGCACCGCGAGGTCGCGCGCGAGCGCACCCGCCTCCCCGCGGGAGAGGCCTTCGGCTCCCAAGGCTCGCGACGCCAGCCACTCCGTCAGGGGCCCGTTGCCGGCGAGAGTCGTGCCGACGGCAATTCCCGAACGAACGCCTCCGAACGGCGCGTTGGCGCCGAGCGCTTCATCGGCCGCGTCGCGGGCGAAGAGAATCTCGTCCCCGGCCCCGATCAACGCCGCACGGCTCGCCTGGAAGCGCCCGGTGTCGAACCGCGTGACGGGCCGGATCGCCGAGCGCCCGGAAAGCGCTCCCTCCCAGAAAGCTTCCACTCCCCCGCCGAAGGCGGTCGTGGCCCCCAATCCCGTCACGACGACCCGCGGCGCGATTCTCATGTCGTCTCTATAATCGCTCCCCGCGCCCCCCGCGCGGCGCCGTCCGCTCCGAAAGCACATTTCAGTCCATGAAGATCGTCATCGCGTCAGACGCGAAACAGCCCAACGAGACCTACCGCGGCGCCCTGCTCGCGGCCGGAGCCCTGCCCGAAGAGGTCGTCGTCGTGTGCCCGGGCGACGCCGACCCCGGCGCGTTCGACGGCCTGCTTCTCGCGGGCGGCCGCGACGTCGACCCCGCGCGTTACGGCGAGACACCGCAAACGCCCGAACTCGAGCTCCATCCCGAACGGGACGCGCTGGACTTCTCTCTTTTCGCGGCCGCCGAAAGACTCCGGGCTCCCATTTTCGGGATCTGCCGGGGACTTCAGGTCGTGAACGTGGCGCTCGGGGGGACCCTGTGGCAGGACCTCCCGGCCCAGCGCCCGCGCGGCCTCGCGCACGACGCGGACTCGGATCCGCCGGTCGCTCACGTCGTCCGCGCGCGGCCCGGCGCGTCCCGCGCGCGGTTCTCCGCGGCAATCGCCAGCCTCGACGGCGCCCCGGTGAACTCGCGCCACCACCAGGGCGTGAAGGATCTGGCCCCGGGTCTCGCCGCGCTGGCCGCTTCGCCGGACGACCTCGTCGAAGCGTTCGAGCGGCCGTCGGGCTCGTTTCTCGCCTGCGTGCAGTGGCATCCCGAGAATCTCGTCAAGGAGCGCAGGCAGAAGGCCCTCTTCGAGTCATTTCTCGACGCCTGTCGCGCGCACGCGCGCGCCGGCGGGCGTGCCGGCGGCCCGCTCGTCGAGGTCTCCCTCGAGGGCACGCTCGCCGTCGTGAAGCTCATGCGGCCGGCGGCGCGCAATGCGTTCGCGGGCGATATGGCCGAGATGCTCGCGGGCACCGTTGCGACGCTCGCCGAGGACCCCACCGTTCCCGCCATCGTCGTGACGGGCGGCGGAGACTCGTTTTCTTCCGGGCTCGATACGGATCTCCTCGCCGCGCTTCTCGCGCTCGGCGACGAGGACGGGTTCGCCGCTCACCTCGACGCACTCGGGCGCGCCGCGCACTCTCTCGCGGCCGCTCCGCGCCCGATCCTCGCGGCGGTCGACGGCGCGGCCCTCGGCGCGGGCTTCGGCATCGCGCTCGCCTGCGACCAGCGTGTTGCGAGCGCCGCGCCGCGGCACGAGGCCGTACTCGCGCTCTCAATCTTCTTCCCGGCGCTCGAGGCCGGCGCCAGCTTCTTCCTTCCGTCCCTTGCGTCTTCCGCTGCCGCCGCGGACCTCGCCTTCTCCGGCGAGGCGCTCGGTGCGGCCGGCGCCCGGGAGCTAGGCCTCGTCGACATCGTCGCCGAGGACGGCTCCGCGTTGCCGCTCGCGCTCCGGCGGGCCGCGGAGTATGCCGAGCGACCGACGTCCTCACTCGCGGCCGCGAAGCGCGCCCTTTCTTCGGTGGAGCGGCTCCGCCGCCTCGACGAAGGGCTTCTCCGGGAAAAGGAGTTCGCCCTCGCTCTCTTCCGCGACGGGTCCTTGTCTTCTTTGGCTTCACTGGCTTCCCGCCCTTCGCATTCCCGTTCGCCGTCTTCGGCCGGCGGAAACGATCGCCCCCAATGACAGGAGACTCCATGAATCGCTCTTTCTCTTTCCGGCCCGCCCGCCTCGCGTTCCTCGCCCTCGCCCTCGCCCTCGCCCTCGCCGGGAATTCCGCGCGCGCGGTCGAGGCGCCGAAGCCGAAGGCGCCCGAGATGCCCCCCTTCGAGGTCGTAAAGCCCTTCGCGACCGATAACTCCTGGTACGGCCGTTTCGGCGGGACGAACTGCTCGTGGATCGACACCGGCGACGGCGTCCTCGTCATCGACACCGGAGCGACCGCGGTGGACGCGAAGAACCTCAAGGCCGAGATCGCGCGGACGACAAAGAACAAGCCAATCCGGTGGATCGCCATGACCCACCTGCATTCCGATTCGAACGACGGGTTCTCGTCGTTCCTCCCGACGGACGCCACGATCTTCGCGAACGCCCGAGCCTCGGGCGCCCTTGCGGGCGCGACCTCCGGCGGGAGCGGCAAGGCCCCGACCGTCGTCGGCGTCAGCGACCGGGTCGTGCTCGTCGCGGGCAAGCGAGCCTTCGAGATCGGCGTTCCTCCCGGCAACGCCCATACCGCCTACGACCTGTACGTTTTCGACACGTCGACACGTACCGTCTTCCCCGGCGATCTCGTGACCACGGATCGGTGCCCGATGCTCTCGGATCCCGACAGCGACCTGAAGGGCTGGATCGGAATTCTCGATCGCCTCGACACGCTGGGCTCCCAAGGCCTCGTCCCCACCCGCGGCAATCCGACGTCGGCCGCGTCGGCCGAGATCGACAAGACCCGCCGCTACATCAAGTCGATGCTCGCTTTTCTCACCGAGAAGAAGAAGCAGAACGCGCCCGAGGCGCGAGTCTCGGGCGAGCTGGCCGCGGAAAAACTGAGCGACTACTGCCCGCGCGAGCTGAGCGCGATCAACGCGCTTTCGGTCTACCGCCGGATCCAGAACGACGGGACGACGATTCCGGGGAGCGCCGCCTCGGCCCCCGCGCCGAAGAAGTAGCGGGCGGGACTCCGGCTCCCGCATCCGCCCGAGGGAAGCGGGCTTCGACTGTGGTCTGGATGCCGCCGCGGGGCGTGAAGACGCCCCGCACGGTCATCCGGCGCGGGGCCAAAGCGCGCACGAGGTCGCCCAGGACGCGGTTCACGACGTTCTCGTTGAAAATGCCGACGCTCCGGTAGGCGGCGACGTATTCCTTGAGCGACTTCAGCTCGACGCACCGGCGGTCGGGGACGTACGTCACGGTGAGAGTGGCGAAATCCGGCAGACTCGTCTTCGGGCAGATCGACGTGAACTCGGGAATCGTGACGACGACTTCGTAGTCTCCCGAATACTGAGAGGGCCATGTCTCGAGAGGGGGTAGCGCGTCGCGCACTCCCGAGGCCGCGTGGCGGTCGGTGTAACGGGGCATGCGGGAAGAATAGCGCGGCCGCTTCGGCCGAGCGTCGGCGGCACGCCTTGTGCGAAGATCCCCCTTCTCATGGGATTCACGCCGGAAAAGCGCGCCGCGCTCCTCAAAGACATCCGCCAACTTCTTCTCATGGCCGCCGTCATCCTGACAGGACGGTCGGTTCTGGCCGACTGGTACGTCGTTCCGACCGGTTCCATGAAGCCCACGATCCTCGAGGGCGACCGCGTCTTCGTCTGGAAGTCGGCTTACCAGTTCCGCGTTCCCTTCTCGAAGCTGCGCCTCTTCGAGACCGGCACGCCGAAGCGGGGAGACGTCGTCGTCATCCGAAACCCTGACGGCGGCAGCGTTCCGTTCGTCAAGCGCCTCGTCGGCCTCCCCGGCGACGTGGTCGAGCTCCGCAACGAGACGCTCTACGTCAACAAGAAGGCGCAAACCACCGAGTTCCTCCCCGAGCTGAAGTCGGACGACGGCGAGACGATTCTCCTCGGCACCGAGCTTCTCGACGGACGGCCCCACCCCCTGCGTGTCCTGCCCGACCGGCCGGCGTTCCGCACCTTCGGCCCGATCACCGTGCCCGAGGGAGAGGTCTTCCTGATGGGGGACAACCGCGACGAGAGCCGCGACGCGCGATTCTTCGGCACGCGACCCATCCGGGACCTGCTCGGCCGCGGCGTGGGCGTCATGTGGAGCTGGAACCAGCAGTTTTTCAAGGGCCCGCGCTGGTCGAGAATCGGCCGTCCGTTCATCACGGACGCCCACGGCGCGACGCCGAACTAAGCGGGGCTTCCGCTCAGCGAACGGCGACGGCCGCCGTGAAGGCCGGGAGCACCGCGCGTCCGATCGCGAGCGCGGCCTTCTCGTCCGCGCTCGCGGCGACGAGCACGAGCCTGCCGTCCCGGACCCGCGCGCCCGCGATCGAGAAGCCCAGCCGGGACGCGGCCGCCAGGTCCCCGGTCGCCTTTGCCCGCGCGGCGAGGGCCGAGCCGGGGCGCGTCACGACGACCGAAACGAGGCCATCCTTGCTCTCGTCGCCACGCCGTCTCAGGATGATGTGGAAGATCGTCTCGCCCGCGTGACCGCACTCGTGCGCCGACACCGGCGCGTAGCCCGGCAGGCTCGCGGCCGCGGTGCGCGCGGCCGCAGCGAGACCGGCGTCGATGCCCGCCGTGAACGCTTCGGGGGACTTCGCTTCCCGCGGCCAGCTCGCCGCCCGCGCGCAGTTCTTGTGCTCGAGCGCCGCGAGATCCGCCGCGGAAGCGTCGAGCGCCGCGACGACGGGTGCATGCGAGGCCTCGGGCGCTCCGGGTGATCCCGCGCGGGACAGGATGAACCACCCGGTCACGCCGGCCATGGCGACGAGGGAAGCCGCGAGGAGCAGGGACGCGGGCACGGGCCGCCGAATCGGCGTGCGCGCCACGAGAGCGCGCACTTCGCCCTCGAATCCTTCGCGGGGGCCGGGCGTCGCGGCGGCCACGCGACGGAACGAAGCGCGGAGATTCTCGCGCGCCTGTGTTTCCCCCGTGCACTCCGGGCATCGATCGAGGTGCTCGAGGATCTCGTGGGAGAGGTCGACGGAAAGCTCTCCGGTCAGGTACGAGTCCAGTCGCCGTCGCACCTTGGCGCAGGCGTAGTCGCGGAGCTGGAGAGGAGCGGTCACGGGTTTTCTCCTTGGGCGGCGGGCCGGCTTCCGAACATCGCGGCCGCCGCCGCGGTCCCGCGCACCTTTTCGCGGAGTGCGCTCCGGGCCCGTGAGAGGCGGGACATCACGGTGCCGATCGGCACCTTCAAAAGAGTCGCGATTTCCTTGTACGTGAACTCCTCCACGTCCGAGAGGAGAAGAATCCGGCGGTGCTCGTCGGAGAGGGCGTCGAGCGCGGCGGCCACCTCCTCGTCGCGGATCTCCGTCGGCGTCGGCTCCTCGGCCGCGAGCGACTCGGCGAGAAGCGCCTCGCCCTCGGCGCCGAGCGTCATCGGCACCCTCTTGCGCATCCTCTGGTGGTCGACGTTCCAGAGAATGCGGTAGAGCCACGCGCGGCAGTTCGTGCCGCGCTCGAACCGGTCGAAGGACTTCCACGCCTGCAGGAAGACTTCCTGCGCCAGGTCCTCGGCCTCGGCGGGCCGCCGCGTGAGGCGCAGCGCAGCGCGATAGATCTCCCGGAAATGCGGCCAGGCTTCCCGGTCGAAGTCCTGCCGAACGCGGTCGGTCGGGGTGGAACGGAGCGCGAAAAAACCCATTCAGGTGATTCTTCCGCAAGGAGATGCCCTCGAGGGCCGGATTTATTCCGCCCCGGGCTTGCCTGAGACTCAAACTAGACTTAATCTAAGGACGGATGGACGCGAGAATGGAGGGTCGCCCCGACGCGCGAGCGGTGCTTTCGGCGCGGCTCCGGGACAAGGGTCTCAGGGTTACGCAGCAGCGCGTCGCGGTGCTGGAGTACTTGCTTGCGACCCCGAAGCACCCCACGGCCGAGGACGTCGGGGCGGCCGTGAACCGGCTGGTGCCGACCGCGTCGCGCGCCTCGATCTACAACGTCCTTCACTCGCTCAAGGAGAGCGGGCTCATCGACGAGATCGTGCTCGGCGACGCCGTCGCCCGCTACGACGCGAACCTGGGCCGGCACCATCACTTCATCTGCCGTGCATGCGGTGCGGTCGAGGACGTGCCCTTCGAGACGTTTCGGGAAGCGCCGCGCCCGCGCCTCGCCGACGGGCACACCGTCGAGGACTACACCGTCACGCTGCGCGGCGTCTGCCCCCGCTGCGCGAAAGTCTGATACGCCCGGGTCCTGATCGTCCTCTCTCAGCGCTCAGCGCTTGTCGATCGGGACGAAGTCGCGGCGAGGCGAACCCGTGTAGATCTGGCGCGGCCGGGCGATCTTCTGGTCCGGGTCGGACAGCAGCTCCTGCCACTGCGCGAGCCAGCCGACCGTGCGCGGAATCGCGAAGAGCACGGTGAAGAAGTCGGAGTGGAATCCCAGGGCCTCGTAGATGAGGCCCGAGTAAAAGTCCACGTTCGGGTAGAGCTTCCTCTTGACGAAGTAGTCGTCCTGCAGGGCGATGCGTTCCATCTCGAGAGCGATCGCGAGGAGCGGGTTCTTGCCCGTGACCTCGAACACCTGCTCCGCGAGCTTCTTGATGACCGTGGCCCGGGGATCGTAGTTCTTGTAGACGCGATGGCCGAACCCCATGAGCTTCTTCTCGCCCGCGCCTTCCTTTACGTCCTTGACGAAGGCCGGGACGTGCTGAATGTCGCCGATCTCCCGAAGCATGCGCAGGACGGCCTCGTTCGCGCCGCCGTGGAGAGGGCCGTAGAGCGCCGCCGTGGCGGCCGCGACCGACGAGTACGGGTCGGTCTGTGCCGAGCCCACCGAGCGCATCGCGTTCGTCGAACAGTTCTGCTCGTGATCGGCATGGAGGATGAAGAGGACGTCGAGCGCCCGCTCGAGGACCGGATTCACCTCATATCGCGGCTCGGCCATTTTCTTCATCATCGACAGGAAATTGCCGCTGTAGGAGAGGTCGTTGTCCGGATAAACGTACGGGAAGCCGATGGAATGTCGGTAAGCGAAGGCGGCGATCGTCGGCATCTTCGCGATGAGCCGGACGATGTGGTGGTTCCGCGTCTTGACGTCGAAAATCTGCTTCGCGTCCGGGTAGAAGGTCGAGAGCGCGCCGACCGTCGAGAGCAGCATCCCCATCGGGTGCGCGTCGTGCCGGAACCCCTCCATGAGCTTCTTCGTGTTCTCGTGCAGATACGTGTGCGTCGTGATGTGGTGCGTGAAGTCCTTCAGCTCGGCGGCCTTCGGCAGCTCGCCCTTGAGAAGGAGCCAGGCCACTTCGAGAAACGTCGACTTCTCGGCGAGCTGTTCGATCGGGTACCCGCGATACTCCAGGATTCCCTTGTCGCCGTCGATGTACGTGATGGCCGACCGGCACGACGCCGTATTCGTGAAGGCCGGGTCGTACGTCATGAGGCCGAAGTCGTTCTCGTCCGCCTTGATCTTGCGGAGGTCGAGCGCCCGGATCGTTCCGTCCTCGACAGGCAGCTCGTACGTTTTTCCGGTGCGGTTGTCGGTGATGGAGATCGAGTTCTTTCCGGCCATGGCACCCTCCGTCGCGAAACCGCGCACGTGCTGGAGATTCTAGACCCGCGTCAGACCGGCGCATGGGTCACGGCCTCGAGCTTGCTTAGAATGCCCCGGTGAACGTCCGCCGCCACCTCCTCGAAGTCGCCACGCTCATCTCGGCCGCCGTCCTCTGCGCTCTCGTGGCGAACGCGCTCGCGTCGCGCGAGCGCAAGCTCGCGCTCCCCGGCAGCTACCCGAACGCGACGACGGTCACGGAGAAGAAGAATTCTTCTGCTTCCCTCTCACCGGGAGACTCCTCCTCCGGGCCTGCAGGCTCCCCCGCAATGGCACCGTCCGAAGTTTCTTCGAAGGTGAATGGGGGCGCGGCAGCCGCACCGCCGCCGCTCGCGAGAACCGCCGGCGCGGAGAGCAAGACCCAATTACCCATCGAAGAAAAGCGCCCTGGCACCGGCACGAAGGCCACCCCG
>JBDTML010000307.1:0-5225 GCA_039934255.1 Acidobacteriota bacterium | reverse complement strand
TCAGCTCGACGTACTTGTCGCCGAGCATGCCGAGCGACCTCACTTGCGCGATCGCGCCCTGATGCAGCTCCACGTTCGGATCGAGAGCGAGGTGGGCCAGCGCGGTGCCGTCCGGCCGGAGGGAGATGCCGTCCACCTTTCCGACACGCACGCCGGCGATCCGGACGGCGGACTTGTCGTCGAGGCCCGCGACGTCCTTGAAGTGCGCGTCCGCTGATACCGTGCGCGCCTTCTTCCCGAAATGGATGTCCTCGATCTTGAGGATGAGGACGCCCAGGGCGACGAGCACGACGACGAAGAACGCTCCGATTTTCGCGGTGGTCGTCATGGGGTCCCTCTCATGGATGCGCCTCAACGGGCGCGGCCGCCTTGCGCCGCTCGGGCTCGGTCTCGGGGGGCGCGAGCTCGCTGTCACCGTTCACGAAGGCCGCGACGCGCGGATCCTTCGACTCTTCGAATTCCTTCGGGGTCATGTCCACGAGGATCTTGCCACCCGAGAGCAGGCCCACGCGATCGGCTATTCCAAAGGCCACTTTGAGGTCGTGGGTGATGGTGATCGCGGACGGCTTCAGCCGTGCGCGCATTTCCTCGATCACCTTCACGACGACGTCCGTCGTGATCGGGTCGAGGCCCGTCGTGGGCTCGTCGAACAGCAGGATCTCGGGTTGCAGCGCGATCGCCCGCGCGAAGCCCACCCGCCGCCGCATCCCGCCCGAGAGCTCGGACGGGCGCTTCTCCTCGATTCCCGGTAGACGCACCATATCGAGGCACTCCGCCACCCGATCGGCGATCTCCTTCTTCGTCTTCTTCGTGTGGCGCGTGAGGGGAAACGCGATGTTCTCGCCCACGCTCATCGAGTCGAAGAGCGCGCCTTCCTGGAACGACATGCCGAACTTCCGGCGCAGGCGGTCGCGGTCACGAGGGGACACTTTCCACAGGTCCTCCCCGTCGATTTCGACGGTGCCCGAATCGGGTTTCAGGAGTCCGATGACGTGCTTCAGGAGAACGCTTTTGCCGATCCCGGATTGACCGACGAGGACGAGCGACTCGCCCTTCGCGACGGTGAGATCGAGCCCCGAGAGCACGGTCTTGGTCCCGAAGCTCTTCGTAACCTTCGTGAGCTTCACGGCGGGCGCTTCGTCCCTTCTCGCGCTCAGAACAGCACCTTCGTCAGGAAGAAGTCGGCGATCAGGATGGCGAGAGACCCCATGACGACGGCCTTCGTCGTCGAAAGGCCGACGCCCTCGGCGCCGCCCTGCGTGTCATACCCGCACTGGCAGCCGACGAGCGAGAGGAGAAAGCCGAACGCGGCTGCCTTGATGAGGCCCGAGGTCATGTCCTCCATCGAGAGGAACTGAAAGGTGTTGTTCATGTACACGACGGGATTCGCGCCGAGATACC
The DNA here is from genome assembly GCA_039934255.1 of Acidobacteriota bacterium. GTDB lineage: Bacteria > Acidobacteriota > Thermoanaerobaculia > UBA5066 > UBA5066 > Fen-183. The sequence goes on along the minus strand of JBDTML010000307.1, from coordinate 3,824 downwards.
CCACGGCGACGAGGTACCCGCCCAGGATTCCGACCGCGTCCGCGAGGACCACCAGCATCGGAACGACGAGGATGGACGCGAGAACGCGCGGCACGAAGAGGTACTGCACCGGATCGGTCGCAAGGGAGACGAGCGCGTCGATCTGCTCGGTGACGCGCATCGAACCGAGCTCCGCCGCCATCGCGCTGCCGGCGCGCCCCGTCACCATGAGACCCGTCAGGACCGGGCCGAGTTCGCGCAGCATCGAGAGCGCCACGACCGAGCCGATGTAGCCCTCGGCGTGAAACCGCTGGAAACCCTTGAACGTCTGGAGTGCGAGAACGCCCCCCGTGAAGAATGCGGTCAAGAGCACGACCGGAACCGAGTCGACTCCCACGCGCACGACCTGGCGCGCCGTCGCGACAGGCGAGAACGGAGGCGACACGACGCCACGCATCGTCATGCCGAGAAGCACGAAGAATCGGCCCACGCCCTCGATCACGCGAAGGCTCCCGCGCCCGAAGAACTCGAGAACCGCGTTCATAGAAACTTCGACTCCCGCGCCACGATCTTCCCTCCGGAGAGAATGATACGTGGCACGCGCGGCCCGACACCGCAAAGGATCTCCCACGGGACCGTGCCGGCCGCGGCCGCGACCTCGTCGACGCCCAGGCGCGCACCGCCCTGCTGGCCGAAAAACACGACCTCATCGCCCCGGCGGGGCGGCGATGGCAGCCCGGTGACGTCCACGGTCGTGAGGTCCATCGAGACGCGTCCCGCGAGCGGGCATCGCTCCCCGGCGATCAGCACTGTTCCTTGCCCGGACAACGATCGCGGCACGCCGTCGGCGTACCCGGCGGGCACGATCGCGAGCGTCGTCTCCCGCGAAGAGACGAACGTCCCGCCGTAGCCCACACAGGTCCCCGCGGGTACGGTCTTGACCTGGTCGACGACGGAGACGAACGACATCACGCCCCGGAGAGAATCATTTGCTTCGGAGGAGAGACCGGGGACCCGTGCGTACAGGGCAAGGCCGGGGCGGACATGAGAGACCGAAAAGAGAAGAGAAGATTTTTTGGAAGGGGGATTCACCAGCCGCACCAGTGTCGCCGCACTGTTGTCGGTGTGGATCATGGGAGGCCGGTGGCCGCGTGCGCGGACCAGAGCGAGGATTTCTTCGAAGGTGTGGGTTTGGGCTTCGTTCTGCGGATCGTCCCAGCGGTCACTCGAGGCGAAGTTCTGAAATACCCCTTCCAAGAAAATCCGATTCTTCATCCCGTCGATGAGATCGAGCACGCGCGGAACCTCGGCGGGGAGGATTCCGAGTCGCGTCATGCCCGTATCCAGCTTGAGATGGACCGGGAGTGCCTCCCCTTTCCCCTCTCCCCCTTCCAAGAAATTCTTCAATTCCTCCGCCTGCTCGACCGAATGGATATTGGCGATCAGCCCGCCCTCTACGAGGGAAGCAAGCTGATCTTTTCCGATCCACCCCATGACGAGAATCGGCTGCAAGACGCCTGCCCGCCTCAGCTCGAGCCCTTCCTCGACGACCGCCACCGCGAAGATCGTCGCGCCTTCCTTCGCGAGCCGGCGGGCGACGTCGACCGCGCCGTGGCCGTAGCCGTCGGCCTTCACGACGGGCATCACCGCGCAGCCGGGCGGCAGCGAGCGCGCGATCCCCAAGTAGTTCGACGCGAGCGCGTCGAGGTCGACGACCGCGTGCGTGGGGCGAAGGGGAAGCGTCAGAGGCCGGGACCTTCGCTGAGCATCGCGAGGTCGGAGAATCGCGTGCACTCGCCCGACCAGCCGAGCGTGAAGCGATCGGTCGGACCGTTGCGCTGCTTGGCGATGATGACGTCGCAGATGTTCTTTTGCTCCGTGTCCTTGTCGTAGTACTCGGGCCGGGACAGGAAGAGGACGACGTCGGCGTCCTGCTCGATGGCGCCCGACTCGCGCAGGTCCGACAGCACGGGCTCCTTCTCCGAACCCCGCTGCTCGGTCCGGCGCGACAGCTGGGAGAGCGCGATGACTGGCACGGAAAGCTCCTTCGCGAGCGCCTTGAGACCCCGCGAGAAGGCGCTGACCTCCTGCGTCCGGTTCTCGACCTTGCCGCGCGTTCCCATGATCTGAAGGTAGTCGACGAACAGCGCGTCGAGACCGTGCCGCTGCTTGAGCTGAAGCGCCCGGGCGCGCATCTCGAGGAGCGTGACGGCCGGCGTATCGTCGACGAACAGCTGCGCCTCGCGCATCTGCTGGGTCGAGAAGAAAAGGGCCTTCTTTTCTTCCTTCGAGAGGCGGCCTTCGCGCAGGCGCTGGAGGTTGACACGCGCCTCGGCGCACTGGATGCGAAAGCCGAGCTGCTCGGCCGACATTTCCAGCGAGAAAAACCCGACGACGTGCTTCTGATGAATCGTCAGATAGGCGGCGATGTTGAGCGCGAAGGCGGTCTTCCCCATGCCCGGACGAGCGGCGACGACGATGAGATCGGTCCTCTGGAAACCCTGCGTGAGTGCGTTGAGCCGCGTGTATCCGGTCGGCAGGCCCGTGAGCATGGTCCCGCGCCCGTGGATGGCCTGGATCTCGACCTCGTTCTTCTCGGCGATCGTCGAGAGCTTCACGAAGCCGCCCCGGATCGAGCCCCTCGCGATGTCCACGAGCTCGCGCTGCGCGTTCTCGAGGACCGTCTCGGCGTCGGGGGCCGAGACCGCGTCGCGGATCGCGCGACGCGACTGGAAGATCACGAGGCGCCGGAGCGAGGCCTCGCGCACGAGCCGCGCGTAGCTCTCGACGTTCTCGACGTCGGGCACCCGGTCGACGAGCGCCGAGAGAACGGCCGGGCCGCCCGCACGCTCGAGCCGGCCGGTCTTCTCGAGCTCGCTCTGCACCATCACGAGGTCCACGCCCTCGCGCCGGTCCGCGAGCGCGAGGCAGGATTCGTAGACGAGGCGATGCGCCTCGCTCGCGAAATCCTCCGGCACGAGGAACTCCATGACGCGCGACAGGAGCGAGCCGTCGATGAGGATCGCGCCCAGAAGGCTCCGCTCGGCGTCGGGACGCGCGGGAAGGACTTCGGGGCCGGGGGAGGCGAGGGCGGACATAGGGGGCCGGAAGAATATCGCGGAGGGGAATCCGGCGGGAGACCCGGCCTATCGGGGGAGGAGATCGAGGGGCGGACGGCCCGCTTCGATGCGGCGCTTCGTGGCCGCGGCGACCATCCGGTTCCAGTTCTCCTCGTCGAGCCTGCAGGCGCCGACGCGCTTCCGACCCTCCGGCGGGCCGTGGTAGTCCGATCCGGCCGATTTGAGAAGCCCCTCGCGCTCGGCGAGGCGCGCGAACGCGTTCTCCTTCTGACCGTCCTGGTCGGAGTGGATCACCTCGAGGCCGTCGAGACCGGCGGCGACGCCGAGGGAAACGACCCTTTCGGGATCGCGGTACCAGATCGGATGCGCGACGACCGATAGCCCGCCGGCCTTGCGGATCGCCGCGATCGCCTCCTCGAGGCTCCACTTCGGCTTCGGCACGTACGCCGGCTTGCCGCGCGACAGGAATCGGTCGAACGCCTCATCGAACGTCTTGACGTATCCCTTTTCGACCATGGCGCGCGCGATGTGCGGGCGGCCGAAGGCACCTTCGCCCACGACGGCGCGTATCTCCGCGATGTCGAGCGGCATGCCGAGGGCGAGGAGCTTTTCGACCATCCCGTTCCCGCGGGTGTCGCGGTCCTCGCGGAACCGGTAGAGCCGCGCCGAGAGCTCCGGCTCGTCGGGATCCAGAAAGAGGCCGAGCACGTGGACGTCGTCCCCCTCACAGCGCGTCGAGAGCTCGCTCGCGGTCACCGTCACGAG
>JBDTML010000306.1:0-2749 GCA_039934255.1 Acidobacteriota bacterium | reverse complement strand
CGGGCGTCGAGGGGACGCGGCCCCTCCTCCTGGAAGTCCAGGCGCTCACCGTCGAAGCAAAGTACGGCAGCCCGCGCCGAACCGCCATCGGATTCGACGGCACGCGCCTCGCCCTCCTTCTCGCGGTCCTCGAGCGCCACGGCGACGTGAATCTCTCTTCGTACGACGTCTTCCTGAACGTGGCGGGCGGGGCCGAGAGCGCGGAACCCGCCGCCGACCTCGCCGTCGCGGCCGCCGTGGCGGGCAGCTTCCGCTCCCGGGCGCTTCCGCCCGGCACGGTCGTGTTCGGCGAAGTGGGACTTCTCGGCGAGGTGCGGGCGGTCTCGGACGCGGCGCTCCGGCTTAAGGAAGCGGTGTCACTGGGCTTCCGTTCTGCCCTCATTCCCGCGGGCAACGCCGGCGAGGCGGCCGCGTTTCCCGATCTCTCCATCGTCCCGCTGCGGAGCGTCGAGGAGCTTCTGGCGCGGAACTGACCGGCGCGCGATGATTCCCCCTGGATTCGGATAGGATTTCCGGAGCGGAGGGTTTCGATGAAAAGAGCGGCCCGCGCCTTCCTCGCCTTGTCTCTCGTCCCCGCCTCCTCGCTCTCCTCGCCTCCGGCGGGGCTCCCCGCCGACGCTCCCCCGGACTGGACGGCCCCGCCGTACTGGACGAGGCCGGCCGCTTCACCGCGGGAAGAGATCGATCGCCACGCGCTGGCGGCCGGACGTCAGGCGCTGGTAACTGGGCCGGTGGCTCTGCCCTTCTTCGCTCTGCCCCCCTGTCGCCAGTACGACTCGCGCAGCGCGAGTCCCCTCCTCCAGGCCGTGCCGCGGAACGTCGCCATGACCGGGGCGCCGTGCGGCATCCCGGTGGGGGCCGCAGCCGTTTCCCTCAACGTCGCGGTCTTCAACATCGTGGGCGCGTCGAGCAACGCCGTCTTCAAGCTCGGGATCCCAGGCGGGACGTCCCAGGCCTGGTTGAACTTCCCCCCCACGCAGGGCCAGATCGACAACGCAGGGGTTGCGCCGGTCGACGGGAGCGGGAACGTCGAGGTGTCCGTCTTCCAGGGCGGCGGATCGGTCGATTTCGTGGTCGACGTGAACGGCTACTACGCACCCGGCGCGAACCTGATCTTCACGGGAACCGTCCTCGTCAACGTCACGGCTGCGGGCGTCGTCAATGTGTCTCCCGCAGGGCTGGGCCTTCCCGCCGACACGCTGACGCGGAATCCGGTCGCCCTGCGCGCCTCCGCCTGGACGGGAACCACGACGAGCATGACGATGGCGCTCGTGGCGAGCCTCGGGCTCTTTAACGGCACCACGTGGCCGGTTCGGGTCTACGACCCGACGGGGGCCTTCACGACCGGGTCGGCGATCGTTCAGCTCGTCGTCATGCTCGACCCGCCTTAGGAGGCCCCGACGAACGATACCCCGGGTTCGGGCGCTGATTTGCTTGCATCATGGCCGCATACGGGGGCACGTGTAAGGTGCTCCTCTGGAGAAGCCCATGACGAAGAAGCTGGACCTGACCCAACTCGACCTGCAGGACGCCCTCGATCTCGCCATCCTCGTCGAGCAGGAAGCCATGGAGCGTTACGAGGAGCTCGCGGCGCAGATGCGCTCGACGCACACGGACGAGGCCGCGTCATTCTTCCACTTCATGGCGAAGAACGAAGCCAAACACGGCGCCGACCTTCTCACCGAGCGCGCGAAGAACTTCGGCAAGGCGCCCCGGCGCGTCGACCGCTCGCTGCTCTGGGACGTGGAAGCTCCCGGTTACGAGACCGTCCACGCGTTCATGACGCTGCGCGAGGCTCTCAAGGTGGCCATGGACGCCGAGGTGAAAGCCTGGCAGTACTTTGACGAGGCCCTCAAGCTTCCTCTGAGCCCGCCCGTCCGGAAGCTCTTCGAGGAGCTCCGCGCCGAAGAGGTCGTCCACCAGGATATGGTCAGCGCCGAACTCGCGAAGGCTCCCGCCGATTCCGCCGCGACCCCCGAGGACTTCGCCGACGAGCCCGTGGCCCAGTAGCACTCAGGTCGCGAAACGGCCCCCCGTCAATTTTTCGTACGCCTCGAGGTAGCGCGCGCGGGTGCCGGCCACGACGTCGGGAGGCAGCACGGGCGCCGGGGGCGTCTTGTTCCACTCGGCCTTCTCGAGGAAGTCGCGCACGAACTGCTTGTCGTAGGACGGCGGCGATCCTCCCGCTTTCCAGGTTTCTTTCGGCCAGAAGCGCGATGAGTCGGGCGTGAGCGCTTCGTCGATCCACACGAGGGTGCCCGCGTCGTCCAGGCCGAACTCGAACTTCGTGTCGGCGACCAGGATCCCGCGTGCCTCTGCATACGCGGCCGCTCGCCCGTAGAGGTCCAGCGTGATGTCGCGCAGGCGCCCCGCGAGATCCTCTCCGAGTGCGGAGACCATGGCGCCGAAGGGGACGTTCTCGTCGTGGCCCGTCTCCGCCTTCGTTGCGGGCGTGAAAAGGGGTGCCGGGAGGCGGTCGGCCTCGCGAAGTCCGGCCGGCAGGGCTTGACCGCAGATGATTCCCGTTGCCCTGTAGTCCTTCCAGCCCGAACCGGCGAGATATCCCCGCGCGACGCACTCGAAGGGCACGACCCGGCATTTCCGCGCGAGGACGGCCCGCCCCTGGAGGAGCTCGCGATGCGGCGCGAGGGCGGCGCCGAGGCGCGCGGCGTCGGTCTCGACCAGGTGGTTCGGCACGACGCCCGCGAATTTACCGAACCAGAAGTTCGAGAGGCCCGTCAGGATCCTC
>JBDTML010000305.1:0-9693 GCA_039934255.1 Acidobacteriota bacterium | reverse complement strand
GTCGGCTCCGTTGCCCGCGAAGCCTGTGGCGATTCCGGTGGCGACGGCGGCGATGGCGGCGATAGCCACGGCGGCCACGCCGCGTGCGGACGCGTCCACTCCACCGGGGCCCGCCGCCGGCGTGCCGCCCGTTCCCGCCGCGGCCGGGGCGCCAGCCGGGTCCCTTTCCGAAAGGGCACCCGCCTCCGAAACACGGACCGTTCTCCGAAACGGCGTGAGATCGTTTTTTCGCGGCGACTACGACGGCGCGCTCAAGACGCTCTCGGGACTTTCCGACGCGGGCAACGAGACGGCGCGTCTCTTCGCAGCCTACGCGATGGCGGGATCCGTTCTCGCGGGAGGCCGGGAGGCGGGCCCCGAGCTGCCGCGCGCCCGAGCCCTTTTCGAGAGCGTTCCCGCGCGCGTGAGGCCGAAGAACCCGCCGGGCGTATCTCCGCGAATTCTCGACGCGCTTGCCGCTCCGGCCGCCGGCTCCGCGGCCGGCCGCGCCCCATGAACGGGCGAATGAAGCAGGTCCTCCTGGGCGCCGCGCTGCTCTCGTTGGCCTGGCCGGCCTCCGCACAGCGGCGGGCCCCGGGCGCTCCCGTCGACGAGGGTTACCTCCTCAATCTCCAGACGTTCAACTCCGCGCTCGGTATCGGCGCGCGCGCGATGGGAATGGGCGGCGCATTCGTGGCGGTCGCCGACGACGCGACGGCGGCGTCCTGGAATCCCGCCGGGCTCGCCTTTCTCATTCGTCCCGAGGTGAGTCTCATGGCCGATCGGACGACGTCGTCGCTTGCGACGAGCGACTACGTCGACACGACCCCGAGTCCGGATTTTCCAGGCCAGACGCGCCGCGTGCCGGGAACGGAGGACGGAACGGGAAGCGGGCTGTCGTTCCTCTCGGTCGCGTACCCCTTGAAGACGCTCGGCCGGCGCGTGACGCTTCAGCTCTCGTACCAGCGTCAGGTGCGGGCTCTTTCCGCCGACCTTTACAGCCGCGGCGAGACGGGAGCCATCCCCGCCCCGGACGCGCCGTTCGTTCCGGATTACGCGACGGAACGAACGACGCGCGTCTCGTCGAGCGGCGGAGTCGACAACCTCTCCTTCGGCTTCGGCGCCCCCGTGTCCGAGACGGTCTTCGTCGGCGCGACGGTCAATTACTGGTTCGGCTCGCCGTCGGCCGAGCGCCGCACGACCGCGCGCGTCGCGTCCCTCCCGGGGCGCGGCAACCCGCAGGTCGTCACGGATACGGTCGAGACGACGACGGAAACGCAGCGGATCTCGTCGCTCTCGGCGAACCTCGGCGTCCTCTACAGGCCCGTTTCGTGGCTGACGCTCGGGGCCGTCTACCGGAGCGGTTGGGTGGGCGTCGCGAAGTCGTCGTACGCGACGGCGCGGTCGGGAATCGACAGCGTTCTCTATGCACCGCCCGGGGGCGAGGCCGAGTACCGGACCCAGCGAGTGGACTGGGCGGGGCAGACCGAGGCCTCGGGCTCGCTCGCGTGGCCCGCCTCGTACGGCTTTGGCGCGGCGTTCCGCCCCGTGTCGACGCTCGTGCTGTCTTTCGACTTCACGCGGCAGGAGTGGAGCCGCGGGGCGATCGACCTCCCGCGCGTCCACCTTGCGTGCGTGAACGACGGCATCACGCAGATCTGCCGGCCGAACGGGACGCCGGGCTTTTCCGATCCGGCCGCCGGTGCCGGCGAGTACGTGACCCACCTGCAGTACCCGACTCAGATCGACGCCACGAATCTCGCGCAACGGGACCAGAACTCCTTCAGGGCGGGCGCGGAATGGATCCTGTTTCTCGGGAGCGTGACGCTTCCCCTGCGCGCGGGCGTCTATCGCGTGGATTCGATTTCCCCCTACTTCGAGGCCTCGACGACACAGAGGGCGACGCAGTTCGTCGTGCCGGCCGCCGGCCGCGTGTCGCTGACGGGCTACACGCTGGGTTTCTCCGTGGGGCTCGGCGGCCTCGTCTTCGACGCCGCCTTCGTTCGTGACCGCTCGACCGACGACCGCGAGCAGATCGACGACACGCCGCCGGATATCGGGCACCGCGTGCTCACGAACACCCGCTTCCTCGCCGGGCTCACGTACCGGTTCTGAAGCGCCGCTAAGCTGTCCTTCGCCCCACCGTCAGGTAGTACACCGGGATCCCCGCCGCGACGACGCCGAGGACGGCGAGAGTCGACCTGCGGCTCTCCGGCGCCGCGATCGCGTTCCCGAGCAGGTAGAGGACCGAGGCGATGAAGACGAGCGGAAGAACCGGGTAGAACGGCACGCGGAAGGACGGTGCGTAGCCGGGCTTCCGTCGCAGCCGGAAGATCGACGCGACCGCGAGCGCGTAAAACGGGAGGAACGCAGTCACAAACACGTCCGCGAGCTCCTCGAAGCTGCGTGAGAGGACGAACACGATTCCGAGGCCGGCCGTCATGAGGATCGAGATCCACGGAGTCCCGAACCTCGGGTGCACCGACGCGACCGTGCGGAAGAAGAGCCGGTCGGCCGCCATCGCGAAGAAGACGCGCGGGCTCGTGAAGAGGACCGTGTTCAGCGTCCCGAACGTCGAGACCATGACCGTGACGGATACGAACGCGGCGCCCGCCGACCCGAGGACGACCTCGGCGACGTCGGCCGCGACGAGCTTCGAGACGCGGATCTTCTCGATCGGGAGGACCGCGAGGTAGGCGACGTTCGCCGCGAGGTAGATCGCGACGACGAGGAGCGTCCCGCCGATGAGCGCGCGCGGGAGGTTCCGCTGCGGGTCCTTCACCTCGCCCGCGTTGTAGGCGAGGTCGGCCCAGCCGTCGAAAGCCCAGAGAGTCGAGACGAGCGCGAGGCCGAAGGCGGTCATGGTGAAGCTGCCCGCAGGCGCGGCGGGAGTGAAGTTGCCGCCCGTCTTGGGGAGTCCGATGACGAGCGCCACGAGGACGATGAAAACGAGCCCACCGTACTTCGCGATCACCGTCACGTTGCTGACGCTTGCGGCGAGGCGGACGCCCACCACGTTGAAGCCCGCTGTCAGCGCGATCGCGAACGCCGCGAACCAGCGCACCGCCATGATTCTGTCGGGCGCCTGCGGGTTCTGGCCCGTCACCCGGAAGAAGTACTCCGAGAATACGATCGCGATTGCGCCGAGGGACGCCGCGCGGATCATCGTGAATTGTCCCCAGCCGAAAAGGAATCCGGCGAGGCGGCCCCAGCCGTCGCGGCAGAAGACGTACATGCCGCCCGTCTCGGGGAGCGCGCTTGCGATCTCGGCGAGCGTGAGGGCGCCGCAGAGCGCGAAGATGCCGCCGGCCGCCCATACGGCGAGCATCGGGAGCGGCCCGGGGAGCTTGTCCGCGATGCCGGCGGGGGAGCGGAAGATCCCGGATCCGATCGTCGAGCCGATGACGACGGCAACGGCGCTCCACAAACCGATGCGGCGCGCGAGCGCCGGGGCGTCACGACCGGAGGCGTCGTCTGGCATCCGCGAATGTTACCCGGAACGCGTCAGCGCCGGCGGGAGGCGGCGCCGAAAAGGAAGCCCGCGAGCGTCTCGGCGGCGTACAGGCCCGGCAGCACCGCGACCGTTTCGCCAACGGAGCTCCGGTTGAAGGCGAACCACAGCCAGAGCAAAGTCCCGGCACCGACGATCGCACCGCGGGCCGCCTCGAACGGGTTCGACGCAAGGCGCCGCGCCGCGCCGGTCAGAAGCAGGATGCCCGTCAGGAAGAGCGCCAGCGCGGGATAGAGCGCGAGGAGAAGCGCGGCACGCGTCCATTCGCCGCGCGCGACCTCGGCGGGGGCCACGGCCGCGAGAAGGGGCAGAAAGACCCAGACGATGGCCAGCGCGCACTTGAGCAGGCCCGAGAAGAGTCGCGTCCCGCGGCGCACGGCCGGCGTCTTCCCGCGACGGGCGGCGTTCAGGTCCTTCACGGCGCTCGCCGCCAGGCCGGTCTGCTTCGCGAGGCGCGAGGGGTCGAGGAGGTCGGCGATGGAGAGCCGCAGGCACAGCAACCCGCCGAAAACCGTGAACGCAGGCGCTCGTCCCTCGCGCGTGTAGAGGACCGCCGCCACGCAGAAGAGCGCGATGCCGGCGACCTCGAGCAGCCAGCGCGTGCCGTCGAGAGCGCGCGAGGCGGCGCTTTCCCGCCTCCGCCGCGCGAGGGCGCGGTGGAGGAGCCCGGCCGCGAACGTCCCCGCGAGGACCGCGCCACCGAACGGCCGCGCGAGACCGGCCGGGACGAGCCGCGCCGCGAGGAGTGGGAGAAGGCAGCCGGTGAGGAGCGTCACGACGCGGAACGCGCGCACGCCCCGGTCCGGGCCGGCCGCCAGCGACGAATAGAAGAGGAGGACGGCGGCGCCGAGGACCGCGAGCGCCCACGCGAGGCGCGAGGCGAGCGGCATCGCGGCGGGGAAGAACGGCAGCGTCGCGAGCTTCGCGGCGCCGCCCGTCCGATCGAGGACGAGGAGGACGAAATCGAAGACACGGGCGAGGAGCGCGGCCACGCGTGGACGATAACCGGCCGCTTGACCCCGGCCACTTTTCGCCGCACCCTCTCGGCGCCCGATGGCCACCACCTACACCGCCCGAGACATCACCGTCCTCGAGGGTCTCGAGCCCGTCCGCAAGCGCCCCGGCATGTACATCGGGGGCGTCGACACGCGGGGTCTCCACCATCTCGTCAACGAGATCGTCGACAACGCGATCGACGAGGTCATCAACGGCTACGCGACGCGCCTCGAGGTGACGCTCTTCGAGGGCGGCCGCGAGATCGAGGTCACGGACAACGGGCGCGGCATTCCCGTGGACATCCACCCGAAGTACAAGAAGAGCGCGCTCGAGCTGATCCTGACGACCCTTCACGCCGGCGGGAAGTTCGACCAGGGGAACTACGTCCACTCGGGCGGCCTCCACGGGGTGGGCTCGTCCGTCGTCTGCGCCCTCTCGTCCGAGATGACGGCGGTCGTGCGACGGGACGGGCACGAGTGGAAACAGACCTACGCGCAGGGGAAGGCCACGTCGAAAGTCACGAAGACCTCGGGTGGCGAGAAAGTGCGCGGCTCGGGCACGACGATCCGCTTCCACCCCGACGCCGAGATTTTCGGGAAGCTCGTCTTCGACGCCCGTGAGATCCGTGAGCGGCTCGAAGCCAAGACGTATCTCCATCGCGGTCTTCGCGTCGTGTTTCTCGACGAGACGCAAAAGCCCGCGGTTCGTGAAGAGATGTCGCACGAGGGGGGGCTCGCGGACTGGCTCGGGCGCGTGGCCCTCGAACGCGGGAAGGCGACGACGGGCGGAGCGTTCAACTTCACGCGCGAAGGCGAGCCCCGGCTCGAGCTCGCTCTCGTGTGGACCGAGGCGACCGAGGAGCACGTGCGCTCGTACGTGAACGGCATCCCGACCCCTTCCGGCGGGACGCACGAGAACGGGCTCCGTTCGGGCGTGACGAAGGCCGTGCGCAACTACGTCGAGACGCACGAACTCCTCCCGAAGGGCGTCGCCGTGTCGGCTGAGGACACCCGCGAGGGACTCGTCGTGCTTCTCTCCGCGTACGTCCTCGAGCCCCAGTTCCAGGGTCAGACGAAGGACCGCCTCAACAACCCCGAGGTCGCGGCGCAGGTCGACGGCGCGGTACGGCCGGCGCTCGAGAAGTGGCTCAACGAGAATCCCACGCTCGCCGAACAGATCGTCGGGCGCATCGTCCTCGCTTCGCGCGCCCGCGAGGCGAGCCGCGCGGCGGCCCGGGAAGTCACGCGCAAGACGGCGGTCTCGCACCGGCTGAACCTTCCGGGAAAACTCGCGGACTGCTCCTCCACCGATCCCGAGAAATCCGAGCTCTTCATCGTCGAAGGCGACTCGGCGGGCGGCTCCGCGAAGCAGGGGCGGGACCGGCACACGCAGGCGATTCTCCCTCTCCGCGGAAAGGTGCTGAACGCCGAGCAGGCGAACGCCGCGAAGGTCACGGGCAACCGCGAACTCAACGATATCGTTTCGGCGCTGGGCTGCGGCGTCGGCGCGGACTTCGACATCTCGAAGCTCCGTTACGGAAAAATCTTCCTCCTGATGGACGCCGACGCCGACGGCCACCACATCTCGACGCTTCTCCTGACGTTCTTCTGGCGTCACCTGCCGAAGCTCGTCGAGCACGGCCACGTTTACCTCGCGCAGCCGCCGCTCTACCGCATCGACGCGGCCCGGGAGACGCACTGGGCGCTCGACGAGAGGGAGCGCGACGCGATCCTCGCGAAGCTCCCGAAGAACGTGAAGCCCGAGATCATGCGCTTCAAGGGCCTCGGCGAGATGATGCCCGAGCAGCTGAAGGCGACGACGCTCGACCCGCGCCGCCGCCGCTCGCTCAAGGTCACGGTGCCGGACGTCCTCGAGGTCGAGAAGACGCTCAACGAGCTCATGGGCAAGGACGCGTCGTTGCGCTACCGCTTCATCATGGAGCGGGCCAAGGACGCGGACGATCTCGACGTCTGAGGCGTGAGGGAGAATGGGCGCATGAAGGATCCGGTCCAGCGCTACCTCAAAGCGCCTCTCACCGTGACGTTCGACCCGCGCGTGTGCACCCACTCCGCCGTGTGCGTGCGCCTTTACGACGTCTTCGACGTGTCGAAGAAACCGTGGGTGAATCTCGACGGCGCACCCGCCGAGCGGGTCGTCGAACAGGTGAAGCGCTGCCCGTCGGGCGCGCTGCAGTTCACGGTCGAAGCTTCGAGGGGCTGACGCCGAGTCCGCGCCGGAGCGCGGCGAGCGCCCCGAGAAGAAGCGTCACCTCGCGGGCCGTGGGCTTTCCGCGGCGCAGGAACGACTCGATCTCGAAGATGACGTCTTTCGAGCGGCCTCGGCCCGGGTAACCGGCGGAATAGAGAACTTCTTTGAAAGAGAGGAGGAGACGCCGGACGTCCTTCGAGGCCGCCGGTTGCTCGTCGGGTGTCGCCGTTCCGCGGCTGCGCCGCGGTGCTTTGAGGGGTGAAGAAAGAGGGGAGAGAGGGGAGAGAAAAGCCAGCGCAATCGCGACAGACTGCGCGAGGTTCAGGGTCGGAAAGACCTCGTTCGTTTCGATGCGCAGGCGCACGTCACATGATTGAAGCTCTTCCGTCGTCAGCCCCCCGCGCTCCGGCCCGAAAACGAGCGTGACGCGCCTGCCGGCGCGCAAAGAAGAGGAGACTTCTTTGAAAGTGGTCGGAGGCGGCAGGGCGCGCGAGACGCGCCCTCGCATCGCGCTCATGGCCACCAGCGTGTCGGATCCGTCGAGAAGGTCGCTCCACGCCGGAAGGACACGCACCCTTCTAAGCAAGTCTTCGGCTCCCGATGCGAAAGAGATCGCATCGGCGTGTGCCGGGTCGGTTCGCGGTCCGAGCAAAGAAATCTCCGCTCCGAAATTCTTCGCGGCGCGGGCCGCCGCCCCGATGTTGCCCGGGTTGTGCGTCCGGACGAGAACGATGCGGAGCGCCATGACGAGGCGATCCTGGTCCAGAATGGCGCGTATGGCAAAGCTGCGGTCGGAAGAAGAGCAGAAGGCGGTCGAAACGATCCTGTGGGCGCTCGGGCACCGCCTCACGCGCCTGAAGGACGAGTACACGATGAGGGTTCAGCGCGGCGAAGAGCCCGCGGGTGTGACCAAGGGTTTCGAGCTGGCCCTCCGCGAAATCAACGACATGCTTCCCCGGCGCAAGCGCTTCAAGGCCGATCGGGCTTCGGGCTGAAGTTCCTGCATCATGGCCGCCCGTGGCGCGGTGCCGCAAGCTGAAGTCTGGAGGAGATCCGTGCTGAAGCCCGTCGAGCTGGAGATCGAGCTGTTCTGCCTCGGAATGCGCATCGACGAGTCCTGCCACGTGGACGAGGACGGGCGGCGCATCTCGCGCACGCGCGCCGGCCTCGGCTCGGGCCTCGAGCTGCTGCTGCCGTCCCCCCGGAAGAAGATCTGGATCAACGTTCCGGTCGTCGAGCCGTTCGCGGCGAAGTCGCCGTTTCTCCTCGTCAAGAGCGGGAGCGAATACGCGGTCACCGACACGCGCACGGGCGACCACTATCCCGTCGAGGTGCCGCCGGAGCCCGAGTGGTACTCGTGGAAGACGAAGACCGGCGCGGAGATGAGCCGCATCGGCGTCTTGCAGGGCACATACCTCGGGATCTACGTTTCGAACGCGTGCCTTTACTGGAATCTGCCCGCCTCCCCGGCCTGCGCGTTCTGCACGACGGGCCGCAACGTGGGCGAGGCCGAGGAATCCCGCAAGAAGGTCTCGGACGTCGTCGAGGTCGCGAAGGCCGCGCGCGACCACTCCGGCTCGATCTTCACGCACCTGAACACGGGCTATCACTTCGAGGACATAGACAAGCACGAGTCGCTCCACGGCCTGAGGCAGTGCGAACCCTTCGTGAAGGCGATCCGCGCCGAGGTCGGCGGATTCATCGGCGTCCAGGCCGTGCCCGTTCCGCGTCGCAAGTTCCAGGAGTACGACGACCTCATCGCGGCGGGAACGGACCACTTCTCCTTCTGCTACGAGTTCGAGGATGCCGAGACGTTCGCGCGGCTTTGTCCCGGGAAAGCGCAGACGGTGGGCCAGCACGCGTTTTTCGAGGCGATGGTGTACACGGCGAAGAAGCTCGGCGCGGGCAAGGTCTCGGGGGAGATCATCGCGGGCCCGGAGCCCATCGACGCGACGAAGCGCGCGATCGATCGAATCGTGAACGCGGGCGCGTTCCCGACGGTTTGCATCTTCCGGCCGACGCTCGGAAGCGCGATGGAGCACATCGACCCGCCGAAGCCGGACGACATGAAGGAAGTCTTCGCGTACCTCTGGCAGGCGGTCACCCGCGTGGGCCTGCCCGTCGGGATCCTCCCCGGAATTCAGGTGTCGCTCGTCGTGCAGCCCGAGGAGGCCGCCGAGCTCGTGCCCGAGACGCTGGGGTCGCGCCTCTACGAGACGAAGCTCGCCGCGCTGCGCGCGCTCGCGCGGCCCTACGTCGCGTGGAAACGCCGGCCGCGAGGCGGCCGCTCCGCGGCGCTCTGAACCTCGCGCCTTTTCGTAGGCCACGTCTATTCCTGAACGAATCTTCAGAACCTCTTCACGCGCGGCGGGTGCTGCGAGGGCTACCTTGTAGCGAGGCTCGTGGAATTTGCCGCGGCCATGTCGAAGCCCGATCCGGAGGAGGTTGACCTATGACGAGGAGATACGCGGGACAGGGACTCGCTTTGGCCCTGACGGTCGCGAGCGCATTGGCGCTCGGAGCGCCGGCCCGGGCGGCCGAGGACTGCGCCAGCTGCCACACGGACGTGGCCAAGGCGTTCACGAAGACGGCGCACGGACGGACGTTCGCGGGCGACAAGTCGTACGCCTCGGCGAGCTGCGTGAGCTGTCACGCGGGCGCGCAGGAGCACGCGGCCTCCAGCGGGGAGAAGAAGCCGGTGAGCGTCACGAAGGGCGCGCAGGCGAACGTCGCCTGTCTGTCGTGTCACGCGGGCAAGCCGATGCAGGCCCACTGGGAGGGGAGCGCCCACCAGATGGCGGGCCTCACCTGCGCGTCCTGCCACGGCGTTCACGCGGAACACGGCGGAACACCGGAGATGGCGAAGACGCTGCCGGGCCCGAGCGCCGTCACGAAGAAGTGCCTCGAGTGCCACGGCGCCCAGCGGATCGCGATGAACCAGCGCTCCGGCCATCCCCTCAAGGAAGGGCAGATGAACTGCGCCTCCTGCCACAACCCGC
>JBDTML010000304.1:0-1689 GCA_039934255.1 Acidobacteriota bacterium | reverse complement strand
GCGTCGTGGCGCTGGGCGACAACGCGCGCATCCGGGCGGGCACCGACGAGCCGCCGCCCGCCACGGCTGCGAATACGTCGAACACAACGAGGCCCACCGGCCCGGTCGCGCCTCCGCGTTCCGGCGCGTGGGCCGTTCAGGCCGGCGCATTTGGCGACGAGGCGAACGCCGTCAAGCTGAGGGACCGGTTGGCGTCGCGGTACCCGAATCCCTACATCGAGGAGTACCTGGGGCTGAAGCGCGTGAAGTTCGGGCCCTACGGGACGCGCGGGGAAGCCGACGCGGCGCGCGACACCCTCGGCGAGATCGGCCTCGCCGGCATCGTCGTGGTGTACCGCTAGACGACCGAGCCGCTCAGCGCCCCCGCGTGGGACGCTGGAACGCGCTCCGGACGAGCCGGTCGAGGAGCTTCGGGAGCGGGAGGCCGGTGGCTTCCCACATCTTCGGGAACATCGAAATCGGCGTGAAGCCCGGGAGGGAGTTGATCTCGTTGACGAGGATCCGATGCGTGCCGCGCTCGAGGAAGAAGTCCACGCGCGCGAAGCCTGCGCCGCCGAGGACGTCGAACGCCTGCACGGCGAGCCGCCGCATTTCGCTTTGAAAGGACTCGGGCAGATCGGCCGGGATGATCGAGCGCGAGCCCGTCCCGATGTACTTGTCCTCGTAGTCGTAGAACTCGTGCCCGGGCACGATTTCGCCCGGCAGCGACGCGTCCGTGCGGCCGCCCGGTTCGCCCTCGAGAACGGAACACTCGATCTCGCGAGCGTCCACGCCCCTCTCGGCGAGAACGCGCCCGTCGACCAGAAGCGCCTCTTCGACCGCGGGAGCGAACCCTTCTTCCGACTTCACCTTCGAGACGCCCACGGAAGATCCCGCGCACGCCGGCTTCACGAAAAGAGGAAAGCCGAGGCGTTCCGTCCGCTCCACGAGGGCGGCACGCTCCTCTGGCGCCCTCCACGCGGCACGCGAGAAGGCGACGTACTCCACCTGCGGAAGACCTGCCGCGCCGAAGGCCGCCTTCATGAAAATCTTGTCCATCCCCACTGCCGATGCCCCGACTCCGAACCCGACGTATGGGATGCCGAGCGATTCGAGAAGGCCCTGGAGCACTCCGTCCTCGCCGAACGTCCCGTGCACGATGGGAAAGAGAACGTCCGCGCCGGCCTCGTGCCACGCCGTGAAAAAGGAGTCGACGATCTCCGACGTCGCGGCCGGTCTCGACCCCGGCTTCACACCATCGAGCAGCAGGTCCTTCGGCGGCCGGGCGAGCTGGCGCGCCAGCTCGCTTTTCGATTCACTCGGACCGTGCCAGACGCCGTTCTTTCCCACGAACAGCGGAATCGCCTCGTAGGCCTCTTTCGGCAGATTCTCGAGAAGGCACGCCGCCGACACGAACGACACGCCGTGCTCGCGGGACGGGCCGCCGAAGACGACGCCGACGCGCCGCCTCGCGCGCACGCGCGGCGCCGAGCTCACGCGATCACCCGAGCGTCACGAGGCGTGCCGCGTCGATCCCCTCGAGCGTCGAGACGGCCTTGACGAGATCCGGTCCGATCGTGCCGCCGTCCGGCCGGTCGATGCGCACGACCGCCGCCGCCCGTCCGTCCTTGCCCCTCGACAACGCGAGATCCGCGATGTTGACGCCCCGCGACCCGAGCAGCGTTCCGATCCGCCCGACGACTCCGGGCA
>JBDTML010000303.1:0-2684 GCA_039934255.1 Acidobacteriota bacterium | reverse complement strand
CGCGACCCCGAAATTGCTCTCGTTCGACACGAGCGTCCGTTCCCAGTCGGCCCCCACCGTGAGGCGGTGAGCGCCGAGAGCCGACGTGGAGGCGACCCGTGCTCCCGCGCGCCTCGCGTCCGTCGTGGACGACGTGAAGAACGGGTCGGCGGGGTCGGCGTACCCGGGCCTGTCGCGGACGTAGCGGACCGAGGCGGAGAGAGAGATATTCTTCGAAAGCGAAAGAGAAAGAGGGACCTCGACGGCGGTCGTATCACTCGAAGTGGAGCGCTGGAGCGTGGGCGTGGCGCCGTCCGTGGGAATGCCGGTCCGTCCCGACTCGCGGCGGGCGGTGACGCCGACCGACGCCCTTTCACCCACCTGCGCCGACAGCGCCCCGGAGAGGGACGTTCCAGAGAAAAATTCGTTCGGCCGGTCGCCCCAGGAAAGAGTCCTTCGAAAGCCTAGTGTCCCCGACAGCACACCTTCCAGGAATCCGATCTCACCCAGTCCCTCTTTCCCTCCCGCATTTCCGAGAGCAAAGCTCGCGTGTCCGCTCGCTCCCGCGTCGGCCGCCCGGCGCGTGAAGATGCGCACGACACCCCCGATCGCGTCCGAGCCATAGAGCGCAGAGAAAGGTCCGCGCACGACTTCGATTCGCTCCACATTAGCGAGCGACAGCCCGGACAAGTCGGTGCCCCCGAAAAAGGGACTGTTCAGGGCGACACCGTCCACGAGGACCAGCGTCTGCGTGGAGCTCGTTCCCCGAAGAAACAGCGACGCCACCGTGCCCGGCCCGCCAGACTGCACGACGTCGAGGCCCGGAACGGTCCGGAGGAGGTCCAGGACTGTCGTGGTCCGGGACGCGACGATCTCCTCGGCGTCGATCACCGTCGCCGCGGCTCCCAGCGAGACGGCGGGTTCGGGCTCGGCCGCCGCCGAAACGACGACGTCGGCGGCAAGCTTCGAGGCCCCCGCCGTCGCGGACGGCTGCGCAAGCAGGCACGTCGAGAGAGGAAAGGAAAGGAAGAGAAGGACACACGACGACCGGGCGAAGACCACACGAGAAACCATGGAACACCTCCGTTCCGTTGGCTTCACCCTCCCATCGAAAAGGAGCGGCGCGCCCGCCCGGGGGACGGAGGCAGCCGCGACTTCCCGAGCCCCGGAGAAGGCGTTGCGATAGCGATGTTCTCGAGCAGGTCTCCTGGCTCCCGGATCGTCCGCGCCCGGCCCCTTCCCGGAGGCGCGACCGGCTGAACCGATCTCTCGCCGCCAGTGGGATCTCGCCGGGCGCGTCCCCGGTCACAGTGGCGGGGGCCGCGCGGGAATCTCACCCGCTTCCCTCTTTCACCCCCCGGAGGTCGAGGGGACTCGAGGACGATTTGAAAGAACGCCCGTTCAGGCTACCACGGGCGAGGGCGACGCCGGCGCGTCCAGAACCTCGCGAACCCGGCTCAGGAGATCGCCCTCCTTGAAGGGTTTCTGCAGGAGTCCCGACGCCCGGTCGGCAAGGCCCTGCACCGCAAGCAGCTCGTTCGTGTAGCCCGACATGAAGAGGATGCGCGCTTCGGGCCTTCGCGGCTCGAGAGCCTTCACGAGATCCGGCCCGGTGCCGCGCGGCATGACGACGTCCGTCAGGACGAGATGGATCGGGCCGTCGAAAGCGTCCGCCTTCGCAAGCGCATCGTCGAGGCTGTCCGCCGCCACGACCCGGTATCCGTTCCGCTCGAGAAGCGTGCGCGTCAGTTCCCGGACGCCGGCGTCGTCCTCCACGAGGAGGATGGTTTCGGTCCCGTGCCGGCGATGCACGCCGGAGTCGCGCTTCCCCTGCGGAACCCCCTCGGCCTCCGGCAGCACGATCTTGAACGTCGTCCCGCGCCCCGGCCCGCTCGTCACGTCGATGAAACCCCCGCTCTGCTTGACGATCCCGAAAACGGTCGAGAGGCCGAGCCCCGTGCCTTTCCCTTTGTCCTTCGTCGTGAAGAAGGGCTCGAAGATGTGGGCCCGGGTCTTCTCGTCCATCCCTTCCCCCGTGTCGGTCACCGAGAGGGCGACGTAGCGGCCCGGCGGGGCGGCCTCGAACCCGAATGCGAGCGGGGCGCCGATCTCTTCGCGCGCGATCGCGATCGAGAGCCGCCCCCCCTTCGGCATCGCGTCGCGGGCGTTGACGGCGAGGTTCATGAGAACCTGCTCGATCTGCCCCGGGTCGGCCTTCACCATCGCGGACGTCTCCGGCCTCGCCATGACGAGCTCGATGTCCTCGCCGATGAGCCGCCGGAGCATCTTTTCCGCCTCGTCGACGATGGACCGCAGGTCGAGGACGCGCATCTCGAGGACCTGCTTCCGGCTGAACGCAAGGAGCTGGCGCGTCAGCGCGGCGGCCCGGGCGGCCGCTTTCACGATCTCGTCCACGCTCTCGCGCCGTTCCGGGTCGTCGGCGAGAGACACGGCGAGCAGGTCGCCATAGCCGCCGATGACCGTCAAGAGGTTGTTGAAGTCGTGGGCGACGCCGCCGGCGAGGCGCCCGACCGCCTCCATCTTCTGGGCCTGCCGGAGCTGCTCCTCGACGGACCGGCTCTCCGTCACGTCCCGGGAATTGACCACGAACTGCGTCGAGCCCCCGCCCAGGAACAGCTTCCCGATCCCCTCCATCGTCCGCCACGATCCGTCCGCGTGTCGGAACCGGAAAAGAGCGGTCCGGG
>JBDTML010000302.1:0-5897 GCA_039934255.1 Acidobacteriota bacterium | reverse complement strand
CGACAGGGCGTCGCGCCCACGGGCGGGCGGCGCGGACATCCGGTGCGGGTTCGGCGCCGGACCGTTCAGAAGCGTGATCGTGGCTTCGCCGATCGCGATCCGATCTCCGGCGGCAAGCGCGGCTGTCTTGACGACCGAGCCGTTCAGGGTGACGTCGGAACCGGGGGCGCTGCCGAGCACCTCGAGGCGAAGCTCCTCGCCCGCCACCGAAATCCGCGCGTGCCGGCCGAGAACACCGCGTGCGCGCACAACGAGATCATTCCCCGTCGAAGCGCCAATATGGATGACATCCCGATGGACCTTCCGAACTTCCGATTCGCCGCCGGTCTTGCGGACTTCAAAGCTCAACATGGAACGGATCCTCCGCCGATGGGAGATAGATTCCTGAACAGACACGAGCCTATCACGCACGCCCGGGCTGTCCGCCCGGCGTCAACACAAATTGAACGACGGGGTCCGCCTCCCCGGGGCGCATACAATGGGAACGAGGGCAGAGCGCCACCCATGCCGGTTTCCCCGCTCGACGGCCCCCCTTTCCGGGGGCGCCACACCACGACGCTGACGCGCATCGTCGGCTCCGTGCGTTCGGTCCTCGACCCGGACTCCATGGAGATGGAGTATCTCTTCGAGCCCTCCGGCCAGCGCTTTCGGTGGCGTGCCGTCGGGAGTCGCGTCTTCAAGGCGGGCCTCGTCCGGCCGCCCCGGCGGCGTCCCGGGCCGGCGGAGGTCCTCACCGTCGAATTTCACGTGACGGGTCTCCTCGGCGGAACCCTCACCATGATCCGCGGCCCGCGCCGGCCCTGGACGGAGCCCGAGATCCTGCGTTTCGAGGTGCTGCGGCCGCTCCTCGCCCAGCTCCTCGAGAGCGCGGCAGCCGCGGAGATTCACGCCGCCGCGCGCCGCCGGCTCGAGAGCGCCGCCGAGGCCGCGTCCACGCCGATCCTCCTCGTCAGGCCCTCGGGCTCGGTGCTCTACGCGAACCGCGCCGCCGCGGCGCTTCTCTCGGCGCGCGCACCGCTCGCCGTCCTTCCGGAAGACGGCCGCGAGACCTCTCTCGGAGCGTGGGTCTCGCGTCTCGGCGCGACGGCGGCGGCGGGCGACAAGCGGCGCGCGACCCTCGCCGACGGCCGGGCGCTCGAGGCCTCCGTCTCGCGCTTCGCCGACGACGAAGAGGATGATGTCGCGGTTCTCACCCTGCGCATCCAGTCCGCGCTCTCCCACGAGGACGTGAAGGAGAGGCTCGCGACGCGCGGCGTGTCGGGGCGTGAGGCCGAGGTCGTGGGGGCCGTGCTCGAGGGCCTTCGGAACGCCGAGATCGCGGGCCGCCTCTTCATCACGGAATGGACTGTGAAGGACCACCTCAAACACGTCTTTCTGAAGCTCGGCGTGAGCTCGCGATCGGGCCTCCTGAAGGCGCTCGACGCGGCGCCCCGGCCGGTGCCGAAACCCCATCCGGTTGAGTCCCCGAGCAGGCGACACCTCAAAATGTAGTGGTGGGCCGCCGGGCCCACGTGGTAGGTTGCGGCCCGAAAAACACCCCGCGGCCCGCGCGAGAAGGCGTTCATGTTCCGACTGAAGAAACTCGAGATCCAGGGCTTCAAATCGTTCGTTGAACGCACGTCGGTCACGCTGCCGTCGCGCATCACCGCGATCGTCGGTCCCAACGGCTCGGGCAAGTCGAACATCTGCGACGCCGTGCAATGGGTGCTCGGCGAGCAGTCGGCGCGCAATCTGCGCGGCACGACGATGGAGGACGTCATCTTCAACGGGGCGGCGCATCGGCGTCCGCTCGGAATGGCGGAGGTCGCAATCACGCTCGAGTCGCGGGGCGGCGACCAGTGGCTGGACAGCGGCGGAGAGCTCGTCCTCACGCGGCGCGTGACGCGCGACGGAGAAAGCGACTACATCGTCAATGGAAAGAAGTCGCGCCTCAAGGACGTGCAGGAGATCCTGACCGGGACGGGCCTCGGCGTGCGGGCGTACTCGATCATCGAGCAGCAGAAGATCGACCTCATCCTCTCCACCAAGCCGCAGGACCGCCGCCGGCTCATCGAAGAGGCGGCCGGCGTCTCGAAGTACAAGATCCGCAAGCGGCAGGCCGAGGTGAAGCTCGAGGAGACACGCGGGAACCTCCTGCGGCTCACCGACATCGTCTCGGAGATCGACCGCACCTGCACCTCGCTGAAGCGGCAGGCCTCGCGGGCGGCGCGCTGGAAGGAACAGGCCGACGTCCTCGCGGCCCAGAAGAAGAGACTCGCGCGGTTGCGGGCCGACCGGCTGAGCACGGGTTTTGCCGGGGGCGAAGCCGCTCTGCGGGCCGCGACCGACGCCGAGGCCGCCGCTCTGGCGGAACTCTCCCGGCTCGAGGCGGGCCTCGTCGAGGCGCGCCGCCTCGCCGACGAGGACGAGCGCGCCGTCCGCGAGGCGGGCGACGCCCTCGCCCGCGCGCGCGAAACCGCTCTCGCGGCGGGCGCCGCCGTCGCCGCCGCCCAGCGCGAGGCCGAGGAAGCCGCGGCCCGGCAGGAGCTCCTCGAGGCGCAACGCCGGGAATCGGAAGCCGATCACGGCCGGTACGTCGAAGAATCCGGCCGCACACTGAAGGCGCGCGAAGAAGCGGAGGCCGCGCTTGCCGAGGCCTCCGCCGAGGTCACCGCCGCGGCCCAGGCCCTCGCCGACGTCTCGGCGCGGGAAGCCGACGTGACGGGGCGGCGCGAGGCCTCGCGCCGCGACCTTCTCGCCGCCGGGGGACGCTCCGCCGAAGCCACGAACCGTGAGCGCGAGGCCGCTCTTCTTGTCGACCGGCTCGGATTTGCGCTCGCGAAGCTCGAGGAACGCCACGCGCGCGCCACGGAACTCGTCGAGGAGCGCCGGAAAGCGACCGCCGAGGCCGACGCCCTCCTCGCCGCGGCTTCGACCGGCCTCGAGTCCGCGCGCCGGCATCTCGAGGATGCAAGCCATGGCCGGCGCGCCGCCGAGGACCGCCTCGCGACGCTCAAGGCTCTCCGCGAGGCCCACGTCGCGGCTCTCCATGCCGTCGACGTCCGCGCCGCCGCGCTCGAGACGACTCTCGCCGCGCGCGAAGCCGGGGGCGAATCCGCGCGCCGCGCGCTCGAGGCCGCGCGCCTCGAGCCCCACGGCGTTCTCGCGGATCACTTCGACGCCGCCCCCGGATTCGAGAAGGCTCTCGACGCCGCGCTCGGCGCCGCCCTCGAGGCTCCCGTCCTCGACACCCGAGCCGCGCTCGACGCCGCGTTGGCGGCCGTGCGCGAGAAGAAGCTCGGCGCCGCACGTTTCGTGCACCCACTCCCGGAGACGCCGTTTCCCCTGAAGCCGAAGGACCCGCGCGTCCTCGGGATCGCCCGCGAGCTGCTCGTCGCGAAGTCCTCCGGAGCGCCGTCCTCCGCGCTGCCCGACGCGGTCGTCGTCGCGAACGTCGACGACGCACTCGCGCTGGCGTCCCTCCATCCGGAACGCACGCTCGTGACGACCGACGGCGTCGTCGTGCGCGGAGCGGTCGTCGAGGCCGCCGGCACCGAAGTCCCCGGCGAAGGACTCTTCATCGTCCGGCGCGACCTCCGCAACCTCGCGGGCGAACGCGCGGGCATCGCCGCGAAACGTGTCGAAGCGGAGGCGGAAATCGGCACACTCGCTGAGCAGGTCGGAACGTTCGCCGCGACCCTCGACGCGGCTCTCGCGATGAGCCGGGGTGCCGAGCGCGCGCACTCCGAAGCCGAGGCGAAAGCGGCCGGCGCCCGCACCGAGGAAGAGAGGGCCGCCCTCGAGCGGCGCGTGCTCGGCGAGGAGGACAACGCGTTGCGGCAGGATCTGGCGAAAGCCGGCGAGAGCAGGGCCGAAGCCCAGCGCCTCGCCTCCCAGCGCCAGGCCGAAATGGCGACCGTGGAACGGACGCTCTCGGAGCTCGAGACGGCGCTCGACGGCGCGCGAGCGGCGCGCCTCGCATCCGCGGAAACCGATGCCGCCGCGCGCAACGCCCGGGACGTGCTCGTGGAACGCGCCTCCTCCCTCGCCTCCGCATCGGCGGCTGCGGAGGGACGTGCACGGGACGCGGCCCGCCGGGTCGCGGAGCTCGCCGACGCCCTCGTCGAAGTCGGGGACAGGGGCCGTCAGGCCCTCACGGCCGGTGAAGGCTTTCGGGCCGCGCACGCCGCGGCCGCGATCGCCGCAACCGACGCAGAGCTTCGGCGCGCGGCGGCCGACGTAGCAGCCGACACGCGCCGCGGGGCTCGCGTCGCCACCGAGGCCGAGGCCACCGCCTCGCGCGAGGCTCTCGACGCCACGCGCAGGCTGCGCTTCGAGGCCGAGCTCGGCCTCGAACGGCGCAAGGCCGACCAGGATCACCTCGTCGAGCAGTGCCGGAACGAGTTCGGCTGCCTCCCGGGCGAATTGCCCACCCTCGAGCGCAGCGAGGCCGAGCAGGCGTTGACGGGGGAAGACCTCGAAGCAGCCCTCGCCGGAGACGTGACGACCCGCTCACTCGCGCTCGAGCGGCTCGGGCCCGTCAATCACGCCGCGCTCGAGGAATACGAAGTCGAGAGCAAGAGGCTCGCAGAGCTGTCCGGTCAGAAGGCCGACCTCGAGGCGTCGCTCGCGCAGATTCTCGAGACGATCAAGACGATCAACCTGACGTCCTCGGAGCGCTTCCAGGAGGCGTTCGCGGCCGTGAACTTCAACTTCGGCCAGGTGTTCCAGCGCCTCTTCCACGGCGGCACGGCCTCGATGCACCTGCTGGACGAAAACGATCCTCTCGACTCGGGTCTCGAGATCATGGCGCAGCCGCCGGGCAAGCGGAACCAGACGATCGGCCTCCTTTCGGGCGGCGAAAAGGCACTGACGGCGGTCGCTCTCCTCGTCGCGATCTTCAAGTACAAGCCGTCGCCGTTCTGCATCCTCGACGAGGTCGATGCCCCGCTCGACGAGGCGAACATCGACCGCTTCACGTCGCTCCTCGTGGAGCTGTCCGAGGAAACACAGTTCGTCCTCATCACGCACAACAAGAGGACGATGGAGACCGCGCAGGCTCTCTACGGCGTCACGCAGGAAGAGCCCGGCGTCTCGAAACTCGTCTCGGTCCGGTTCGACTGAGTGGCATAATCCCACTGTGGGCCTGAGGGCCAGGGGGATTTCCATTGAGCTCGGCATTCGTCACGCTGGACAAGAAGGGGCGCGCGACCCTGCCGGAGGATGTCCGCGCCGCTCTCGGTGTCGAAGCCGGGGATTTCATTCTCCTGGAGCGGACCGGGCGGGGGACGTTCGAGCTCGTACCCGCTGCGCTCGTTCCGAAGGACCAGATCTGGTTCCACCATCCGGAGATGCAGGAGCGGATCCGGAAGGCTGAGAAGAGCATCGTCTCGGGCCGGGGCACGACGACCAGGACCGCCGGCGAGGCCTCGGCGTTTCTCGACGGACTCAAACGAGGGCCCCGGACGCGCAAATAGGACGACGAGGTCGATCGCGTGGCCGAAAAGCACATCCTTCTCCGGGCAGTCTGGTCCGAGAACTGGAAGCGGGCCTACAGGGCCTTGCGTGCCGATCGCCAGCGGTCCTGCGACCGGGCCGCGCTCGCTCTCCTCAGACGCGAATCATCCCCGGGCCTCCGCGTGAAGCCCATTCAGCCCGAGAAGTTTTACTTCGAAGCCCGAATCGGCAGCGGGGACAGGATCGTCTTTCGAGTCGAGGCCGACACCGTCTTCTTCATTGACATCGTCGAGCACGACGACATCGTTCGCTACCAGAGGCGACCCCGGCCGCGCTAGGAAGTCAGCGACCACGGCCGCCACGCGATCGCCGGCGCCGGGCCGGCGCCCCGAGCCGCCGTCGGATCAACTCCGTCGGTTACTCGAAAAACCCGACGACGTCCACGATCACGTGGACGTCGC
>JBDTML010000301.1:0-7833 GCA_039934255.1 Acidobacteriota bacterium | reverse complement strand
TCCAGAAGCCGAGGATCCCGATGCCGTAGACCATGAAGTTCATCGTCATCGTGTGGGCGGCGTTCTTCGCCCGCGTGAAGCCGGTCTCCGCGAGGGCGAATCCGGCCTGCATGAACATCACAAGGAAACCGGCCATCAGGGTCCAGACGAAATTGAGCGACACGCGCGTCTGCCCGACGGCCGCCCCGATCTCTTCGATCGTCGGCTTGCCCGCGACCTTAGAGGGGACGTTCGCGATTCCGCCGGTATTGGCCCCGGAGGAATCCACCGCGAGTAGCGCCCACGAGGTCGCCAGGATTCCGAACAGGAACAGAATCGTGATCAGCTTCTTTTTCATTCGTCGCCCTCCCGATGCGGTGCGGCTCGCACGCTGCGTGCCGGGGAACCGAGGAGGGAGAGACTCTTTGAAAGTGATTGACGGGACTTGGCTTGGGCTGCGTTAGCCTCGCATCGATGGGGCATCCCACAGGCCACGAGATTGTCAGAATGCATGAGGGGAGCTACGAAAGTGTGCCTCGGTACGCCATGTGGCGAGAAGCGGCCCGCGGCGTCCCCGCGCGCCGGGCGTGTCTGTTCGGAGCGCCTCGGGCCGCCGACCGCCATGGGCTACGAATCCGTTGGCGATGGCATACTTTCCTACATATTCGTAGGAATCTCTTCCTCTCTTCTCTTCTTTCCCGTCCCACTCTTCAGGGACGGAAGCGGTCGGCGTCGATTCCGTGCTTTCCGATCTTGTAGTTGAGGATCCGTTCCGTCGTCCGGAGAAGTCTCGCGGCCTTCGCCCGGTTCCCGCGCGCGATCTTCAGCCCGTCCAGGATCAGATCCTTCTCGTATCCGGAGATCGAGTCGGCCAGCGACTGCCCGGGAAGCGTATTGGAGACTTCGGCGGTCTGAAGCGTGGGAGGAAGGTGGTGGGCATGAATGACACCGCCCTCGCAGATCAGCACGGCGCGCTCGATGCAGTTCTCCAGCTCCCGGACGTTTCCGGGCCAGTGGTAGCTCATCAGCATGTCGATCGCCGAGGTGGAGATCCGCCGGACGCTTCGCGCGTGGGCGGCGGCGTACTTCTCGACGAAGTGGTCCGCCAGAAGAAGAATGTCCGACCGGCGCTCCCGGAGCGGAGGAACGAAAAGGCCGAAGACGTTCAACCGGTAGTAGAGATCCTCCCGGAACGTCCCCATCTTCAGCGCCTCTTCGAGGTCCGTGTTCGTGGCGGTGATCAGCCGGACGTCGACCCGCACCGGCTTGACCCCGCCCAGGCGCTCGAATTCGCGCTCCTGGAGAACGCGGAGAAGCTTGACCTGCGTCGCGGCGGGAAAGTCGCCCACCTCGTCGAGAAACAGCGTGCCGCCGTGCGCGAGCTCGAATCGCCCCTTCTTCTGCTTGTCGGCACCGGTGAAAGCCCCCGGCTCGTACCCGAACAGCTCCGATTCAATGAGGCTTTCCGGCAACGCGGCACAGTTGACCTTGATGAACGGCTTGCCGGAACGGGGGGAGTTGTGGTGGATCGCGTGGGCAACGAGCTCTTTTCCCGTACCCGATTCGCCCCGAATGAGAACGGTGGTGTTCGCGGGCGCCGCCTGAGCCACCTGCTCGTAAACCTTCTGCATCGGGTGGCTCGTCCCGATCAGATTGCCGACGTCGTAACGCTCGCGAAGCTCTTCCTTGAGCTGGCGGTTTTCCTCCATCAGCCGGTCGCGTTGCGCCTCCAGGAGGCGATGCACGCGAGTCGCCTGCCCCAGCATCGAGGCGGCGATGCCGAGGACCTTCACGAGATGTCCCAGGTCCCGGCTCTTCTCGTGGACGAAGGCGACTCCCAGGGCACCCGCATTCCGTCCGTCGATCCGGATCGGGACGGAAATATACGAGAGATCGTCCTTCGATTTTCGGCGGGACCGGAGGAGGCCCGGCCGATCGAGAAAGAGAGGTTCCTCGCTGGCATGTGGGATGGCGATGGGCTTCCCCGTCTTGACGACGCGCCCGGAGATCCCCTCCCCCGGGCGGTAACGGAGATTCCCGGTGGCGGCTGCGTGGCGGCCCGTCGCTGCTTCCACCTTCAGGTCTCCGGACTCGGCGTCGAGAAACGTGATCATCCCGAAAATTGCTTTCACGTCCGTCTCGAGGATTTCCAGAGCCCGGGCGAACGAGGCCCTGAGGTTCAGCGGCGACCCGAGCGCCTCGCTCAGGTCGAGCAGCATCGTCAGCTCGTTCGGGTGGAGGGAGGGCATCGTCTTCCTTGCGCCGGGAGCCTACTACCGGGGCGCAGGCGGGATCGACATCGACCGGCCCCGCGACGAGACGTTCTTTCAGCGGTGTCGGCCCGATCCCGATCAGACGACGGTCTTCGTCTCAGGGAGGCCCTGAGCGTCCGGCTCGCGAAACACGAAAAACACGAGCCCGAGGCGAACTTCATCGCCGTCGCGCAGGGCCACGGGCGCCAGGATCCGAACGCCGCCCACGTACGTCCCGTTCTTGCTTCCGAGATCCGTCAGGACCACGGCGTCCCCTTCCCTCGCCAGGCGCGCGTGGCGCCGCGATACGGAGGCGTCGTCGATCGTGCCCGCCGAGCCGGCTTCGCGGCCCAGGATGAGCTCCTGGGACGTCATCGAGATCTCAGCCGTTCCCCGCACGAGCCGGGGCAAGCATCGCCGAAGCACGGCCGGGTTCCCGGCACCGGCCGCGTTCTCGGCCAGCGCGTATCCGAAGCCGTGGACCGTGCGTATGGGCCCCTGGCGGCCCGTCTGACCCAGCTTGGTTCGCAACTCCTTGACGAGCGTCGTCAGGCTCGTCTCGGCCACGATCGTGCGGGGCCAGAGCGCCTCGTGGATTTCGTCCTTCGAAACCGCGCGCGGCCTCCTGGAAACGAGAAGCGAGAGGAGATCGAACTCCTTGCGAGAAAGCGCGACTGCCCCTGCCGGCCCGACGAGTTCGCGGCGTTCCGCGTCGAACTCGAAACCTTCGACGGAAATGCTTTTGGGAATGTAGGGGCTCGCGGTCATCAGGAAAACGTGAGAATTCTACAAGGACTTGGGCTCGCCGCCGCCCCAGATTTGGGACACGTCACCGCCGGTGACGAGAAGGAGTCCGAAAATGATCGATTCGAACGCGCTCCAACGTGCACCGAAGCTCGCGGCCCTCCTCGCCGCGGCCGCCGTTTCCTCGTTCTCCGCGGGCGGCGTCGCGAGGGCCGCAGAGACGCTCCCGCAGGCCGCGACCGTCTCCGTCTTCGCCACGGGCTTGAACAACCCGCGCGGGCTCAAGTTCGGGCCGGACGGCAATCTGTACGTCGCCGAGGGCGGCACGGGGGGCGCCGACTCGACCGCAGGCCAGTGCGAGCAGGTCGTCGCGCCGATCGGCCCCTACAAGGGGAGCCGGACCGGCGCGCGCGTCTCGAGGATCGATCGCAATGGCGCCCGCACGACGGCCGCCGACAACTTCCCGTCCAGCCAGACGAGCGCCGGCTCGGGAGGGCTCGTCAGCGGTGTCGCGGATGTAGCGTTCGTGGGCGACACGATGTACGCGCTCCTCGCGGGCGCCGGCTGCTCGCACGGCGTCACCAACTTTCCCAACGGCATCGCTCGCATTCATCGCGACGGAACGTGGGAGGTGATCGCGGACCTCGGCGCGTATCAGAGAGTCCATCCGGTGGCGCATTCCGAGCCCGACGACTTCGAGCCGGACGGAAGCTGGTACGGGCTCGTGGAGGCACGCGGCGCCCTGTATGCCGTCGAGCCGAACCACGGGGAGATTGACGTCGTCGCGCCGCAGAGCGGGGCAATCTCGCGTCTGATCGACGTGTCCGCGACCCAGGGGCACATCGTGCCCGCGGCGATCGCCTACCACCACGGTGCGTTCTACATCGGCAACCTCAATCCCTTTCCAATCGTCCAGGGCTCGTCGAAGATCTATCGGGTCACTCTCGACGGGAAGATTTCCATCGTCGCCGAGGGTTTCACGACGGTCTTGGGCGTGGCCTTCGACACCCTCGGGCGCATGTACGTTCTCGAGAACACGACGGGCAATCCCTTCCCGACGCCGGGCACGGGCCGGGTCGTGCGCGTGAAGGCGTCCGGGGAGATCGAAGTCATCGCGAGCGGCCTGTCCCTTCCTACGGCCATGACCTTCGGGCCCGACGGTGCTCTCTACGTGTCCAACGTCGGATTCGGCCCGCCTCCAGTCGGGCTCGGGCAGGTCGTGAAGATCCAGCTCGCGGACTCGTCGTGGCTTCTCCCGACGAGCGCGACCATCTCATCCGGAATCTCGGGCGTGCGTTACACGACCGACCTCACGCTCGCGAATACCGGCGACACGGAGGCGGCCTACACCGTTCGCTTCCTCGGCCACGACATCGACGGCCGGTCGGGGCCCGCGCAGGGCTTCACCCTCGCAGCCGGAAAGTCGGTCACGTACCAGGACGTCGTCTCGTCCGTCTTCGGTCTCAGCAATACCTACGGCGCCATTCTCGTGACGGCCTCGACGCCCGCGCTCACCGTATACGGGCAGGTGCTCGCGCAGACGCCTTCCGGCCACGTGGGGCAGGGCTTCCCGGCCGTCTCCGGGTCCGACTACGTGCGCCCCGGCCAGGCGCGGTCGCTTCTCGCGATCCGGGAGGACTCCCGCGCCCGGACGAACGTCGTCCTCGCCAACGCGACGGCCGCGAGCCTCGATGTCTCCCTCACCCTCGTCTCGGAAGCAGGCGCGGCACTGGGGACGGCCCTCGTGTCTCTTCCTCCGCTCGGAATGAAGCAGATCAACGGAGTCGCACGCGCCCTCGGCGCCTCGGGCGCCGTCACGGGGGCTCGGCTCGTCGTCGCAACGCCAACGACGGATGGCGCGTTCGCGGCGATGGCCTCGGTGATCGAAAACGACTCGGGCGACGCCCGCACGATCCTGCCGCGCTGAGCCGGGCAAAATGAGCGCGGCTCCCGTCGGGGGCCGCGCTCCCCGTCCGCGCCCTCACGTGGGGGC
The DNA here is from genome assembly GCA_039934255.1 of Acidobacteriota bacterium. Classification (GTDB taxonomy): domain Bacteria; phylum Acidobacteriota; class Thermoanaerobaculia; order UBA5066; family UBA5066; genus Fen-183. The sequence continues at coordinate 2,865 of JBDTML010000301.1, read as the reverse complement.
GAGCGAAGGGGGGCCGCCTACGAGACGAGCCCCAGCTCGCGGCCGACCTTGTGGAACGCCTCGAGGGCGCGCGTGAGATGCGCGCGCGTGTGCGTCGCCATGTAGGACGTGCGGATGAGCGCGCGCCCCGGAGGCGAGGCCGGGCTTACGACGGCGTTCACGAAGACGCCCTCGTTCTCCAGCATCTTCGCCATCTTGAAGGCGACGAGGTCGGGTCCGACGACGATCGGAATGACGGGCGTCGAGGAGTCGCCGCAGTCGAAACCGATCGTGCGGAGGGCCGTGAGCATGAAGCGGGTGTTCTCCCAGAGGCGGTCGCGGCGCTCGGGTTCGCTCTCGATGATGTCGAGGGCCGCGAGGACGGCCGCGACGGACGCGGGCGGCGGGGCCGCGGTGAACATGAGCGCCCGCGCCCGGTGCTTGACGAACTTGATCACGTCCGGATCGCCCACGACGAAACCGCCCACCGTCGCGAGCGACTTCGAGAACGTTCCCATGATGATGTCGACCCGATCCTCGATGCCGAAGTGCTCGGACGTCCCGCGGCCGTGCTTGCCGAGGACGCCCACACCGTGCGCGTCGTCCACCATGAGAGCCATGTCGTAGTCGTCGCAGATCTCGGCGTATTCCGGCAGAGCGGCGATGTCGCCCTCCATCGAGAAAACGCCGTCGATGACGAGCATCCGCCCGCTGCGGTCTCCGTTCAGGGCCAGGAGGCGCCGAAGATCGGCCGGATCGTTGTGCTTGAACTTCTTGACCTCGGCACCGACGGCGAGGCGCGCGCCGTCGTAGATGCAGGCGTGGTCCTGGCGATCGAGATAGATCGAGTCGCCCTTGCCCGCGAGGGACGAAATGACGCCGAGGTTGACGAGGAAACCCGTCGAGAACGTGACGCAGGCGGGCTTCTTCATGAAGTCCGCGAGGCGCTCCTCGAGCTGGACGTGAATGTCGAGCGTGCCGTTCAGGAGGCGGCTGCCGGCGCAGCCCGCGCCGTACTTCCGCACGGCGGCGATCGCGGCTTCCTTGATTTTCGGGTGCGAGGTCAGACCGAGATAGTTGTTCGACCCGAGCATGACCATCTCGCGGCCGCCCATCGTGACGACCGGATCCTGGCCGGACTCGATGGTCCGGAAGAACGTGAAGAGGCCCGCGGCCATGAGATCGTCCGGCGCGGTGTAGGCGCGACACTTGTCGAAGATTGACCGATTTCCGGCGTGCGTCGCGAGGGTGTTCGGCCGCCCGAGCACCGGCTCACCCTCAGCGGCCATCGGCCGCGCCATTCGAGGCTGTGTCATTCGGCTCCCCTGTCCGCCGGATTTTACCACCCCTGTCCACGATCCAGCTGCGCGCGAGATACCAGTCCCACGTGAGCTTCGCTCCGGTTCGAAAGTCCGTGCGAAACGGCTGCCCGAGAGCGACTTGCGCCTCCGATACGTCACAAAGCCAGGCCGCTTGAAGCATCTCGTCGGCCTTCTCACTGTTGAAGACGGGTGGCCCTTTTCCGAACGCCGAAAGAGCGCCGACAAGGCGTCCGGCGCCACGGATCGCGGCGGCCGGGATCGGGAGGCGAAACGGGCGCCGGGACGGCAAGTCGGCCAGGGTGGCGGCGATGGCGCCGAAATCCAGGACCTCGGGGTGGGCCACGAAAAACGTCTCTCCGCGAGGCCCCCTTTCGAGGGCTCCGACCACCGCTGCGGCCGCATCCGGACCGTAGACCATGTGAATCCGGGGCCGCCCTCCCGCGATGACCGGCACCACGCCGCGCGACGCCGCGACGAACAGGTCGCGAATCGCGGTCTCCCGAGGGCCGTAAACGGCGCAGGGCCTCAGGATCGTGAATGGCACACCCGCCCTCTTCAGGGCTTCTTCGCCGGCGAGCTTGGAGCGCCCGTACGAGGAGACGGGGCGGGCCGTATCCGCCACCTTCACGGGAATTCCGCCAAGGCTCGGGCCGCCGGCGGCCTGCGACGACACGAGGACGACGTGAGCGTGCACCGCATGCGCGCGAGCCGCCGCCGCGACGTTCGCGGTCCCGCCCGCGTTCGCGTCCATGTACTCGGCTTCGTTTCGCGCCGACGTCTTGCCCGCCACGTGAACGATCGCGGAGGCGCCCTCGACGAGCGCCGGCAGCGTCGTGGCGTCGCGCACGTCGCCCTTCACGAAGTCGACGCCCGCTCCCTTCAGCCACGCGACGTCGTCCGGGCGGCGGACGAGCGCACGCACGCGGAACCCGGCCATGAGGAGCGCGTCCGCGACGTGGCTGCCCACGAAGCCCGTACCTCCCGTCAAAGCGACGAGGTCGCCCCTCGACATCGGCATCGCGCGACTCTACCGCAGGGCTAGAATCCGCGACGATCATGAGACACATCGCCTTCGCCGCCGCCGCGGCGCTCGCGTTTGCCCTGCCTGCCGCGGCCCTGGAAGCACCTCGGAAGGTCGTCGACTATGACATCAGGGTTACCCTCGAACCTGGGACGAAGCTCGTCGAAGGGTCGATGACGCTCAAGTGGACGAACCCGTCGGACGTGCCCGTCGGCGAGCTGCGCTTCCACCTCTACTGGAACGCGTTCCGCAACGACCGCTCCACGTTCTTCAAGGAGTCCGGCGGCCAGGTGCGCGGCGACAAGCCCGACACGGGTAAGGGCTGGGGCTACACGGACGTGACGTCCATGGCGTGGGACGGCGCCGAGCTCATCAAGGGCGCCCGCTTCGAAAGCCCCGACGACGGCAACCCGGACGACCGCACCGTCCTCGTCGTCCCGCTCCCCCGCGCCGTGGCGCCCGGCGAAACCGCGGCGCTCGCGATTGTCTGGAAGGCGAAGGTCCCGAAGATCTACGCGCGCGCGGGCTACGTCCGCGACTTCT
>JBDTML010000300.1:0-12094 GCA_039934255.1 Acidobacteriota bacterium | reverse complement strand
AGAACCGCGACCCGCAGAAGACCTACAACAAGAAGACGCTCGCGGCCCTGAACGCGGAGGCTCCCGGATTCGACTTCGCGAAGTTCCTCGCCGACATGGGCGCCTCGGCCTCGGCCGAGGTCAACGTCCGCCAGCCCGCGTTCTTCACGGGATTCGCGGCGCTCGCGCGCGCGGTCCCGCCGGCCGACTGGCGCACGTACCTCCGCTGGCACGCCGCGCGGACGGCTGCACCGCTCCTGTCGAGGGCCTTCCAGGATGAAGACTTCGCCTTTGACCACAAGAAGCTGAACGGCACGCCTCAGCAGGAGGAGCCCTGGAGGCGCGTGCAGGCGGCCACTGACATGGCGCTTGGCGAGGCCGTGGGGCCCATGTACGTCGCGCGGGCCTTCAGTCCAAAGGCCAAGGAGCGCATGCGGGTGCTCGTCGAGAACATGCGCGCCGCTCTCAAGGAGCGCATCGAGGCGCTGCCGTGGATGGGCGCCGATACGAAGGCCCAGGCCCAGCGAAAGCTGGCCGCCTTCAACGTGAAGATCGGTCATCCGGACGTATGGAAGGACTACTCGGCCCTGACGATCTCGCGTGACGTCCCGTTCGCGGAGAACGTCCGCCGCGCTCGGGTCTTCGAGACGAGGCGCAACCTCGCGAAGCTCGGCAAGCCGATCGACCGCACGGAATGGGGCATGACGCCCCCGACCGTGAACGCGTACTACAACGCGTCGCTGAACGAGATCGTCTTTCCCGCCGGCATCCTCCAGCCGCCGTTCTTCTACGAGGACGCGGACGACGCCGTGAATTACGGCGGGATCGGCGTCGTGATCGGACACGAGATGTCCCACGGCTTCGACGACTCGGGCAGCCAGTACGACGCGGACGGCAACCTCAAGAACTGGTGGACGCCCGACGACCGCAAGGCGTACGACGCACGCACGGCCCTCATCGTGAAACAGTTCGACGGCTACAAGGCGCTCGCGGACCAGTCCATCAACGGAAAGCTGACTCTCGGGGAGAACATCGGCGACCTCGGCGGGATCAAGATCGCCTACGCGGCACTGCAGAAGGCCCTCCAGGGCAAGCCGGCGGAGAAGATCGCCAAAATTGACGGGTTCACGCCGGAGCAGCGCTTCTTCCTCTCGTACGCGACGATCTGGAGGAGCCAGTACCGCGACGAGTCCATGCGCGTGCAGCTCAACACGAACCCGCACAGCCCCGGGCACTGGCGCGCGATCGGCCCGCCCTCGAACCTGCCGGAGTTCTATGACGCGTTCGGGTGCGCCGAGGGAACCCCGATGCGCCGCGCGGAGGCGGACCGCCCGAGCATCTGGTAGGTGCCTTCGGCCGGGAATAGCGGGGGGGCGGACTCTCGTTAAGATGGAGTCTCGATGTCACTCCTCGCCCCGCTCCACCCCGCCGTTCAGAAGTGGTTCCAGGAGAACCTCGGCGAGCCGACGCCGCCCCAACGGGAGGGTTGGCCCCCGATCCGCCAGGGCCGGAACACCCTCATCGCGGCCCCGACAGGTTCCGGTAAGACGCTCGCGGCCTTCCTTTCGGCGATAGACGCCCTCATCCGGCAGGGCTCCGCGCTGAAAGACGAGACGCAGATCCTCTACGTCTCTCCTCTCCGCGCCCTTTCGAACGACGTCCAGAAGAACCTGCAGGGGCCCCTGGCCGCCATCCGCGCGCTGGATCCCGCGGTGCCCGAGATCCGGGTCCTCGTGCGAACCGGCGACACGCCCTCTGCGGAGCGCGCGGCCATGGCGCGCCGGCCCCCTCACATTCTCGTGACGACGCCGGAGTCGCTCTACATCCTCCTGACGAGCGCGGGCGGGCGGAACATTCTGCGCACCGTCTCGACGGTCATCGTGGACGAGATTCACGCGCTCCTCCGCGACAAGCGCGGCAGCCATCTCGCGCTCTCTCTCGAACGGCTCGAACACCTGACGGGGCGCCCCCTCCAGAGGGTCGGCCTCTCCGCCACCCAGAAGCCCCTCGAAGACGTCAGCCGGTTCCTGGTGGGGGCGGGGCGATCCTGCACGCTCGTCGACGCCGGGACGTTCCGGGCGCTGGACCTCGGCATCGAGGTCCCGCCCTCGCCTCTGTCCACGGTGTGCTCGCACGAGCAGTGGGAGGAGATCTACGCGCGCATCGGCGAGCTCGTCCTCGAGCACCGGACGACGCTCGTCTTCGTGAACACGCGAAAGATGGCCGAGCGCATCGCGGCCCAGCTCACGCGCCTACTGGGCGAGGACGCCGTCACGAGCCACCACGGCAGCCTGTCGAAAGCGCGTCGTCTGGACGCCGAACAGCGCCTGAAGGCGGGCACTCTCCGCGCGCTCGTCGCCACGGCGTCGCTGGAGCTCGGGATCGACGTCGGGGACGTGGACCTCGCGATCCAGGTCGGCGCGACGCGCTCCATCGCGACGTTCCTTCAGCGCGTCGGCCGCTCCGGCCACGTGCTGCGCAAGACGCCGAAAGGGCGGCTCTTCCCGCTCACGCTCGACGAGCTGGTCGAGGGTGCGGCCCTTGTCGCGTCGATCCGCCGCGGCGTCCTCGACCGCACGCCGATGCCCCCGCGGCCTCTGGACATTCTCGCGCAGCAGATCGTCGCCGCGGCGGCCGCCGAGGCGTGGGAGGAAGAAAAGCTCTTCGATCTCGTCCGCAGGGCCTGGCCGTATCGCGATCTCTCTCGCGAGGAGTTCGACCGCGTCGTCGCGCTACACACGGGCGGACGCCGCGCCCTTCTTCACCGAGACGGCGTGAACGGCCGCCTCCTCGGGACGAAGCGGTCCCGGCTCACGGCGCTCATGTCCGGCGGCGCGATCCCGGACACGGCCGACTACCAGGTGCGTCTCGAGCCCGAGGGCACTCTCGTCGGCACGGTGAACGAGGATTGGGCCGTCGAGTCGAACCGCGGCGACATCTTCCAGCTCGGAAACGCTTCCTGGCGCGTCCTGCGCGTCGAGCCCGGCATCGTCCGCGTCGCGGACGCGAAGGGCCAGCCGCCGTCCATCCCGTTCTGGCTCGGGGAAGCCCCCGGGAGAACGCGGGAGCTGGCCGCGGAGATCGGAAGGATTCGAGAGCTGATCGCGAATTCTTCTCTTTCTCGTCTGTCTCTCGAGTGCGGCGAGGCCCTGCCCGAAGGCGCCGCCATCCAGATCGCCGAATACGTTTCTTCGGGGCGGGAGGCGCTCGGCGCCGTCCCGACGCAGAAGCGCGTCATCCTCGAGCGCTTCTTCGACGAGAGCGGCGGCATGCAGGTCGTCGTCCACGCGCCGTTCGGCTCGAAGATCAATCGGGCCTGGGGCCTCGCGCTGCGCAAGAAGTTCTGCACGGGCTTCGGGTTCGAGCTCCAGGCAGCCGCGAACGAAGAGTCGATCGTCCTCTCGCTCGGTCCCCAGCACAGCTTCGATCTTCCGGACGTCTTCGATTACCTGAGCCCGGCCACGGCGAAGGAGGTCCTCGTCCAGGCCGTGCTCGCGTCCCCCCTCTTCGAGACGCGTTGGCGCTGGAACGCGCAGCGGGCGCTCCTCCTCGATCGTGCGCGCAATGGCCGGCGCGTGCCGGCGCCCCTCCAGCGCATGCGCGCGAACGACCTCCTCGTGACGGCGTTTCCCGCGGTAGCCGCGTGTCCCGAGACGCTGCGGGGAGGGCCCATCGAGGTCCCGATGGAGCACCCGATCGTCGCGCAGACGATCGAGGACTGCCTCACCGAGGCGATGGACGTCGACGGGTTCCTCGAAGTTCTGCGGGGCCTGAAGGACGGCTCCATCCAGCGGCTCGCCGTGGACACCGTCGAGCCCTCCGCATTCGCGCGCGGCATCCTCGCCTCGCAGCTCTACACGTTCCTGGACGACGCGCCCCTCGAGGAGCGGCGCACGCAGGCGGTCCACTCCCGCCGTGTGCTCGGGGCGCGCTCCGCCGACGAGATCGGCATCCTCGACCCCGAGGCGATCGCGCGCGTACGCGAGGAAGCGTGGCCCCAGCCCGCGAACGCCGAGGAAGTGCACGAGGCGCTGCTCTGGATGGGCTACGTCACCGCCGAGGAGGCCCGCCCCTGGCAGGCGTGGCTGGACGAGCTCGCGCTCGCGCGGCGCGTCTCCCTCGAGAACAGCCGTTGGTTCGCGGCCGAAGCGACGCGCGAACCGAAGGCGATTCTGCGCGGGAGGCTCGAGGCGCTCGGCCCGATCGCCGCCGGCGACGAGGACGAATCCCTTCTTCTCGCGCTCGAGGGCGAAGGCGCCATCCTGCGCACGCGCATCGGCGGCCGCGCCGGCTGGTGCGACCGGCGTCTCCTCGCCCGCATCCACCGCTACACGCTCGACCGGCTGCGAAGGGAGATCGAACCCGTCACGGCGTCGCAGTTTCTGCGATTTCTCGCGTGTTGGCAGCACGCGGATCCCGAGCACCGGCTGGAAGGCCCGCGCGGAGTGGCGCAGGTCGTCGCCCAGCTCGCGGGGTTCGAGGTGTCCGCGGCGGCATGGGAGGCCAGCGTCCTGCCCGCGCGCGTGCGCGGATACAAGCGCGAATGGCTGGACCAGCTCACGCTCTCGGGCGAGGTGGCCTGGGGCCGTCTCTGGGGAGCCGCCCCCGGGCCGACGCGCCGCACTCCGATCTGCCTCTTCCCGCGGCAGGATCTGGAGGAATGGTCCGCGCTCGCGGCGCAGGAGGAGACCCGCCCGCTCTCGGGCCGGGGCCAGGAAGTCCGCGACGCCCTCGAGCGCCGGGGCGCGATGTTCTTCCGGGAGCTCGCACGCGAAACGCAGCTTCCGCCGACGTTCGTCGAAGAGGGCCTGAGCGAGCTGATCGCCCTCGGCCTCGCGACGTGCGATTCCTTCAGTGGCCTGAGGTGGCTCGTCGTCCCGGCCTCGAAGAGGAAGACGGCCGCGCTCTCGACGGGCCGCTGGAGCCTCCTCACGCGCGCCGAAACGAGAGCGCCCTCCGCCGAGTTCGTCGCACGGCGCCTCCTCCTGCGCACGGGCGTCGTCTTCCGGAAGACGCTCGCTCGGGAGAAGCAGCCGCTGCCCTTCCGCGAGATCGCGCGCGTCCTGCGCACGCTGGAGGCGCGCGGCGAGGTTCGGGGGGGTCGCTTCGTCGCGGGCTTCGACGGCGAACAGTACGCGCTGCCCGAAGCGGTCACGCTGCTGCGCGCGGTGCGCAGGCGCCTGAGCGAGGCGCCCGAAGTCCCGCCCGTCCTCGTCTCGGCCGCGGACCCGCTGAACTTCCGCGGGATCCTCACGCCGGACGAGAAGATCTCCCCGACGACGCGTCAGCAGTTGCGCGTCGCGTAGACCGCCGCCTCACCACCCGATCCCGTAGTCCTCGCCGTGGTCGCTGGACCCGCCCCACATCGTGCCGTGCGCGCGGTCGAGCCAGATGGCGTTGATCGGCCCGGACGTCTTCGCCGCCGGCTCGAGCTTGTAGCCCATCTTCGCGAGATCGGCCCGCACCCACGATGGAAGCGACGCCGGGATCATCATCGCGCCGGGCCGGGACTCGTGCGCGCCGAACGAGCTCCGCATCTGGTAGCTGTTGACGTTCGCGGCCTCCGTCGCCTCCTGCACCGTCATCCCGAACTCGACGACGTTCAGGAAGAACTGCAGGAGGTTCTGGTCCTGCGAGTCGCCGCCCTGGACGGAAAAACAGAGGTACGGCTTGCCGTCCTTGAGGGCGAGCGTCGGTGTGAGCGTGACGCGCGGATGCTTGCCGGGCTCGAGCACGTTGAACGGGTTCTCCGAGCGGTCGAGGGTGAAGCTCTGCATGCGCTGGCTCATGCCGATGCCGGTCTTCCCCGCGATGACCGCCGGGAGCCAGCCGCCTGACGGCGTGACGGAGACGACCCAGCCCTCCGCGTCGGCCGCCTCGACGGACGTCGTGCCGGCGAAGAAGGGATCGGAGGAGAAGAGATCTGCTGAAGAGAGCGATGAAGAGAAAGACGGGAATTTCTCTTCGAAGGCGAATGCGGGCGGGCGCAGCGCGGCTGACGGCGCGTCCTGGTTCGTGACCTGCGGGCCGCGCGCCTTCGGCGCTCCGTTCTTCCACCTTTCCAGGAGATCCGAAAACGGGTTCTTTTCCCCCTGGAACGGATACGGATCGCCCGGTTTCACGTTCGGATCGTTCTTTGCCCAGTCGATGGTCTTCGCGCGCGCGGCGGCGTAGTCCTTCGAGAGCAGCCCCTTCGTCGGCTCGGCGGGGGGGAAGTACGGGTCCCCGTAGTAGAAGTCGCGGTCCGCGAACGCGAGGCTCATCGCCTGGTAGACGGCGTGGATGTAGCGCGCGCTGTTGTAGCCCATCCCCTTGAGGTCCACGCCCTCGAGGATGTTCAGGGCCTGGAGCATCGCGGGGCCCTGCGTCCACACGTCTAGCTTGTAGACGTCTATCCCCTTGTACGTCGTCTTCACCGGCTCCTCGATGCGGACCTTCCAGTTCGCGAGGTCCTCGAGCGTGTGGAGCCCGCCGACTTCGCGTGAGCCGCGTACGAACTCCCGCGCGATGTCGCCCCTGTAGAAGCGGTCGTAAGCCGCGAGGATCGAGTCCCTTCGGCCCTTCCCCGCCGTGAGCGCGTGCTTCTCGGCTTCGACGAGCTTCCGGAGCGTCGCGGCGAGGTCGGGCTGCCGGAAGATCTCGCCCGCCTGCGGCGGCTGGTCGCCGGGACGGGGCAGCAGGACCCGCTTCGACTCGGGCCACTTCAGGAGCCAGTCGCGCTGCTTCGTGGCGGTCGAAACGTGCTGCTGCTCGACGGGATAGCCGTCCGCCATCTCGATCGCGGGTGCGAGCACGTCCGCGAGAGAGAGCGTCCCAAACTCGGCGAGCATCACCATGATGCCCCCGGGCGTGCCCGGCGTCACCGCGGCGAGAGGCCCGTATTCCGGCGGGTACGCCATCCCATTCGACCGGAAGAATTCCGGCGTCGCTCCGGAGGGTGCGACGCCCAGCGCGTTGATGCCGATGACCTTGCCGGTCTTCGGGTTGTAGATCAACGCCTGCGTCTCGCCGCCCCAGGACAGCGTGTCCCACATCGTCGAGGTGGCGGCGATCATCGCAACCGCAGCATCGACGGCGTTCCCGCCCTTCTGGAAGATCATCGCGCCCGCCGTCGCCGCGAGCGGCTTTCCCGTGATGGCGAGCCACTTCTTCGCGTGGAGCGGCGGCTTGTTGGTGGCGGCGCGGGAGACGGAGCCGGCGGCGCACGCGATCGCGACGGCGGCAAGGGCGGCACGCAGGAATCGGCTCGGCAAAAGGGTCATCACGCCTCCTCGAAATCGGAGCGGTCCGGACGATCCTAAACGAAGCCGGGTCCCTGATCGCGGGACTTGGTCTCCTCTGGCCCCTCTAGCGCCGCGACTCCGCGGGCTCCTCGCGAGGCGCCACGGCGGAGTCGGACTCCGTCGGCTGCGAGACCGCCCGCACGACCTCTCCGGCTTTGTCCGCGATCCGGAGGGCGATGTCCGCCTGCGAGACGATGCCGCAGCACACGCCCTCCTGGTCGATGACCACGAGGCGACGGATCCGATTTTCTTCCATCGTGGTGCAGCACACGGCGAGCGAGGCCGACGGCGTGACGGTCACGCAGGGGCTCGACATACAGTCCCCCGCCTTCACCTCCCGCGCGTTCTTCCCGAGGGCAACGACCCGGCAGACGATATCGCGATCGGTCAGGATTCCGACCGGCTTCCGCGAAGATGCGCTCTTGACGATGGGGATCGCGCCGCAATCGTGCTTGACGAGCATCCTCGCGATCTCCTCGACCGTCGTCTCGGGAGTAGCCGTTGCAACGTTCGCGGTCAGAATGTCCTTGGACTTCATGAAAAAACCTCCGGGGAGCGTTCCCCGAAGGTTTCTTTGCAAGGCACGGGCCATTGCGGCCCCGGCGGCTCAGAACCCCTTGACCGTCGCTGCCTTCTTGTACATCCAGTACGTGAACGCGAAGCCGACGAGGACGACGACGGGAAGCGCCCACTCGTAGCTCGCGGCCCACGTCGCGTGCTGCGCGAGCATCGTGAAGACGAGCGGAACGGACATGTACGTGTTGTGCTTGCTGCGGAGGCCCGCCATCCCGGCGACCGCCGGGTCCGGCTTCTCGCCCGCCTTCGTGGCCGTGATGATCTTCCTCTGCGCGGGCCAGATCCGCATCCAGACGTTCGCCGCCATGATCGTGCCGAACATCGCGCCCAGGTGGATCGCGGTGCCGCGGAACCCGAAGCCACCGAATCGCGAGAAGAAGAAGACCGCGGCCGTCGCGACGGCGAGGCCGAGCCAGAAGTGGATCTCGGTCTTCGCGATCGCCTTCGCGAGCGGGTCGTAGACCCCGAAGAACAGGAGAGCGACGAGGACGGCGATGCCGCCCGTTCCCCACGTCTTCACCAGCGGGTCTTTGAACAACAGTCCCGTGTTGTAGTAGACGAGTCCGAGGAGCACGAGGCCCGTGATCCACGTCCACGCGGCTCCCCAGCGAAACGCCCAGAGCGCGCGGGGCATCAGCTCGGGGACGACCTTCTTCTTCGTGTCCGCGTCCATCGTCGGGACGAAGTTCGAATTCACGAAGTTGAAGAACCAGAGGTGGCCGATCCACAGGATGCCCGCGAAGACGTGGGCCCAGCGGAAAAGAGATTCGAGGAGATTCGTTCCGTCCATGAGTCCTCCGTAAGTGAGACAGGATCTTAGCAACGGTGCTACGCTTCGGGCCGAAACCAATGAAGTGCTCGCGTTCCGGGCGTTTCGCGATCGCAGCGGCCTTCACGGCCGCCCTGCTGGTCCCGCCGGCCGGAGTCCTCGCGGGGCCGACGCCCACGCCGACGCCCGCCCCCGTTTTCAAGCCGTTTCGCGTCCGCACGGAGAGGCTCACGGCGACCGGCCTCGGCTCCGTCGTGACGCCCTTCAAGCCGCTCCACATCAAGACCGAACCGCTGAAGGCAAATGGACTCGGCACCGTCCCGGTGCCGTTCAAGCCTCTTCGCATCAGGACCGACGCTCTGGGCGCGACGGGCCTGGGAACCGGAGGAACGAAATGAGAAAGACCCGATCCCTCGTGTTTCTCGCGCTCTCCGGTTTCCTCGTCGCCGCGCTCCCCGCGCTCGCCGAGGACTTCGAGTTCGAGATACCGGTTCAGCTCTCGAAGCTGGACCCGGCTTTCACACAAGGCCGCGTGAGCTGCGACGTCCGGGGAGTCGGAGCCGACGGGAAGGCCTCGAGCCGGTCTGTCAGCAACGTCTCGATCGGCAGCGGCAGCGCGACCTTCGCCATCGTGCAGGGCGGCTTCAACGCCAGCGTCACCGTCAGGATCAACGCGGCCCGGCCCGAGCACGAGCCAACGCAGGCGCGGTCCTGGTCCTGCGTTCTCAGCCTCGTCGCCCCGAGCGGGAGCGAGACGCTGTGCCTCGAAGACGCCGCGTCGGCGTCGAACAGGACCAGGGGCCGTCTGCCGGAATTCCTCAAGCTCGACCCCGCAAGCGTCAAGGGCTGCACGCAGGGGACGATCGCGCCGCCGAAGTAGACCTCACGGGCGCCGGCGGCCCGCGCCGTCAGGCGCCGACTGCCTTGGCCACCTGCTCGGCCAGCCTGAGGAATGCCTTCGAGACGGTGGAGTCCGGGTCGGAGACCATGATCGGCGTGCCGGCGTCGCCCTGGATCGCGACCCGCGGGTCGATCGGAACCTCACCGAGGAACGGGACACCGAGGAGATCGGCCGTCCTCTTGCCGCCGCCGTGCTTGAAGATCTCGTCGCGGTTCCCGCACTTCGGGCACTCGTAGTAGCTCATGTTCTCGATGATGCCGAGGACGGGCACGTTCACCTTCTGGAACATCGCGAGGCCCTTGCGCGCGTCGATGAGCGCGACGTCCTGCGGCGTCGTCACGATGACGGCGCCCGAAAGCGCGACCTTCTGCGTCAGAGTGAGCTGCGCGTCGCCCGTACCGGGGGGCAGGTCGACGAGGAGGAAGTCCTGCTTGCCCCACGCCACGTCGCCGAGGAACTGCTCCACCGCCTTGAAGATCATCGGGCCGCGCCAGATCACGGGCGTGTCGACGTCCATGAGGAACCCGATCGACATGACGCGCACGCCGAAGCGCTCGATCGGGAGGATCTTCTCCTCCTCGTTCACGAACGGCTTCGTCGTGATGCCCATCATCATCTGCTGAGAGGGGCCGTAGATGTCGGAATCCATGAGCCCCACTTCGTATCCGAGCTTCTTGAGCGCGAGTGCGAGGTTCGCCGAGACGGTCGACTTGCCGACGCCGCCCTTCCCGGAGGCTACGGCCACGACGAAGCGCGTGTCCGTGAGGATGTCCTTGCGCCCGATGGCCCCGGACATGACCGGCGCCTGCGGAGGCGCAGCCTGAACGGAGATCGTGACGGAGGTGACGCCGGGGACGCCGCGGAGCGCCCCGTCGCACTGCTGCTTGATGGCCTCGGCCGCCGCGGGCGCGTCGGACGTGAGCGCGAGGCGGAACGAGACGTTTCCACCGCCGACCTGCAGGTCCTTGATGAACCCGAAAGAGACGATGTCGCGCGAGAAGCCGGGGTATTTGACCTGCCGAAGCGCGTCGAGGACGGATTGTTCGTTGAGCGTGGCCGTGGACAAGATTGGAGTTCCTCTCAGTGAGAGAGGATCTCACAATAACGCCGGGACGGCTGCCTCCGCCCCGGCGCTTCCTGACCTTCTAAGAAATCCTCTCTTCTCTTTTCGTCTATGGCTTCATCCAGAGCATCCACGGGACGCCGATCGCGAGGAGCGCCGCGAGGTAGATGAACCCGAAAATCGCCCCGAGCCGCCAGAAGTCCTTTCGCGCCACGTAGCCGCTGCCGAAGTAGACGGGCGACGGGCCGGTCGCGTACGGAGTCAGGATTCCCATGATCCCGAGCGTGTAGCAGAGGAGCATCGCGAACAGCCGCACGTCGAGACCGGGCACCGCGGCGCCCACGGCGAGCATGACGGGGAGCATCGCGGTCACGTGGGCGGTGATGCTCGCGAACATGTAGTGCGTCAGGAAGAAGAGGACCGCGAGGAGGATCGTGACCGTCAAAGGCGCATATCCCGCGAGCGGGGCGGCGGCCTTTTTCGCGAACCACGTCACGAAGCCCACTCGGTTCAGTCCGTCCGCGAGCGCGACGAGGGTCGCGAACCACACCAGGACGTTCCACGCGGACTTGTTCGCGAGGATGTCGTCCCACGCGACGACGCCGAGGATCACCATGAGGGCGATCGCCGCGAACGCGACGGCCGTCGGGTCGATGGACTTCCCGCCGAAGATCCAGAGCCCGAGGGCGCTCAAAGCGAGAAGGCCCATCACGATCTCGTTCCTCGAGACCGTCCCCATCCCCTGAAGCTCCTTGCCGGCCCAGGTTGGGACGTCGACGCTCTTCCGGATCTCGGGCGCGTAGAACAGGCCGACGAGAAGTGGAACAACCGCGAGAAGGAGAACGCCGACGGGCAGGATGCCGACGAGCCATGCGGCCCACGAGATGTCGACCTTCGCGGTCTTCCTCACGATCTCGAGCGCGAGGAGGTTCGGCGCGAGACCCGTGAGGAAGAGGGTGGACGTCACGCAGGTCGTCGCGAGGGCCGTCCACATGAGCGGCCCGCCGAGGCGGCGGGCGGTCGGGCCGGGCTCGGAGCCGTACAGGCCCGGGATGTTTCGGATGACCGGGAAGATCGTCCCGCCGCTCCTCGCCGTGTTGGACGGCGTGAACGGCGCGAGAACGACGTCCGAGAGCATGACCGCGTAGCCGAGGCCGAGCGAGTTCCCCCCCATCTTCTTCACGAGGCCGAGGGCAAGCCGCCGCCCGAGGCCGGACTTCTCGTAGCCGAGAGCGAACATGAACGCGCCGAAGATGAGCCACACCGTCGTGTTCGAGAAGCCCGAGAGGGCCCACTTGATCGCGTCGGCCGGCTTGGCCTCGACGAGGCCGAGGACCGTCGCCATGGCGACTCCCGTGACGCCCACCGCGGCGGCGGGAATCGGCTCGAGAACGAGTCCCACGACGACGGCACAGAACAAGGCGAAGAACCACCAGGCCGTGGGCTTCAGGCCGTCCGGCACGGGCAGGAGCGCGATGACGCCCCCCACCAGGATCGCGAGCAGGCCTTTCCAGAGATCCGGG
>JBDTML010000299.1:0-6194 GCA_039934255.1 Acidobacteriota bacterium | reverse complement strand
GGCCGGGGTACTGGAGCTCGGCCTCGATGCGTTTCGCGAGGTCCTTCGACATCCAGAGGCACTCGTCGTCCGTGATCTTCTTCGCGTCCACGATGACGCGCAGCTCGCGGCCCGCCTGGATCGCGAACGTCCGCTCGACGCCCTTCATGCCGTCCGTCATCTTCTCGAGCTTCTCGAGGCGTTTGACGTAGGTCTCGAGGATTTCCCGGCGAGCCCCTGGACGGGCCGCCGAGATCGCGTCCGCCGCGTTCACGAGGACCGCCTCGATCGTCCGCGGCTCGTAGTCGCCGTGGTGGCATTCCATGCCGTGGATGACCGCCTCGGACTCGCCGTACTTCTTGAGGATCTGCCGCCCGAGCTCGAGGTGCGTTCCCTCCTGCTCCCGGTCGATCGCCTTGCCGATGTCGTGGAGAATTCCCGCCCGCTTCGCGACGGTGACGTCCGCGCCGAGCTCGCTCGCGAGGTGGCACGCCGCCCATCCCACTTCCTTGCTGTGCTGGAGAACGCTCTGGCCGTAGCTCGTCCGGTACTTGAGCCGGCCGAGGAGCTTCACGAGCTCGGGGTGCAGGTCGGCGATGCCGAACTCGAACGCGGCCGCCTCGCCCGTCGTCTTGATGTCCTGCCAGAGCTCCTCGCGCACCTTCTCGACGACCTCTTCGATGCGGGCCGGGTGGATGCGCCCGTCCTGGATGAGGCGCTCGAGGGCGCGCCGCGCGACCTCGCGGCGGATCGGGTCGAAGGAGGACAGGAGGATGGCCTCCGGGGTGTCGTCGATGATGATGTCGACGCCTGTGGCGGCCTCGACGGCGCGGATATTCCGGCCCTCGCGCCCGATGATCCGCCCCTTCATGTCGTCCGAGGGCAGGTCGAGAACCGAGACGGTCGTCTCCACGACGTGCTCGGACGCCATGCGCTGGATCGTCATCGAAAGGAGGCGCTTCGCCTTCCAGTTCGCGCTCTCGACGGCGTCTTCCTCGATGCGGCGAACGAGGCCGGTCGCTTCGAGGCGCGCCTCGTTCTCGAGCTCGCGGATGAGGTCCCGCTTGGCCTGTTCGGCGGTGAGACCCGCGATCTTCTCGAGCTTCTCCCGCTGCTCCTGAATGACCGCCTCGGCCTTCTTCTGCGCCTCGGCCTCGATCTCCTCGATGTGCCTCTCGCGCTTCGTCAGGTTCTGGGCGCGGTTTTCGGTGTCCAGCTCGCGCTTCTCCGCGTTGAGGATCTTCTTGTCGAGTGACTCTTCCTTCTGGAGAAGGCGTTTCTCCTGCTCGAGAATCTCCGCCCGCCTCTTCGCGGCGTCCTGCTCGGCAACCTCACGAGCCTTGAGCGCCCGCTCTTTCGCGTCGAGCTCGGTCTTCTGGGCGGAAGCCTCGGCGCGGCGAACGGCAGCTTCCGCGGAAAGCCTCGCTTCTTCGAGCTTCTTGCGGGCCTCGAGCTCGGCTTCGGCCTTCGCAATGGAGACGGTTCCCCGGGTACGTAGGGCCCAGATGAGGACACCCATGGCGAAAGCCGCGAGCACGACCTCTAGGGCGATGATGGCGATTGGGTTCACGGGTCGGTCCCCCTCGATCGATCAATTTTTTCGAGGGTGAGCCGGGTCGAACGCTAGACGAGCTCCTGAAAGCGTCTCTCGTCGCGGGCGCAAGAAGAAAGGCGCCCCGCCTCGGCCGTGTGGGAAAAGTCGATTGAACCCGTCAAAAGACAGGGGGAATCGCCGGGGCAGACCATTAGTTCCCCCGAAGGGGCGTCACAGGACGGCCCGTGTACGGTGATTCCACGATAGAAATATCGGTTCAAAGACATATCCCATTCACGCACCGCGCAGGGTGCCAATCGATTCGCTGCCGGCCCTCGCCGGAATGACCCGAGGAGACGTCTTCAGGAGCTCGTCGAGTTTTTCGACGAGGCGTGTCGCGCGCTTCGCGGCATGCCCCGGATCACCCTCGGAGCCTGACTTGGAACGAAACTGGTGAAATTCGTCGGAAATGTTGAGCGCCGTCAGGATGGCGATCTTGGCGGCGTCCACCGTCGGCGCGTGCTCCGAAACCTCGCGCATCTTCTTGTCGACGAATCTCGCGAGCTCGCGGATGTATGCGGGGTCCCCCGCCGCCCGGACGGAGTACGTCTGGCCGAAGATCTCCACTTGCGTGACGGACGGTTTGGGCGTCATTTTTCTCGCGCGGCGACCGGTTCCCGCCGCAAACCGAGAATAACACGCGGGTCAGATGGGACGGCCGGCCTGATTCGACTCTTCGAGCGTCTTCAGGAGGCGCTCGATGCGTGCCCGGACGGTCGCCCGATCGGCCTCGTGCTTCGCGAGCGCGGCGGCCGCTCCGCCGTTCTTCTCGCTCGCCTCGCGGGCCGACGCGAGCTCGGTCCTGAGGCGCGCGTTCTCCCCGGACAGGCCCTTCACGACCTCCACGAGCGATTCCAGCCGCGACTCGACGGCGTCGAGGACCTCGTCGAGAGAAGCCTCCCCGTGCGACTCCGCCTTGCTTTCGCTGCGGCCCTTGGTCTCTTTCACATCGTCCTCCTCAAACTTCTTCTTTCACGCCGTCCACTTTCGCCCCCGCAAGCGCCTGGAGGCGCCGCGCGGCCGCGTCCCGCCACCCGTTCACCTCGTCCCGGGAGAGCGAGCGCTGCGGCGATCCGAAACGGAGGGTAAGGGTCGTCTTCACGAAGCCGTCGGCCACGCCGGGCCCGCGGTAGCGGCCCTTCGCTTCGACGGATTGCAGCTCTGCAGGGGCGCCCGCGCGCGCGACCGACTCGAGCGCCCGCCAGGGCGTGGCGAGCGGGTGCGTCACCGTGATGTCCACCTCGCTTCCCGGAAACTTCGGCGGCGGTTCGACGGACGCCTCGGCCGGGGGCAGGGCGGCGGCGAGAACACCGAGGTCGAGATCGGCGCCGACGGGATCGACGAGGTCCCAGGAGGCGGCGAGAGAAGGCTCGAGGACACCGACCCAGCCGGCAACCTCGCCCGAGACGGTCACGAGCGCCGCTCTGCCGGCCGCGAGGAAAGGGAAGGAGGAAGACGAGGTGGAAGAAGAAGAGGAAGAAAGAACTTCTTTGAAGGTAATAGGAGCACGGGGCTCACCCAGGCCGAGTCCCTTCATGAGAGCTTCGGCGATTCCCGCCCCTTCGAAGAAGTCTTCTCTTTCTTCTCTCTCCAGGGACCAGTGCCGGCGGCGCATCCCCACGAGGAGGATGCCCACTCTCTCCCTTTCCAGGACTCTTCCGTCTCCGGTCTTCTCTTCAGCAGAAATCTTCTCTTTCTTCTCCGGATTCCAGCCGAAACTCTTCCCGACCTCGAAGAGCGCGAGGTCCTTCGTGCCGCGCCGCACGTTGTGCTGCGCGCTCTGGAGGAGACCGATCACGGGCGTCGCGCGGAGCGTCGTGAACGGCTCGCCGAGCGCGTTCTCGACGACGACCGGCGCGCCCGGCGCGGCGGCCTCGAACGGAAGATTCTCGGCGGCGGACACGAAGGAATACGTCTGGCACTCGACGAGGCCGAGCCCGGCGAGGATGTCGCGCGCGCCGTCCGCGACGAGCGTCTCGGGCCGGGGGCGGGCCGGAGCGTAGGCCCGCGGCAGCGTCTCGGGCAGCCGGTCGTACCCCTCGCAGCGGATGACCTCCTCGATGAGATCTTCCTCGCACGCGACGTCGACGCGCCACGGCGGAACGGCCACACGCACCGCGTCGCCCTCCCGCTCCGGCGTGAAACCGAGCGCCGCGAGAATCTCGAGCACGCGCGGCGCCGGGATTTCCATGCCGAGAAACGCGGAGAGGCGCCCGAGGCGTAGCGTCGCGAGGCGCGCCGCCGGCGCTTCCGCGCGGACGTCGATCGTCCCGCGGCAGAGAGACCCGCCCGAATCCGCGAGGATCAGGCGGGCAGCCCGGTTCAGCCCGTCGAGCGTGGCCTCGCGGTCGGTCCCGCGCTCGAACCGGTGGGAGGCGTCGGTGTGCATGCCGAGAGAGCGAGCGGTCTTGCGAACCGCGCCGGGAAGGAAATGCGCGCTCTCGAGAAGGATCCGGCTCGTCTTCTCCGAGATGGCCGTCGCGAGGCCGCCCATGACGCCCGCGAGAGCGACCGGCTTCTGGGCGTCGGCGATCACGAGATGCTGGGGCGTGAGGTTTCGCGCGACGCCGTCGAGCGTCACGAGAGTCTCCCCCGCCCGCGCGCGCCGGACGATGACCGTCGGCAGTCCGTCGTCCCCCTTCGCGAGCGTGTCGAGGTCGAACGCGTGCAGAGGCTGGCCTATGTCCCAGAGAACGTGATTCGTGGCGTCCACGGGCGCCGAGATCGACGCCGAGCCGATCGCCGCGAGCCTTTCGCGCAGAGGGACCGACGCCGGCCCCACCCGGATTCCCTCGATCACGCGAGCGGAGTATCGCGAGCAGAGCGCCGGCTCCTCGATGAGAACGCGGGCCCTCGCGTCGGCCGGCGTGGCCGCCTCGGACAGCGGCGCGGTCGCGGGTTCGGCGAACACGCGCCGGAGCGCGACGGCCGCTTCGCGCGCGAGGCCGCGATGGTTCATGGCGTCGGGCCGGTTCGCCGTGATCTCGACGTCGTAGACCGTCGCCGGACCGGCGCCCTCGACGCCCTCCACGATGAACCCGACGGCCGTCAGGCGGTCGCCGAGCGCCTTCGGGTCGGGCGGCGGGCCGGGGAGGTACGGGGCGATCCAGGAATACGCGAACTTCATGCGCCGGCCTTCACCGCCACACGCGGTCGAGGAAGCGGACGTCGTTCTCGAAGAAGAGCCGCAGGTCGGGCACGCCGTAGAGCAGGAACGCGACCCGGTCGATGCCCATCCCGAACGCGAACCCCGAGTACTTCGTGGGGTCGATGCCGCCGTTCCGAAGGACGTTCGGATGCACCATCCCGGCGCCCATGATCTCGATCCAGCCGGAGCCCGAGCAGGGGCGGCACGCCGCGCCGTTCGCTTCGCCCGACCCCTTGCAGAACACGCACGAGACGGCCACGTCCACGCCCGGCTCGACGAACGGGAAGAACGTCGGCCCGAACCGGATCTTCGTCTCGGGCGTGAAGAGGAGGCGCGTGAACGCCGCGAGCGTCCCCTTCAGGTCGGCAAACGTGACGCCCTCGTCCACCGTAAGTCCCTCCAGCTGGTGGAAGACCGGCGAGTGGCGCGGGTCGATGTCGTCCTTCCGGTAGACGCGGCCGGGAATCACGATGCGGATCGGGGGCTTCTTCGCGAGCATCGTCCGGATCTGAACGGGCGACGTGTGCGTCCTGAGGAGGAGCCGGTCCTGCCCTTCCCCGCCACCCTTCACGAAGAACGTGTCCACCGCGTCCCGCGCCGGGTGATCGGGCGGGAAGTTGAGCGCCCCGAAGTTGAGCCAGTCCGACTCTACGTCCGGGCCCTCCGCGACCTCGTATCCGAGAGACGCGAACGCGCCGACCATCCGTCGCCGCACGATCGTGAGGGGGTGGAGCCGCCCCACGCGCGGGGCGCGCGGGGGAAGTGTCACGTCCACCGACAGAGCCTTCTGCTTCTGGGCTCGCTCGAAGAGAAGTGAAGATTCTTCGAGTGATAAGAGACCAGCCTCGACGTCCTTCTTGAGAGAGTTGACGGCGGCGCCCGCCGCGGCCTTCTGCTCCTTCGGAACGGTTCGGAGGCCCGCGAGGAGCTCCGTCACGACGCCGTGCTTCTGGCCGAGCCACCTGACGTGGAGCGCCCGCACCTCGGCCGTGAGCAGTCCCGCGTCGGAAGAAGCCTTCTCCCGGGCGGTCTTCATCTCATCGAAGAAATCTCTTCGTCTCTCCTCGACTAAAGCCAGAAGCTCGGCCACTCCTCGTCTGGATCAGGCGTTCGCGGCCGCGGCCGCGGGCAGCCCGAGAGCCGACTTGGCGGAGGCGACGATGTTCGCGAATCCCTTCGGATCCTCGACGGCGATCTCGGCAAGGACCTTCCGGTTCACGTCCGAGCCGGCCTTCTTGAGGCCCGCCATGAGCTTGCTGTAGCTGAGGTCGTGCAGGCGCGCGGCCGCGTTGATGCGGATGATCCACAGGCCGCGGAACTCCCGCTTTTTCTGTTTGCGGTCGCGGGTCGCGTACGCGAGCGAGCGCTCGACCTGCAGCTCAGCGATGCGGAAACAGTTGTGCTTGGTTCCGTAGTATCCCTTCGCGAGTTTCAGGACTCGGACGCGGCGATTCTTTCTCTTGGGTCCACGCT
>JBDTML010000298.1:0-8612 GCA_039934255.1 Acidobacteriota bacterium | reverse complement strand
CTACATGAATTACATGGGGTTCATCGACCCGGGCATCGTGTTCTCGCTCTCCGACATCTCGATCATGATGATCCTCGTCACGATGCTCGGCGGCGCCGCCACGATGGCGGGCCCCGCCGTCGGCGCCGTCCTCTACGTCCTCATGTCCGAACTGTTCCGCGATCCCCCTCTGCCAACGTGGACTCCATTCCGCGAACCGATCGCGCACCTGCTGAAGTCCGGGCACCTCTTCTTCTTCGGGATCCTCATCATCGTGATCATCATTTTCTTCCCGCACGGCATCGTCGGCACCCTTCACGAGAAGTGGATGAACCGCAAGGCCAGGCTCGCCGGGCGCGCCGCGGCCGCGTCGTCCAAGGAGGCCGCATGAGCCTCCTCGAACTCCGCGGCGTCACGAAACGGTTTGGCGGCCTTCAGGCCGTCGGCAACATGACCTTTACGATCGAACGGGGCGACATCTTCGGCCTCATCGGGCCGAACGGCGCCGGCAAGACCACGGTCTTTAACCTGATCAACGGCTACTTCCCGCTCACCTCCGGAGAGGTTCTCTTCAAGGGCGAGCGGGTCGACGGACTCAAGCCCTACGAGGTCTGCCGCCGCGGCCTCGCGCGCACGTTCCAGGTCGTGAAGCCCCTCGCCCGCCTCACGGTCCTCGAAAACGTAATGGTCTCGGCGTTCTGCCGGACGGACCACCGGGGCGAGGCCACCGCGATGGCGATGGAAGCCACGGCCTTCACGGAAATGGAGGCCTGGCGCGACCGGCTGGCCGGCAGCCTGCCGCTCGGCATGCGCAAGCGCCTCGAGATGGCGCGCGCCCTCGCGACGAAGCCAGACCTTCTCCTCCTCGACGAGAACTTCGCGGGTCTGAACCCCGCCGAGGTCGAGAAGACGATCACGATCGTCCGGAAGATCCACGAGAGCGGCGTCACGATTCTCATCATCGAGCACAACATGCGCGTGATCATGTCGATCTCCCAGAAGCTCCTCTGCATGTGCTACGGCGAGAAGATCGCCGAGGGCACGCCGCAGGAAGTCGCCAACGACCCGCGCGTCATCGAGGCCTACCTCGGAGCCGCCCATGCTTGAGGTCAACGGCGTCGATGTCTTCTACGGGGACGTCCAGGTCCTCTGGAACGTCAGCTTCAACGTCCAGAAGGGTGAGATCGTCGCCCTCATCGGCGCAAACGGCTCCGGCAAGACGACGAGCCTGAACACGGTCTCGTCGATCCTGAAGCCCCGCAAAGGCTCCGTGACGTACGAGGGACAGCCGCTCCACACGCGCGAGCCGCACGACCTCGTCGGGCTCGGAATCGCCCACGTGCCCGAGGCGCGCCGGCTGTTCCCCGAGATGACCGTCAAGGAAAACCTCCTCCTCGGCGCCCTCACGCCCGACGCGAAGAAGTCGCGCCCGGAGATGCTCGAGAAGGTGTACGGGATCTTTCCGCGCCTCAAGGAGCGCGAGAAGCAGGCGGCCGGGACGATGTCGGGCGGCGAGCAGCAGATGTGCGCGATCGCGCGCGGCCTCATGTCGAAGCCGCGGCTTCTCATGCTCGACGAGCCCTCGCTCGGTCTCTCCCCCATCCTCGTCACGGACATTTTCCGGGTCATCCAGGAAGTCCACGACGCCGGGGTCACCGTGCTCCTCATCGAGCAGAACGTGTTCAAGACGCTCGCCGTCGCCGACCGCGCCTACGTGCTCGAGAACGGGCGCATCGTGCTCGAGGGCACGGGGAAAGACCTCCTGAACGACGAGCACGTCAAGAAGGCGTACCTGGGGGTCTGATCGGTCGGGGCGACGACGTCGCCAGCTGAAGTTGCAGCCGCGCGACGTACGAGTCCGGGCTGGTAACTATTGCCGGTCGCTCTCGCGTAAACCTGGCAGGAGAATTGCGTTCCCTGTCTACGCGAAGACGCGAAAGGAACCTGACATGACAATGACCCTGCCGGCGCTCCTCCTCCTCGTGGTGATCGCGGCCGTTTGCGGCGCGATCGGCAAGGCGATCGCGGGCAGCGCCCGCGGCGGACTGGTCGTCTCGACGGCGCTTGGCTTCATCGGGGCGCTGCTCGGACCCTGGGTCGCCCGTGCCCTCAAGCTTCCAGAGCCTTTCACCGTCGTCATCGGCGGACATCCGTTCCCGGTCCTCTGGTCAATCATCGGCGCCGCACTTTTCGTCGCGATCATTCACCTCGTCTCCAGGCGCAGATAGTGCTGCGAAGAGAATACGCACGCTCTTGTAGTTCAGGGGCGGTCCCGACGGCCGCCAGAAAAGGACATTCGACCATGAACAATCCTCATTCCAAGGTCCGCCTTGCCTCATCCCTCGCCGCGACCGCGGTTGCGGCCGTGCTGGCCACGAGCGCGAGCGCACAAACGCCTGCGCCCGCATCTTTTTCCCCTGCCACAGGGAGCCACATGACGGGCCACCACAGGAGCCCCGCGGCGAAAGACAAGCACGGCGCCGAAATGAAGGCAGAGTGCCAGGCCATGATGGCCAGGCACAAGGAGATGCAGGAGAAGATGCAGACGATGGATGCCACTCTGGACAAGCTGGTCGCGGAGATGAATGCGGCCCGAGAGTCCAAGACGGCCGACGCGATGGAGAGGCCCATGGCGGCAGTCATCAACGAGCTCGTCGCCCAGCGCAAAGCTTCCCGCACCATGATGATGGAGATGCAGCACGGATCGATGGCCCACATGGCGCACCACATGCCGATGCGCGGGATGAAGGGCGAGAAGGGCGAGATGGAATGCCCGATGATGAAGGCGGACCGTGCCGCGGATGCCAAGAGCGAGGAGAAGAAGCCCGGAATGTGAGCTTCCGGCCGTCAGGCCCCAGGCTGCCCGTCAGGCGGGCGGCTTGGCGCCCGCGGCCGCCAGCGCCCTCTTCACCCGGTCAGGCGTCATGGGCATTTCCGTGAGCCGGACCCCCGTCCCGTCGAACACGGCGTTCGCGATGGCCGCGCCGACCGGGACGAGAGCGGGCTCGCCTCCGCCCTGCGGCGAGAGCTCGTCGTTTTTCACGAGGACCGTGTCCAGCGCGGGCATCATCGAGAACTTCGGAATCTCGTAGGTGTCGAAGTTCTTCGTGAGGATGCGCCCCCCGTCGAAACGAACCTCCTCCGTGAGCGCATAGCCGAGGCCCATCATGATGCAGCCTTCCATCTGCATCGTCGCGCCGTCCGGGTTGATCACAACGCCCATGTCCTGCGCGCACGCGATCCGCGCGACGCGAATGCGGCCGGTGGCGGCGTCTACCTTCACCTCCGCGGCGAGGGCCACGTACGTCCCGGCGTCGATCCCGCAGGCGATCCCCACGCCGCGGCCCGACGGCCCTGCGGCTCTCTTCCAGCCGAAGCGCGCCGCCGCGGCCTCGAGGACGCTTCGCATCCGCTTGTCGGAGGTGTTCATCAGCCGGAATTCCAGCGGATCGACCTTCGCCTTGGAGGCCATGGCATCGAGATGCGACTCGCGTGCGAAGACATTCAGGTTCGCCCCCGGCGCGCGCCAAGGGCCGGTCGCGAAGAGATGCATCTTCGGCCTGTCGACGCCCCAGCGCCCGTAAGCCCGCATGAGGTTGTGGGGGACGTCGTAGAACTGCTCGGCGCCACGCGTGCCCGCCGCGTAGACCTGGTAGTCCCACAGCGTGATTCGCCCGGCGCCGTCTATCCCCGACTTGATTTTCACGACGGCCGCCGGCCGGAACGCGTCGAAGAAGAACTCCTCGGCGCGGTTCCAGCACACCTGCACGGGCTTTCCCGTCGCCTTCGCCAGTTTCGCCGCCTCGATGGCCTGCTGGCCTCCGCCGCTCTTCCCGCCGAAGCCGCCGCCCACGAAAGGCGTGATGACGCGGACGTTCTCCTTCCCCATGCCGAGGGCCAGCGCGATCGCCTGCTGGTTCGGGAACGGGGTCTGTGTCGAGACCCACACGGTCAACGTGCCGTTCTCGAGGCGCGCGAGCGCCGTGTGCGTTTCCATCGCGGCGTGCGCGCCGTATCCATTCAGATACTTGCCCTCGAAAAGGGAGAGGGACGCCTTTTCGCCCTCGGCGAGGTCGCCCTTCCGCTCGGATTCCTGTCCCGCGCCGCCTGACGTCAGGAGGTGGTCGAACACGGTCCGGTCGTCGAACTCCGGCTTTGGAACGTCCCAGTCGGACTTCACGGCGGCGAGAGCCTTTTCGGCGGTCTCCGGGTCGGACGCCAGGACCGCGACGAGCCCGCCCTCGTTCACGACGACGGCCCCCGGGATGCGCGCCGCGCCGGACGTGTCGACGGTCTTCATCGTCGCGCCGTGGGCCGGCGGCCGCAGGACCTTCGCGTAGAGCATGCCCGGCAGGCGGACGTCCCCGGCGAACTGCGCCTTGCCGGTCACTTTCGCACGCGCGTCGAGCCGCTTCGTGGGTTTGCCCATGACGCGAAACTCGGCGACGGTCTTCGGAACGGCCTTGCCGTCGGGGGTCCTGACGATCTTCTGGCCGTCCGCGAGCTGCCCGAACGTGACGCGGGCATTTGGGTCTGCCGCGGCAAACACCACGCCGTCCTCGACGCGGAGCGCGTCCTTCGACACCTTGAGCCTCTCGGAGGCGAGCGCGACGAGGACGGCCTTCGCCTCGGCCGCCGCCGCCCGCAGGGCGGGGCCGAAAAAGCGGGTAGACATCGACCCGTACGTGCCGTTGTCGAACGGGCAGAGCTCGGTGTCTCCCATGATCATGTCGATCGAGGCGAGAGCCACACCGAGTTCGTCGGCGGCCATCTGGGCGAGCGACGTGACGATGCCCTGCCCCATTTCGATTTTCCCGGAGTAGACCGTGACGCGGCCGTCGCCCGCGATCCGGAGGTAGGCGTTGAAGTCCGTCGGGTACCCGCGCGTGCGCGTTTCCTGCCCGAGGAGGTCCGACAGATCGGCGTTGAAGAGGACCACGATGCCGCCGCCGACGAGCCGAATGAAGCGCCGCCGGCTGAAGGAGGCCTCCGAGGGCGTCGGCGGGGTCACGAGGGCGGGCGGTCGGGCGCTCACGACGCACCTCCCGTGGCCGCGCGCTCGATGGCCTGGACGATCCGGTGGTGGGCCGCGCAGCGGCAGAGGTTGTCCTCCATTCCCGCGACGATCTGGGGGCGCGAGGGCTTCGGGTTCTTCAGAAGGAGCGCGTAGGCGTTCATGATCATCCCGGGCGTGCAGAAGCCGCACTGAAGGCCGCCCGTTTCCGCGAACGCCTCCTGGAGCGGATGGAGCTTGCCGCCCTTCTCGAGGCCCTCGATCGTCGTGACGTCCTTGCCGCGGACCGCTTTCACGGGCAGGAGGCAGGACCGAACGGCCTCTCTGCCGATCACGACGGTGCAGGCGCCGCAGAGACTCTCGCCGCAGCCGAACTTCGTCCCCGTCAGGCCAAGGTCGGTGCGAAGCACCCAGAGCAGCGAGCGTTCGCCGTCGACCTCGAGCTGGACAGGTTTGCCGTTGAGACGGAATGAGATGGAGTCCACCATTCAAGTCCTCCCCGTGCTCTCCTCGATCATAGGACCGCCGGGCCCCGGCGGCGCCACTTCAGGACGCGGTTCGGGGCCTCGTCGCCGGGTGCGAGGGCGATGGGTCGAAGAACAAGAAGAAGAGACTCTTCTTTGAAAGAGTACGAGCGGCGGACCGACCGGCCGACGCGATTCGGGACAAAGGCGGCCTCCACGTGATGCAGCACCTCGTGACACGGCTCGTCCAGCTCCCACCGCCCGGCGTAGCCGCCGTACGCGGCTCCGGCCGCCGCGAGTTCGGAGGGGGACGGGGAGAATTCTCTTAGAAAGGGAATGCGGGACGTCCCGGCGAAATTCACGGACATCACGCCCGAGGCGAGGTAGATGAGCAGCCCCACCGGCCTCTCGAACCCTGCTGCCGGTGCGGAGGCGGCGGCGCCGCTCGGCGCGACGGCCGCCCCCTCTCCCTCTCTTCCTGAAGAGTCTTCTACTCCATCCAGCTCCCAGACTCCGACGAACCGTTGAATATCCGTCATTGCCGCCACCCCCCCGCGAGCCCTCGGGTATAGTTCGCGCACAAATTTCTCCACCGGCCACAGGAGGCTCTCGATGAAGCGTACCGCGATGGTTTCGCTCCTGGCTCTGGCGCTCGCTCTCGGCGCGTTCCCCGTCGCTGCCGAGGACACGATTTCGTTCGGAGCGGCCGTTTCGCTCACGGGCAAGACGGCGAAGGAAGGCGAGTACACGAGGGACGGCTACAACTTCGCCGTCGACACCGTGAACGCTCATGGCGGCATTTCGGTGGCGGGCAAAAAGTACAAGATCGCCGTCAAGTACTACGACGACGAGTCGAAGTCCGAGCGCACGGCGCAGCTCATCGAGAAGCTCATCAACGAGGACAAGGTCACATTCATCCTCGGGCCGTACGGCTCCGCGCCGTCCGGCACCGCGGCGCCGATCTGCGAGAAGTACAAGATCCCGATGATCGAGGCAAACGGGTCGGCCGAGTCGATCTTCAGCAAGGGCTACAAGTACACGTTCGCGGTGCTCTCACCCGCGAAGCTATACCTCAAGGGCGTGATCGACCTCGTCATGTCACGCGACAAGACGGTGAAGACCGTCGCGGTCCTCGGCGAGAACGAGCCGTTCTCCAAGGAGGTCGCCAGCGGCGCCGCGGACTACGCGAAGGAGAAGGGCCTCACGGTCGTCTACCAGGAGCTCTACCCCACCGGCACGCAGGACGTCAGCGCGCTCCTCACGCGCATCAAGGGTATGAACCCCGACATCGTGCTGGGAGCCGGCCATCTGCAGGACTCGCTCCTCATCGTCAAGCAGGCGAAGGACCTCGGCGTCGCGCCGAAGGCCATGGGCTTCTCGGTCGGGCCGTCCTCGCCGGAGTTCCGTGAGAACCTGAAAGGCAACGCGGACTACATCTTCGGATCCACGCAGTGGACCGAGGCCCTGAAATACAACGGCGACGACCCCTGGAAGACGCCGAAGGGCTACGCCGAAGCCTTCCGGGCGAAGAACACGAAATACAACGTCATCCCCTACCAGGTGGCTGAATCGTCCGCGGCGGTCATCGCCTTCTGCCGCGCGATCGAGAAGGCCGCCACGCTCGACCCGACGAAGGTCCGCGACGCCATCGCGGCGCTCGACTTCATGACGTTCTACGGCCAGATCAAGTTCGACAGCCGGGGCATCAACACGTTCAAGCCGATGGCCATCGAGCAGCTCCAGCCGGACGGCAAGAAGTACACGGTCTTCCCGGCGACCGTGGCCGAGAAGGAAGCTCTGTACCCGATGCCGGCCTGGGACAAGCGGAAGTAAGCCCCGTGGGCGGGGCCGAGCTCGGCCAGATCTTCGTCAACGCGGTTCTCCTGAGCGGAATTCTCGCGCTCGTCGCGCTGGG
Source organism: Acidobacteriota bacterium (assembly GCA_039934255.1). Classification (GTDB taxonomy): domain Bacteria; phylum Acidobacteriota; class Thermoanaerobaculia; order UBA5066; family UBA5066; genus Fen-183. The sequence goes on along the minus strand of JBDTML010000298.1, from coordinate 1,240 downwards.
GTTCTCCCTCGTCTGGGGAATCATGAACATCGTGAACCTGGCGCACGGGGCCTTCATCGTGCTGGGCGCCTACATCACGTTCTTCCTCCACGAGCTGCTCGGCGTCGACCCGTTCCTGTCGATCCCCGTCGCGATGCTCGCCTTGTTCTCTCTCGGCTGGATCGTGCAGCGCGGGCTCATCAACCAGGTGATCAAGGCGCCGCTTCTCGCGACATTCCTCCTGACGTTCGGCCTCGAGCTCCTCATCGTCAACCTCATCAATTACTTCTTCAAGGCGGACCTGCGGTCGGTCACGACGTCCTACAGCGGCACCGGCTTCACACTGGGGCCGGTGCGCATCCCGTACATCCGCCTCGGTGCGCTCGGCGTCTCGCTCGTTCTCGTCGCGGCACTGGCCTGGTTTCTCAAGTCCTCGCGGACGGGGCGCGCGATCCGCGCGACGGGCATGGACATCGACGCGGCGCGCCTGACGGGCGTGAAGGTGGCCACGATCTACGCGGCCACCTTCGCGATCGGCGCGGGGATGGCCGGGGCCGCCGGCTCGCTCCTGTCGATGATCGTGCCCTTCGACCCGACGCTCGGGGGCGCTTACACGCAGCGTGCCTTCGCGATCTGCGTCCTCGGCGGGCTCGGCAACGTCGCCAACGTCGTCATCGGCGCCGCGATCTACGCCTTCGTGGACGTCTTCGTCGGCGCGCGCCTGCCGTCTCTCTCGCGCGCCGTGACGTTCGCGATCCTCGTCCTCCTCCTCGTCCTGCGCCCGCAGGGAATCGCCGGGAAGAGCGTTTGAGGAAGGCGGCCCAGGTCGCGGGCTTCCTCGCGCTCCTCGCGCTGCTCCTCGTCCTGCCGAAGCTCGTCTCGAGCTACAAGCTCCTCACGTACACACGGTTCCTGATCCTCGCGATCATGGCGCAGGGCTGGAACTTCATCGGGGGTTACACGGGATACGCCGCCTTCGGCAACGTCGCCTACTTCGGGATCGGCGCGTACACGACGGGCCTCCTCATGCTCGGGCGCTGGCACGTCCCGTTCTTCCCGGCGCTCGCCGCGGGCGCGGCCCTCTCCGCGTGCGTCGCGATCCTTCTCGGCCTCCCGATCCTGCGCCTCAAGGGGCACTACTTCGCGATCGCGACGCTCGGGGTCGCTGAGGCCCTCGCGCAGGTGGCGGACAACTGGGACAGCCTGACGGACGGTTCGACGGGCATCGCCAGATGGTACGGGAGACGGGCGGGCGTCCCCG
>JBDTML010000297.1:0-7451 GCA_039934255.1 Acidobacteriota bacterium | reverse complement strand
CCCGTTCGTACCTGTCGCTCGGGGAGCACGCCCACCTCGGCCCGGATCAGGCGTTCCCCGCGGCGCGCCGCGCGTCCGGTGCCGCGCTCGCGCTCGAGGACAGCGCCGAGGCCCGTCTCCTGCGCGGGTCGGTGCTCCTCGAATACGACTGGGACTGGGCCGGAGCGGAGCGTGACTTGACGCGCGCCGTCGCGCTCGCGCCGCGGAGCGCGGAAGCGTGGGCACGCCTCGCTCGCTTCCGATCGGTCGCCGGTGACGACGAGGGCGCCATCGCGGACGCGCGCCGCGCGGAGGCGCTGGACCCGGGCGACGATGCGGTCGGCGAGGAGCTCGCATCCTGCCTGCGGCGGGCCCGCCGATTCGACGAATCGGCCCGCGAGTGGCGGCGGCTGGCGGACCGCCGCGGAATCTCGAGCCACCACGCTCTCTTTTCGATCTTCCGTCACGCCGGGCGCGACGCCGAGGCCCTCGACGAGGCGCGTCTCGCGATGGAGGTGGCGGGAGCACCGGCGGATCAAATCACCGCCGTGACCCGCCTCGGACCCGTCGCGGGCGCGCGCGCCTACCTGAACGGAACGATCGCGTACCTCGCACGCGGCGGCGGGCTCGAGCCCGTACCGCCCGAGCGCCTCGCGGTCCTCTGGGCGCAGCTGGGAGAGACCGGGCGCGCGATCGATCGTCTCCTGGAAGCGTTCGTCGCGCATTCGCCGTCTCTCCCGGCCACGCTCCGGGACCCGGACCTCGACGCGCTCCACGGGGAGCAGCGCTTTCGGAGCATCCTCGGCGCCGTTGGAATCGGCGCACGCCGCCCCAAGAGCGACCCCGTCGCTCTCATCGCGTTCGCGGCCGCGACCGGTCCCTGAAACGGGTGGCAGTGCATCCCGTGCGGCGCCGGGTTCTGACAGGTCCACACTCTGCGTGGAGGGCCGCTATGAACCCCACCGAGGAGACGCCCTGTAAATGCACGCATAGCGCATCGGCGCACGGTATGGGCATCCAAGCGGACGCCGCGGGCGTGAACCCGCACCTGGCCGAACACGGCGTCGCACATGTCGCCGGAGGTTGCGCGGAGTGCGCGTGTGGGGGCTATGCGCCGCCGCCCTGCACGTGCGGGCACGAGCGCATCGCGCATCACGACGCGACGCTGCCCGAGAGGGACGCGCGCGCCACACGGACCTTCGGCGTTTGTCAGGTGGCCTCGTGCCCTTGCCGACACTTCGATCCCGCCGTCAACTAGAGACCCCGTCCCATCGCTCGGCGCTTAGGCCACGGGGTTTGACTGCTCGGCTCTGGGCTAGAGTGACTGCATGTGCCGGAACATCCGTACGCTTGCGAACTTCGCTCCCGCCGCATCCGAGGCGGAGATCCGCGCCTCGTCCCTGCAGTTCGTGAGGAAGCTGAGCGGCGCGAACAAGCCGTCGAAGGCGAACGAGGAGCTCTTCGCCCGCGCCGTGGACGAGGTGGCCGCCGCCGCGGAGCGGCTGGTGCGGCAGTGGGTCACGGCCGCACCGCCGCGCGATCGGGAGGTCGAGATCAAGAAGCACATCGAGCGTTCGCGAATACGCTTCGGAAAAGAGCCGAAACGGGCTCCGATCGATCCCTTTCGGTAGCTTCCTGAGTCTTGAAGCGCGTCAGGCTTCGTCCGCATAAGACGCCTCGAGCGCGCTCCAGTCGCAGACGGCACCGAGCCGGGCGAGAACGGCATAGAGCCCGAAGCGGATCCGGAACAGGAAGAGGAGCTTTCCGGGGAGCTGAAGGCGCATGAGCGCGAGCTTGTCGCGCATCACCGAGGCCAGGTCGAGGGTCGCGCCCGCGTCGACGGCGCGTGGACCCGGCAGGAGCATCGGACCGAAGAAGCCTCGCAGGAGAGTTCGGATCAGCGCGAAGTCGGCATCGCCGCCGGTGTGGCGCGCGCCCAGCGCTGCGAGCGCGCCGCGGATCGCCCCCGCGTCGTCGGCGCGCACCGCCCGCGCGAGCGCCGCCAGCGCGGCGACGGTCGGCCTGTCGAAGACGCGGACGCAGCCGTAGTCGAAGACGACGATGCGCCCGTCGTCGCGGAATCGGTAGTTGCCGGGGTGCGGGTCGGCGTGGAAGAGCGCGTGCCGGTACAGGGTGCCGATGTAGAACTCCAAGAGCGCCTTCCCCGCACGGCTCTTCGCCGCGAGGTCCGGGCCGGATTCGAGGTACGCGTCGAGGCCGAGACCGTCCTCCCACGTCGTGGTCAGAACGCGCCTCGTCGTCCAGGCGCGATGGACGGACGGCACGACGAGGATCGCGTGCCGCGCGAAAAGGCGCCGGAACGTGACCTGCCTCTCGGCCTCCAGACGGTAGTCGCATTCTTCGAGAAGCCGCTCGCCGGCCTCGGCGATCGACTCGCGGACCGTCGCGCCGCCGCCGGGGAACATGCTCGCGAACGCCCGCCCCGCGCCGGCGGCGCGGAAGTCGGCGCGGACCGCGTTCTCGATCCCGGGGTGCTGGACCTTCACGGCGACGGGAGTGCCGTCCGGGAGCCGGGCCCGATGCACCTCCCCGATCGAAGCGACCGACGCCGGGATCGGGTCGAGGTTCGCGAGAAGCGCCTCGGCCTTCTTCCCCAGCTCCTTCCGAAGAACTTCTTCGATCGCGCCTGGCTCCGCTCGCTGCGACTGGGTCTGGAGGAGCGCGAGGAGCCGCCGCGCCTCGGGCGGGATCGTCTCGTCGATGGTGTCGAGTGTGCCGAGGATCTGCCCCAGCTTCATGGCGACACCCTTCAGCTCGCCGAGGGAGGTCACCAGCCGCTCGATCGTCTCGAGGTCGACGCCAGCGAGACCCGCTTTACCCCGCCCGCGCAGCGCTCCGGCCAGGAAGCCCGCGCCGGTCCGCGCAGCCGCAAAAGCCGTCGCGCCGACCCGGGCGAGGGCGTTCTCCGGAACGGCGCGGCCGGGATCTTTCCGGAGCCGCTCGAGCAGCCTTTCGAGCCGTTCGTCCTTGATGCTCGGCATCGGACCGATCGTACGGCTTCCTGCCGGGCGAGGTTGATGTACGTCCGGCGTCCGAACCTTTGCGCGCGTCGAGAACGTTCCGACCCGAAGTCAGCCCCGCCGCGCGGCCTCGATGCTGGCGACGTCGATCTTCCCCATCGTCATCATCGCCTCGAAAGCACGCTTCGCCTCGGCGCCACCGGCCGCGAGCGCATCGATCAATGCACGCGGGGTGATCTGCCAGGAGAGCCCCCAGCGATCCCTGCACCAACCGCACTGGCTCTCCTGCCCACCATTGCCTATGATCGCGTTCCAATAGCGATCCGTCTCTTCCTGATCTTCCGTCGCGACCTGGAAGGAGAACGCCTCGCTGTGCTTGAACGTCGGGCCGCCGTTGATGCCGAGACAGGGAATGCCCAGAACGGTGAATTCGACGGTCAGAACCTCGCCCTTCTTGCCTCCCGGATAGTCGGCGGGCGCCTTGTGAACGGCGGTCACTCCGCTATTCGGAAAGGTAGCGGCGTAGAAGCGCGCCGCCTCCTGCGCGTCCTTGTCGAACCAGAGGCAGATCGTGTTCTTCGGCGTCATGGTGGATGTCCTCTTTCACCCGATCCGTGCGGCTAACGCGGTCGCCGGATCGAGCAGATCCGATGATCGAAAGAAAAGAGGAGCCCGCGTCCCTTTTCACTGCGACAGGATTTCGAGAATTTCTTTCAGCTCCTTGACGGCGCGCGCGATGCGCGGATCGGGCAGCTCGCCGGAGGCGCGGCGAGAAGACGCGACGGGAAAAGTCGCCTCTCCTGCTTCGGCGGAAGCCGGCTGGGTCTCGACGAAGGCCGCGACGGCCTTCGACGTCGGCCTGCGCAGCGCGGGAGGCTTGACTGTTTTCTCGCCTGACTTCTCGGAGGACTTCTCGTCCTTTTCGCCTTTTCCCGTGTCCGCCGGGATGAAGGCCGGGTTCGTGTCGTGGGACCGCGAACTCGACGCCTCGCTCTCGAGGCGCTTCTTGGCGCCCGCGATCGTGTAGCCCTCGTCGTAGAGGAGGCGCTTGATCTGGGAGATCAGCTCGAGCTCGCGCGCGCTGTAGGTGCGCGGGCCGGGGAGCGAGCGATCGGGCGCGAGGAGCGGGAACTCCGACTCCCAGTAGCGCAGAACGTATGGCTGAACGTCCGCGATGCGGCAGACGTCCCCGATCTTGTAGCGGACCTCGGCGTTTTCGCTCGTCGTTTGCGTCATGTCGTCAATCGGATCGTCGCACCTTTTTAACACATCGGCGGGCCGATCCGGAGGTCAGTCGTCTTTCTTGACGACGAACTTCAGCGGCACGCCGTTGAGGTTCCACTTCTCGCGGATGCGATTCTGCAGGAATCTCTCGAAGGAAAAGTGGAGGGGTTCGGTCCGGTCCGCGAAAAGGCGGATCAGCGGCGGCTCGGCCGCCACCTGCACGGCGTACCGGATCTTCATGTGGCGGCCGGAGCGCCCGCGGGGCTCCTCGCGTTCGTAGGCCTTCTGGAGCAGCCGGTTCAGCTCGCCCGTGGACATGCGCGTCGTGAAGCGCTTCGCGAGGGCGTCCGCCTCGGGAAGGAGCCTCTGGACGCCCTTCCCCGAAGTCGCGCAGAGCGGCAGAAAGGGAGCCTTGCGCAGGAAGATGAACCTCCGCTCCGTGTCGTGCTTGAGCTCGGCCGCGCGCTCGCGGTCCTTCTCGATGAGATCCCATTTGTTCGCGACGAGAAGGACGCCGCGACCGGCCTCTTCCGCGTAGCCCGCGATCGTGGCGTCCTGCGCCGTGATGCCGGCGGAGGCGTCGAACACGATGACGACGAGGCGCGCCCGGTCGATCGCCTTGCGAGACGCGACGATCGACAGCAGCTCGGCTGAATCGGTCGTCTTGCCCTTGCGTCTTATTCCCGCCGTGTCGACGAAGACATACTCCCGGCCTCCCCGCGACAGCCGGACGTCGATCGAGTCGCGCGTCGTGCCGGCGATCTCCGACACCATCACGCGGTCCGCGCCGACGAGCGCGTTCACGAGCGACGACTTTCCCACGTTCGGGCGGCCCACGATCGCGATCGGAAGGGGCTCGGTGCGCGTGTCGGGGTCGAGGTCGGACGGAAGCACGGCCTCGATCGCCTCGAGCAGCTCGTCGGCGCCCGTGCCGTGAAGCGCCGAGACGCCGATCACTCTCGGGAAGCCGAGCTTGAAGCCGTCGGAGAGCGACTCGGCGGCGGCTTTCGCGTCGCACTTGTTCCACGCGACGACCACGTTCTTCCCGAGCGCGTGGAGCTTGCGGCCGAGCCTCTCGTCCTCCGGGAGGCGCCCGGCGATTCCGTCGATGACGAAGAGGATGAGATCGGCGTCCGCGACGGCCGCGAGCGCGCGGTCGCTCGTCCACTCCGCGAAGCCGCCGGCCGCGTCGAGATCCAGCCCGCCCGTGTCGACGAGCGTGTAGGCGCGCCCCGACGGGGTGCGCGCCGTCATTTCGAGGGCGTCGCGCGTCATGCCCGGCCGGTCGTGCACGAGCGCCCGGCGCTCGCGCGCGAGCCGGTTGAAAAGAGCCGATTTCCCGACGTTCGGGCGGCCGACGAGGACGACACGGAAGGCGTTCAATTGAAACCTCGCGGCCTCAGCGGCGCCGCCGGGTTCGGCCGCCGGAGGGAGCCGGCGACGCCGGCCGGGAAGGCCCGCGGCCGCGCCCCTTCGGCGACTTGGGGGATCCTGCCGGGCGCGCGGCGCCGCGCGGAGCTGGGCGGGCACCTCGAGAACCGCCGCGGGAACTGCCCTGCGCGCCCCCGCTCACGCCCACGGGCGCGAAATCGAGGCCGCGCTTCTCGGCGTCGGCCTTGACGAGCTTCACCTTGAGGCGGTCGCCGAGACGGAAGACGCGTCCGGAGGAGGAGCCGACGAGGCGATGCTCGGTCTCTTCGTACCGGTAGAAGTCGTCCCCGAGGGACGAGATCGGCACGAGGCCGTCGACGTAGATGTCCTCGAGCGTCACGAAGAGCCCGAAGCCCACGACCGCCGAGACGTACGCCCAGAACTCCTCGCCCACGCGGGACGACAGGAACACGAACTTCTTCCAGGAGACGGCCTCGCGCTCGGCCGACTCCGCGCGCCTCTCGCGCGAAGAGCAGTGCGACGCCGCTTCGTGGAACCAGCGCGTGCGGCCCTCCGCGTCATCGGGCGCGGGCGGCCGGCGGATGGCGAGCCACTCCACGAGGGCGCGGTGGACGAGGAGGTCCGGGTAGCGCCGGATGGGCGACGTGAAGTGGCAGTAGTGCTTCGCGGCGAGCGCGTAGTGCCCGCGGCACTCCTCGGAGTAGACGGCCTTCTTCTGGGCGCGAAGGACGAGGTCCGAGACGAGACGCTCTTCGGGCTTTCCCTGCGCCTGGTCGAGGATCGCCTGGAACGTCGCTGGAGAGATCTCTTCCTCGTCCTCGGGCAGGTCGTACCCGAGGGGGCCCAGCACGACCCGTATGTCCGCGAGGCGACTCTCGTCGGGCCGGTCGTGCACGCGGTAGAGCGTCGGTGTGGGGATGAACTCGAGGTGCTTCGCGACCGCTTCGTTCGCGGCGAGCATGAACTCCTCGATGAGCCGGTGCGCCTCGTTGCGCACGGCCTTCAGGATGGCGACGACGTCGCCCGTCTCGCCGAGAATCACGTCCGCGTCCGGCAGGTCGAAATCGAGGGAGCCGCGGGAAACTCTTTTTGCTCGGAGAAGAATGCCTGCCTTCTGAGCCGCGCGAAGCATCACGGCAATGTCGGAGGAAATGCCCTCCCCCTCTTCACCTTCTAAGAAATTCCCTACTGCCGTATATGTCAGACGGGCCCTGGAGTTGATGAGGCTTCTGAAGAATTCCGACTTGACCGTTTCGCCCTTCCTGTCCAGCGTGAGCACCGCCGACAGCGTCCGCCTCTCCTCGTTCGGGCGCAGCGAGCAAAGGTCGTTCGAAAGGCGCTCCGGAAGCATGGCGATGGCGCGGTCCGGGAAATAGACCGACGTGCCGCGTTCGAAAGCCTCTGCGTCGAGGGCACTGCCGATCTGCACGTAGTGCGAGACGTCCGCGATATGGATGCCGATGCGAAACCCGCCGCCCGGTAGCTCTTCGGCCTCGATGGCGTCGTCGAAGTCGCGCGCGGTCTCTCCGTCGATCGTGACGATCGTCCGTCCGGTGAAGTCAGCCCGAAGTTTTCGCTCATCCGTCCCGACGACTCCGCTCGCGGCCTCGGCCTCGGCGAGGACGGCCTCCGGATAGGCCTGGGGAATTCCCCATTTGCGCGCCACGACCTCGACGTCGACGCCGGGATCACCCTCGAAGCCGATCAACCCCAGCACTTCGGCCAGGGCGAGCCGGCGGTCGTCGGGATAGGCGGTGATGCGCGCCTCCACGAAGATGCCCGTCGGAGCGTTCAGGTCCTTGCCGTCCGGCACCGCGAGCCGCGCGTCGATCTTCCGGTCGAACGGGACGACAAACGTCCCCTCCGGGCCGCGGA
>JBDTML010000296.1:0-3311 GCA_039934255.1 Acidobacteriota bacterium | reverse complement strand
AGGTCTTCCCGTCGATGGTCGTGCAGATGATCGGCGTCGGCGAGCAGACGGGCGCCCTCGACGCCATGTTGAACAAGATTGCCGAGTTCTACGAGGAAGAGGTCGACAACGCGGTCACGGGACTCATGAAGCTCATGGAGCCCGTGATGATCGCGATCCTCGGCACGGTCATCGGGACGATCGTCATCGCGATGTACATGCCGATGTTCGACCTGATCAACAAGATCAATTAGTCACCGAGTAGACTCGTCCGCGTGAGTTCCGGGCGGATGCGGGCCTTCGAGCCGCTGCACTCGATGCTGCGGGCGTTCGTCGTCCTGCGCGTCGTCATCGTCTCGACGCTCCTGCTTTCGGCGTTTCTCATCCAGATCACGTTCTCGACCGCGCTGCCGCTCAACTCGATCTACTATCTCGCCGCCTTCGCCTACTCGATCTCGATCGTCGCGATCCTCTCGCTCGACCGGATATCCGCCGAAACAAACGCCGGCGTCCAGCTTCTCGGCGACCTCGTCGTCATCACGGGCCTCGTCTACGTGTCGGGCGGACCCGACTCGAGCTTCACGTTCCTCTACCTCTCGACCGTCTCGGCGGGCTCCATCCTGCTCGGACGGCGGGGAGGACTTGCGACGGCAGGTCTCGCGGCCGTCTTTTACGCCGTCCTCGTCGACCTCATGTTCTTCGACGTCGTGAAGCCGGTCGAGACGGGCGAGCACACGCGACCCCTCTGGAACCTGCCGTCCCTCGTCGGCAACGTGGGGCTCAACGTGGCGGCCTTCGTGGCGACCGCGCTCCTCGTCTCGGTCGCTTCCGAGAAGCTGCGTGAGGCGCGGGCCGACGTGGAACGCCGGAAAGCGGAGATCGCGCGCCTCCAGTCCCTGCACGGATCGGTTCTGACGTCGATGTCTTCGGGCGTTCTCACGACGGATCTCGAGGGCCGCGTCACGTATGCGAACCGTGCGGCCCAGGAGCTCCTCGGCGCCCCGTCCCTCGACCTCGTGGGCCGGCCGCTTCTCAGTCTCGGGCTCCTCGGCGAGGCCGACTGGAAGAGGATCGCGGCGTCGGGCTCCGAGATTCTCCGGTTCGAAAACACCCGGCCCTCGAGCGAGATCGAGGACTATTTCGGGATCTCGGCCACGGCGCTCCGGGACGGGTCGGGTTACACGATCGGACGCATCCTCATTTTCCAGAACCTCACCGAACTGAAGCGCCTCGAGGGTGAGGTCCGCCTCAAGGACAAGCTCGCCGCCGTCGGCGAGCTCGCGGCCGGAATCGCTCACGAGATCCGGAACCCGCTCGCCTCGATCTCCGGTTCGGTCCAGGTCCTCAAGAATTCCTCCTCGCCCGGGTCGCCCGAGCAGCGGTTGATGGAGATCGTCGTCGCCGAGTCGCACCGGCTCTCCTCGATCTTGGAGGACTTCCTCCGGTACGTGCGGCCGAAAGAGCGCGCGGTCGAGCCGGTCGACGCCCCGGCCGCCCTCGACGACGTCCTCACGTTGCTCGCGCACGGAGACGAGGTCTCGTCCAACCACCGTCTCGTCAAAGATTTCGATCCGCCCTCGGTCGTCGTTCAGGCGGACCCGGGCCAGCTCCGGCAGATCTTCTGGAACGTCTCGCGCAACGCCCTGGCCGCAATGCCGGGGGGCGGCGCCCTCCGCGTCTCTGCGCGCCTTCAGGGCGCGTCCTGGAGCGTGTCGTTCACAGACGAGGGCCACGGGATGTCGGCCAGCGAGAGGGACCGCCTCTTCACGCCCTTCGCGCACAGCTTTCCCGGCGGCACCGGCCTTGGCCTCGCGATCGTTTACCGCATCGTCGAGGAGCACGGCGGCGCGATCCGCGTCGACACCTCGCCCGGGCACGGCACGACCGTCTCGATTACGCTTCCCCTGGCCGGTCCGGCGCCTCGAACCGCCGATCCCGCCTTACCGGGGCTCACCGCGACGGAGGTCTCATGACGGCCGAACAAGGCCCCCACCTGCTCGTCATCGACGACGAGGCCGGCATCCGGGAGATGCTCACGATCCTTTTCCAGAAAGAGGGTTACCGGGTCACGTCGGCGCGCGGCTGCGTCGAGGGTCTGGCGGCCCTCGAGGCCACGCCGCCCGACCTCGTGATGACGGACCTGAAGATGCCGGACGGATCGGGCCTCGACGTCCTCGCTTCGGTCAAGGAGACGAACCGCGATACGCCCGTCATCATGATCACGGCGTATTCGTCCACGAAGACGGCCGTCGAGGCGCTCAAGGCCGGCGCTTACGACTACATCGCCAAGCCGTTCGACGTCGAGGAGCTCAAACACGTCGTCGCGCGCGCCCTCGAGAAGAAGCGTCTCGTCGAGGAGAACGTCGCGCTCAAGGAGCGTGCCGAGGGGCGTTCGGCGGCCGGAGTCGTCGGAATCTCGCGGAAAATGCGCGCGCTGTTCGACCTCATCTCGCGCATCGGCAAGACGACCTCGACGGTCCTCATCAACGGCGAGTCGGGCACCGGGAAAGAGCTCATCGCCCGGGCGATCCACCAGGCCTCCGCCCGCGCGGCCCGGCCCTTCATCTCGATCAACTGCGGGGCCATGCCCGAGAACCTCCTCGAGTCGGAGCTGTTCGGGCACGAGCGCGGCGCGTTCACCGGCGCCGTCAAGGAGAAGAAGGGACTCTTCCAGGAGGCGGAGGGGGGCACCCTCTTCCTCGACGAGATCGGCGAGACCTCGGTCACGATGCAGGTGAAGCTCCTCCGCGCGCTGCAGGAACGCGTCGTGCGCCGCGTCGGCGGCAACACGGAGGAGCCGGTCGACGTCCGGATCATCTGTGCCACCAACAAGGATCTGCAGAAGAAAGTCTCGGACGGGACGTTCCGAGAGGACCTTTATTACCGCATCAACGTCATCCCCGTCGCGCTCCCCCCGCTGCGCGAGCGCCGCGACGACGTCCCGCACCTCGTGCGGCACTTCCTGAAGAAGGTCTCGCGCGAGCAAGGAATCGACGAGAAGAGGATCACCACGGAGGCGCTCCGCCTCCTGGAGGCGTACGCGTGGCCGGGGAACGTGCGGGAGCTCGAGAATCTCATCGAACGCACGATCGCCCTCGAGCCCTCGGACGTCATCACGACGGCGGCCCTGCCAGACGTATTCCTTCATCCCGCGGGCCTGCCGCCCGCATCCTCACTCGAGGGATTCGACCTTCCCGCCGACGGCCTCGACCTCGAGGCGTACCTCGAATGGCTGGGCAAACGCCTGATGCAGCAGGCGCTCGAGAGGACGGGCGGCGTCCAGATTCGCGCGGCCGAGCTCCTCCGCATGTCCGAGCGCTCGTTTCGCTACT
>JBDTML010000295.1:0-7097 GCA_039934255.1 Acidobacteriota bacterium | reverse complement strand
TGTCGCCGACGTTCGTCGAGGGCGTGACGGCGGGGCGCGGCTTTCTCGCGCTCGCGCTCGTCGTCTTCGCACGCTGGAAGCCGCTACGCCTGGTGCCGGGCGCGCTGCTGATCGGCGGCGCAACCGCCCTCCAGTATCGCTTGCAGGCGGGCGGAGGCACGCAGATTCCCTATGCAGTCTTCCTTGCCTTGCCCGGCCTCCTCGCACTCTTCGCGCTCGCAGTCGCCCGGGGACGCGGCGGGGCGCCGAAGGCTCTCGGCACGCCCGCCCCCCCCAGGAGCGCTACTTCGCCGCCGATCCCGTGACGCTGAAGCTCGTCTTCACCTTCGCCCATTCCATCTCGACCGACGCGGAAGCCGGCGCCTTCGAAACGACCGAGAACGTCATCATTTCGACCGCGTTCCCGGCCTGCGGAACGACGTCGAAGCGCAGCAGGTCTTCCGTCTGCTGGTACTTGAAGGCGCCCCACTGCTTCGCGTTCTTGTTCACGATGAACGTCCACTTGTCCTTGCCCGGAATCGCGAAGAGCGCGTAGGTGCCGGCGGGCACGTCCTTGCCCTCGATCTTCACCGGGGCGGAAAAGGCAATCGTCGTCGCCTCGTTCGCTCCGAGGCGCCACACCTGGCCGTAAGGCACGAGGCCGCCCCAGATCTCGCGTCCTCTCACAGAGGGCCGGTGATATTCGATCGTGATCTTCGCCGCGCCGCTGGTTCCGTTCGCGGAGCCGGCGGGGCTCTGCGGGGGCGCCGGGGTCTGGGCGAGAGCGGCGGCCGAGGCGAGAAGGGTCACGGACAGGACAACGAGCGCAGGCACTCTCTTCATGCAAATTTCCTCCACGCCCGATTCTAGGCGAATCTCAGGGGTTCGCAGGCGGCGCCGGGGGCTTCTCGGCGGGGGGCTGGGGCGGAAGGCGCTGGCGTCCGCCCCTCGGCGCGGGCCGGTCCGGTCCGTCCCAGGCGTCGCCGCGTCTCTCCATCTGCCGCTCCTTGCGCCATTCGTCCCGACGGGAGAGAACCTGCTGCCACTGCGCCGCCGACAGGACGTCTTTCTGCTCGAGAAACATCATCGTCGCGGCCTTCCGCAGCCGGAGGCGAGACTGCTCGAGCGCGTCGACAGAGGCTGCGGCCTTTTTCGGATCGGAGTCCTTCACCGTGACGAGCTCTTCGACGTCGATCTGGCGCCGTTCGACGTCGGCCTTGAGGTCGACGAACTCGCGGCGGCGCCGCGCGAAGATGTCCTCGAGCTTGCCCTGCTGCTCGGAAGACAGGTTCAGCTGGCGGACGACGGCGGGCCGCTTCCACCATTTTCCCGGAGGACCTTCGGGCATCTGCGCGGAGGCCGGCCGCGAAAGAGCGCCGGCGGCGAGCACGGACAGGATCGCGAGGAACTTCTTCACAACGTCTCTTCCACGAGGAACCCGGCGAGCGAGGAATCTTCGAGCACGCGGTCGATCGAGACCAGGAGCTCATCGTCGGAGGCGTCATTCACGAGGGCCGGCGTCTTTTCCATGGACGTGACCGCCGCCGTCCGCAGGGCGGGCGCCGTCCCGTGGGAGCGCACGAGCGAAAGGCCGCCGACGAGGAGCAGCGCGGCCGCAAGGCTCGAGAGGGCGAGGACGGGGTGGCGGAGGATTCCGCGCACCCGCGCCGGGAACACGCGAATTTCCGTGCCCGGATGAGCATCCTCGACCGCGGCCCCGGAACGCACGGCCGCCATGGTCGCGGCCGCCTGCGCCTCCCAGAATCCGGATGGAAGATCGTCCACGGCCCCGCTCACGGCACCGCGGTCGAGCAGCCACGCCTCGCGAAGGCCGGCGACCCGCTCCTGGCATGCGACGCAGCTGCCGAGATGACCGGGCACGGCGGCCGGACGGTCGTCGGCGGGAAAAACGCGTTCGACGATCTCGTCGGAGGTGAGGTGTCGCGTGGCGTTCATCGGAGGTCCTCCAGGCGCTCGCGCAGCTTGCGCGCCGCGCGAAAGAGATGCGACTTGATCGTCCCTTCGTCGAGCCCGGTGGCTTCCCCGATCTCGGCGATGGACTTCTCTTCGTAGTGTTTCATGACGAAGCACGCGCGCTGGCGCGGAGAGAGGGCGACGAGCGCTTCGGCGATGCGGTGGCGGATGCCCTTCGACAGGAGATCCCGCTCGGGCGACGTGCCGTCGGCCGGATCGAAGGCCGCCGGAAGATCGGGGCCGTCGTCGTCCGCATCGGCGCGTAGCTCGGAAAAGGACACGACCGGTCGGCGCCGCCGGATGTGATCGCGCACGGCGTTGATCGCGATGCGCGTGAGCCACGTCTCGAAGGCCGACTGCCCCTTGAATTCCGGCAGGGCGCGAAACGCTTTGACGAAGACGTCCTGCGCGACGCCGTCGGCATCGGCGGGATCGCGGAGGAGGGTGTAGATGAATCGGGTGATCCGCTTCTGATAGGTGACGACGAAATACTCGAAAGCGTCCACGTCGCCCGCGACCACGCGCGAGAGAATTGCGGACTCCAGCTCCCGCTTGACCTGCCGATCGTCGCGCTCGCCGTCGCTCACGAGGCCCGCGTGTCTCTCATCAGGATGAGCTCCATTCCTTCCGGGGAACGCCAGGACGGGGGCAAGTGCGGACCGGCTCACGGCTCTTGGACGCGCCTCGCCGGCCTTCGGTTTACGCGCATCCGGCTGTGAGCCATGAGGATAGCCCTCCCCGGGTCTCACGTTCTCCAGGGCCGCGCGAAGGCCTTGAAATCGTCCCAGCTAACGATCCATCGGCGGAGGGCGCTCACGGTGCCCAGCGCCTCCCTCGGGACCGGCTCGGGTCGGAAGTAGCTGAGGATGAAGAAGTTGATGTCCTCCGGCCGGTTCAGTCCTGGCCGAGCCAGATCGCGGTAGCGTCGAAGACGGGAGACGGGCCCCTCGCCGACCCGGGCACGGTTCAGGTCGACGAGCCAGAGGCGAAGCTCTCCCTCCTCGCTCGTGACGAGGACGTTCCCGTCGGTGAAGTCGCGGAAGAACACGCCCGCGTCGTGCATGCGGCGGGCGAGTCTGGCGAGAGCCTCGACGACCTCCTCGAAGGAAAACCGGAGCGGGGGGCCGGGCCGCGCCGGGTCGTCCCGGTGCAGGAACCAGGCTCGCATCTGCGCTGCCCCTTCCAGGCGTCGCGCCACGTACCAGCTCTCCTGTCCCACGATTTCGGCCGCCAGCGGTTCGGGAGTCGCGAGTCCCCGGGCGAGGAGCGCGCGCGCCGTCGCGAAGGAGCGCATCGCTTTGGGGGTCGTCAGGCGCTGCCTGAGATCGAGCGGCACCTTCTTGACGACCACGGGAATCCGCTCGCCATCCCGCGAGAGGATCGCGTCCACGACCTCGTGCCGCCCGGGATGGCGCGCCGGGACTTCCGGAAACTCGAGGGAATCGCGGATCGACTTCACGGCCGGCCGAGGAGCATCGCCTCGTCGCCTCCCACGCGTTGCCTGTCGAGGACGCGCAGCTCCGCGAGACGCGGGTCTTTCCAGTACTGCAGCTCGCTCTCGTCGGCGAGAACGAGGGCGCCGGGCGTCGTTGCGACCCAGTCGGCGAGAGCCGCGTCCGTCTGAAAGTGCTCCGTCTTCCGCCGGAGCACGAGGATCGGGTAACAGCGATATGTTCCGCCGAAGTAGGCGAGCGGCTCGCCATGCGCCACGCGCGGCCGGAGGCGTTCGTAGAAAGGCCGGCCGGTTTTCAGAACGTCGATCGCCGGAAAGACGACCGCCCCAGCGGCGGCTTCCACCGCCGCGAGCGCGGCCGCGAGAGCGAGAAGAGCCGGGACCGCCTCCCGGCGCCGGCGCGCGAGGACGACCAGCGTCACGGTGGCCCCGAGAGCGAGCGGCATCGCGACGAACGGCACGAGGCCGGTCTGCGCCGGTGCATAACGGCGCGAGGCCCAGGAGAGGACGCCGGCGGCAGCCAGCAGAATGATCGCGACGGTCGCCACCCAGCCCCTCACCGCCCCGAGAGCGGCGCGCGCGCCTTCCACCGCCCGCCGTTCCGCTTCCACGGCGAACGCCGCCACGAGGACGGCCGCGAAGGGATACGCGACGAGCAGGTATTTCCCCTGCTTGGCCTCCGAGGTCGACAGGAAGACGAAGCACACGGCCGAGACCGTCGCCGCGAACGCGAGATCGGGTCGCGAGCGGTACGTCCCGGCGCGTCCCAGCACGACGGCGCCCGCGACCGCGAGCACGGTCCACGGAAAGAAATCGCTCCAGATGCTCTCGAAGTAGAACCACCACGGCTGAATGTGGTCGAACGCCACGAAGAAACGGTTCCAGTTCTGGTTCACGACGAGGTCGTAGGCATAGACGGGGCCGCCGGCGCGGGCGGCGAAGAAATACCAGGGAACGACGAGCAAGAGAAAGACAAGACTGCTGAGAAGCGGGCGCGTTGCGGCCAGCGGCCCCCACGAGCGGCGCATGGCGCAGCGGGCGAGGACGACGAGGCCGGCGAGGACGATCGCGAGAGGCCCTTTCGTCAAGACGGCTGCCGCCAGCGCCACCCGGAGCACCCAGAGCCAGCGGTTCGCTCGGGGGCGGTTTCCCTCTTCACCTTCTAGGAAATCTTTTCCCTCTTTCTCTTCTACGAAATACAGCGAAAGAAACGCGAGCATCAGCAGACAGGAGAAAAGCGCGTCGACCTGCAGGTACTGCGCCTGCCAGAAGACGATCGGCGTCACCGCAGTCACCGCGCCCGCAACGAGAGCCTCGCGTGCGCCGCCCCGCCGCCCCGCGAACGATGCGGCCGCGAAGACCATCGCGGCCCCCGCGAAGATCGAAGGCAGGCGAGTCGCGAGGGGATGGACGTCGCCTCCCGAAAGAGGCGTCGTCGCCGCCATCGCCCAGTAGAAGAAAATCGGCTTCTCCGAGTAGGGCTTCCCGTTCTCGTAGGGCAGAAGGAGGCTCTTCCTCTCCAGCATCTCGCGGACGTGCTCGGCGAAGTCCGGCTCGTCCGGCGACCAGAAATCGCGCCCCGCGGCCGCGACGAGGTACAGCGCCGCCGCCGCCGCGGCGAGAAGAAGAGGGATGCGTCGGGAGGCTGTGGCCGGATTCAAGCGACGTAACGATACGACGCCGGCGCCCGATTCGCCCGTGCGCGACAATCCCCACCGGAGGCCCTCATGGACCACAACTACCTGCACACGTTCCGGCTCACGGTGGAAGGCCTGCCGGGACCGGTCGAATTCGGAATGCTGCACGAGCTGAGCGACGTCGCGGAGGTGACGGACGGCTTCGCGAAGTATGTCGCGCGTCAAGAAGACGATTTCCTCCCGCTCGGCACGAACGCCGCCGTGCGGGCGAGCAAGGTCATCCACGTGCTCCACATGAAGGCCGAAAAGGCGGGCTGACCGCAACTCTCAGGGCCTCCGCGACGTATCACCTCCCATGTCGCACCGCGTCCCGGAGGCTTCATGACCCCTCGTCGGCTTTTCGCCGCCTTCATCCTCGCTTTCGCCACTCTTTTCTCCACTCTCGTCCCATCCCTTGCGCACGCGGGCACGCCCCTCGTCGTGGGCGAGCGCCTCGTTCTTCCATCGAAGGTGATGGCCGAGGAGCGGACGCTCTTCGTCTCGGTCCCCGGCTCCTATGCGAAGACGACTCGCCGTTATCCCGTTCTCTACCTGACGGACGCCGAGGCCCAGTTCGAGCACACGAGCGCCACCGCGGCGTTCCTGGCCCGGAGCGGGTTCATGCCCGAGGTGATCGTCGTGGGCGTGACAAACACGGATCGCACGCGCGACCTCTCCCCGTCGCGTGACCCGAAGTTCCCGACGAGCGGAGGCGCGGACCGGTTCCTGGATTTCCTGGAGAAGGAGCTCGTTCCCTTCGTCGAGTCGACCTACCGCACCGCTCCCTACCGGATCTTCGCGGGGCATTCGGCCGGCGGGAACTTCGCGTTCCATGCGATGCGGGTCAAACCGGACCTGTTTCAGGCGGTCATCGCGGTCAGCCCGTGGCTCGTGGGGAATGAGCGAAAGGACCTCAAGCCCCTGACGGCGTTTCTCGCGGGAGGCGACGTGAAGACCCGCGCCCTGTTCTTCACGTCCGGCGATGAGGGACCCGAGATGCGTGACGTCCTCGGGCAGGTGTCGGCGACGTTGAAAAGCACGGCGTCGAAGGGCCTCCGCTGGGGAACCGCGAACTATCCCGACGAAAACCACGGCTCGGTCGTTCTTCCCAGCCACTACGCGGCCCTTCGGATGATCTTCGACGGCTGGTCGATCCCCGTCGATCCGGCAACCGAGCGGCTGGTCGGGACGCTCGACGACGTGAAGAAGCGCTACGCCGGCCTGAGCGAACGCCTGGGCTTCGCCGTCACCGCCCCCGAGATTTCCGTGAACCGGCTCGGCTATCAGGCGCTCATGCAGAAGGACGTGTCGGCGGCTCTCGCCTTCTTCCGCTACAACGCTGCGACACATCCAGAGTCCGCGAACGTCTACGACAGCCTCGGGGATGCTCTCGAAGCGAGTGGCTCACTGGAGGACGCTCTCGCGAGCTTCACGAAAGCCGCGGACCTCGGCCAGAAGAGCGGCGACGCAAACACGAAATTCTTCAAGGCGAACGCGGACCGCGTGAGGGCCAAGCTCGCAACGCAGGTCAGGGAGACGCCTCACGAGCGCTAGTGGGGCTTCTTTTTCTTCTGGGCGGCCGTGTCCATCGCCGCTGCCGTTTCCTTGTCCGGGTCCAGAATCTCGACGCCGAGGCCGAAGCGCCCGGACTCGTGGAAGCCGGCGCGCCTCACGACGCGGCACGTGAAGAACTCCTCCGAGCGGAGGTTCGTCACCTGCATCTCGGTGCCGATCGGCAGATCTTCGGAGCAGATGAGAAGCGCTCCGCCTTCGCCGACGTCGAGCGTGCAGCCCGCCGTCAATGGCCTCCCGCCGACGCGCACCCCGATCGGGATGACGAACTTCTCCCGGTTCCCCTTGCGGTTCTCCTTCACGTCGGGGGCGGGTCCGTTCTCGGGCTTCTTCTTCACCAGGGGGATTGTGTCGAATACAACATGCGAGAATCAACCCCTGCCCGAAAGGGCCCGTAGCTCAGTTGGATAGAGCAGCGGTTTCCTAAACCGCTTGTCGCAGGT
>JBDTML010000294.1:0-1515 GCA_039934255.1 Acidobacteriota bacterium | reverse complement strand
CCGCGGCCCTCGGCGGCGATCGTCGGGTTCTTCACCCAGTCCTGCAGGCGCGCGACGGCCTCGCCGTGGCGCTTCCCGATCTCGGCGTGGACCCTCGCACGGTCGTCGGCGACGGGAGCGCCAAGAGCGAAGCGGGGGAGAGAGGACACGGCTGCCGTGGCGGCGGCCGCACCGAGGAGGTCACGTCTGTTCATTGTCATGGCGCGAAGTCTACCGCCGCCCGGGATGCCGTTCCCTGGACGGCCCCACGGAACCCTCGACGGGCCGGAAACGTATCTGGGCCGGTAAAGCGACAGGTCAGACGGAAGCAGGGTCGACGGGCGGCGCCGGGCGCCTGACGTCGATCCGATTCTCGATCGACTTCACCCCGAAGACTCCCCGCGCCTGCATCGTCGCCTTCTCGCGATCCGTGGCGTTCTCGACGAGGCCGTAGAGTGTGACCCGTCCGCCCTTCACGACGACGTGGATCGCGTAGTTCCCGAGCGGCTCGATTCCGTCCACGGACCCGGGGTGGAGTCCCCTCGCCGTGCGCCCCTGCGTGAGAGAGGCAAGCGGGGTCCCGTACTTCGCGAGCCCGATGTCTCGGTAGATCGTGAAGAAGACCGCGCGGCGGAGCCGGTCGTCCTCGAGCGAAACCGGCAGGACCTCGATGGCGTTGACGACGTGGGCGACGCCCGGAATCGCCACGACGGCCTTTTCGGTCTGCCCCTTGAGCACGGGGCGGTAGACGTGCCCGCCGAGCGTGACGGTGTCTCCGGTGACCTCGATCGAGACGACGTCGAACGGCCCGTAAAGAGGCGAGCCGACGACCGCGGCCTCCACCTTCTGCTGGAGAGTCTCGACGCGGGGCTGGTCCGCGGAAAGCGAGCCTGCGATCAGGAAAGCAGCCAGGAGCGGGGAGATTCTTGCGACTCGGTGCGGTTTCATTGCTGGTTCCCCTTCCGAGACGGGCAATTGCAGGAAGGGTGCCAGAGGCGGTGTCCCGCTGGAGGGACACCGCCACGAAGGCCGGCTCAGCCCCGGCTTCTCATCAAGTTGAACTTCGCGAGCTCCGCGTACGTGAGCGTCGAGTCGAGGTCCTCGCGCGCGATGCGGAGGTTCTGGACGAGCCCTTCGAGGACGAGCTCCATGAGGAACGCGCGTTCGTAGTGGTCGCGGGGCTTGGCGTGCTTCAGGACGAAGTCCGACAGGCCCTTTACCGCTTCCAGCGCCTTGAGATGCTCGGAAAACGGGGTCGCGTCGGAGAGGACGATCTTCCGGTCGCCCGTGAAGGCCGACACGATCTCGTCGTACGGGCCGGGAGCTGGTGAGGCGGCCTGCGCGCGCCGGCCTTCGGCGCGTTCGAGCGTGGTCGGCTCGCTCACGTCGTCGTCGTCCAGCTCGCCGCTGCGGGGCCGGCGCCGGCTCTCGGCACGCGCGCGCGGGCCTTCGACGGGCGGAAACTTCGATTCGAAGAGCGACTTCACGGCGTCGCCGATGAGCTTCTTCGCGACGATCTCGGCGCCCTGCTGCTCG
>JBDTML010000293.1:0-7715 GCA_039934255.1 Acidobacteriota bacterium | reverse complement strand
TGCCCGACGTCCTCCTTCGACGTGTCGAAGTCCACGTAGACGTAGCCCGAGAGGAGCCCGTTCTCGTTGCGGATCATCGCGGGCCCCTGGACCTTCTTGATCGTAGCGAGCTGCCCGAGCGGCACCTGGGCGCCTCCGGGGGCGGGAACGAGAACGCGCGCGAGCCGGTCCGGATCTTCCCGCAGCTCACGCGGATACCTGAGGCTCACCGAGTAGCGCTCGCGCCCCGCGATGACGGTCGTGACGGGCTCGCCGCCGATCGCCGTCATGATGACCGCGTTCACGTCGTCCACGGTGAGGCCGTACCGCGCGAGGGAGTCGCGGTTCAGGTCGAAATCGAGAAAGTAGCCGCCCGCCACCCGCTCGGCATAGACGGAACGCGTGGCCGGCACGTCCCGCACGGCGCTTTCGACGTCGCTTCCGATGCGTTCGATCTCGGCCAGGCTGGCCCCGAAGATCTTGATTCCGATCGGCGTCCGGATGCCCGTCGAGAGCATGTCGATTCGCGCCTTGATCGGCATCGTCCAGGCGTTCGTCGTGCCGGGGATCTTCAGCGCGCGGTCCATCTCGTCCACGAGCTCGTCGTGCGAGATGTGGCCGGGCCAGACGTGCCCGAAGACGCCCGCGAGCCAGCCGGGGGCCCACGAGGAATACCAGCGGTCCTTCTTCCGCCACTGGCCCTCGGGCTTCAGGATGACGGTCGTCTCCATCATCGAGAACGGCGCCGGGTCCGTCGAGCTCTCGGCGCGGCCCGCCTTGCCGAATACGCGCTCGACCTCGGGGAACGACTTCAGGACGCGATCCTGAGTCTGGAGAAGCTTCTCGGCCTCCGTCACCGAGATCCCCGGCAGCGTCGTCGGCATGTAGAGGATCGAACCCTCGTAGAGGGGCGGCATGAACTCGGAGCCGAGCTTCAGGAAGACCGGGATCGTCGTCGCCATCGCGAGAAGCGCCACGGCGATCGTCGTCTTCGGGTGCCGGAGGACCGCGCGGCACGGGCGCTCGTAGATCCGGTGGAGGACGACGCTGATCGGGTGCTTCTCCTCCGCGTAGTACCTTCCGACGGCGACCTGGTTCACGAGCCAGGCGAGCCACCGAGGACGGAAACGGAAGAAATCCATCCGCGCGAACATCATCCGCATCGCGGGGTCGAGCGTGATCGCGAGGAGCGCGGCGATCGCCATCGCGAAGTTCTTCGAGTACGCGAGCGGCTTGAAGAGGCGCCCTTCCTGGTCCACGAGCGTGAAGACCGGCAGGAACGCGACCGCGATCACGAGCAGCGAGAAGAAGACGGACGGCCCGACCTCCATGAGCGCGTGAAGACGCACTTCGTGGAAATCGCCTTTCCGCCCTCCCTCGTCCCAGAGCTGGAGCTTCTTGTAGGCGTTCTCGACCTCGACGATGGCCCCGTCCACGAGGATGCCGATCGAGATCGCGATCCCGCCGAGCGACATGATGTTGATGGAGAGGCCCATCGCGTTGAACGGGATGAACGCGAGCAGGACGGAGATCGGGATCGTGACGATCGGGATGATCGCGCTCGGGATGTGCCAGAGGAACACGAGGATGACGAGGGAGACGACGACGATCTCCTCGATGAGCTTGCCCTTCAGAGTCGAGACCGACTCCTTGATGAGCTCCGAGCGGTCGTACGTCGTCACGAGCTTGAGCCCGGGAGGGAACGAGGGCTCGATCTCCTTGAGCCTCGTCTTCACGCGCGCGATCACGTCGAGCGCGTTCTCCCCCTGGCGCATCACGACGATGCCCCCGACGGCGTCGCCCTTCCCGTCGAGGTCCGAGATGCCGCGCCGGATCTCGGGCCCGAGGGACACGTGGCCGATGTCGCCCACCGTGAGCGGCGTCCCCCGCTCGTTCGTCTTGACGACGATCTTCTCGATGTCCTTCACCGTCTTCAGGTAGCCACGGCCGCGCACCATGTACTCGCGGCCGGTGAACTCGATCAGCCGCCCCCCGATCTCGTTGTTGCTCTTGCGGATCGCCTCGACCACGGTCTCGAGCGGCAGGCCATACGCGGACAGGGTGTCGGGGTCGACCGTGATCTGGTACTGCTTCTGGTATCCCCCGATCGACGCGACCTCCGCGACACCCGGCACCGACTGCACCGCGTACCTCAGGAACCAGTCCTGGTAGCTCCGGATGTCGTCCGTCGCGTTCTTTCCGCTCTCGTCCACGAGAGCGTACTGGTAGATCCAGCCGACGCTCGTCGCGTCCGGCCCGAGCTCGGTCTTCACGCCCGCGGGGAGGCGCGACTGGATCTTGGACAGGTACTCGAGCACACGCGACCGCGCCCAGTAGATGTCCGTCCCGTCCTCGAAGATCACGTAGACGTACGAGAAGCCGAAGTCGGAGAACCCGCGGATCGTCTTGACCTTCGCGGCGCCGAGGAGGGACGTCACGATCGGGTACGTGACCTGGTCTTCGATGATGTCCGGGCTGCGGTCCCACCGCGAGTAGACGATGACCTGCGTGTCCGAGAGGTCGGGGATCGCGTCGAGCGGCGTCTTCCGGATGACGCCGACCGCGAGGACGATCACGATCGCGTAGAGCGCGACGACGAGATACTTGTTCTCCGCCGAGAACCGGATGATCCGCTGGATCATTTCGCCGCCCCCATCGCCGAGATTGCGGCCTTCAGGCGGGACTCGGAGTCCACGAGGAAGTTCGCGCCGCGAACGACGACGTCGCCTTCCGCAAGCCCGTCGCGGACCACGTAGAACCCGGCGCCGTGGTCCCCGACGGTGATCTCGCGCGGCAGGAGCTTTCCCTCACCCTGCGAGAGGAACACGATGTTCCGGGTACCGCTCTCCATGACGGCGTCGTCGGGTACCTGAAGGGCGTCGCGCTCTTTTCCGTGGATCACGACGTTCGCGAACATCTCCGGCTTCAGCTCACCCTTCGGGTTCGCGAACTCGGCGCGCACCTTCACCGTCCGCGTCTTCTCGTCGACGGACGGGTAGACGTACGTCACCGACCCCTGCCACGAGCGGCCGGGCCAGTACGAGAGCGTCATCGTCGCCTTCTCGCCGAGAGACAGGCGCGGGAGCTCGTACTCGTAGACGTCCGCGATGACCCACACCGAGGAGAGGTCCAGGATGTCGAAGAGCGTGTCGGCCGGCATCACCTTCATGCCGTGGTACGCCGTGCGCCCGGTCACGTAGCCGGAGATCGGCGCGTAGACCGGAATCGCCCGGATCGGCTCCCCCTTTCGCTCGATCTCGGCGATGTCGGAGGGCGCGATGTCCCACAGGATGAGCCTCTGGCGCGCGGCGTCGAGGAGCTCGCGGCCGCCTTGCGCGACGGACGGGATTCCGGACGGGCCGAGGGAACGGGCCGCCCTGAGCGCAAGGAGGTATTCCTGCTGGGTCGCGTAGACCTCGGGACTATAGAGAGTCGCGAGCGCCTCGCCCTTCTTCACGAACTTGCCCGTGAAGTCGGCCGTCACGTGCTCGACGAAGCCGTCGTAGCGCGTGTGAACGTGGTGGACCCGGCGCTCGTCGGCGGCGACGCGTCCGGTCGTCCGGATCGACGTCTCGAACGGGGCGCGCTTCACGACGACGGTCTTCAGGCCGAGGAGCTGGCGCTTCCTCGCATCGATCGTGACGGTGCTGAAGCCCGACGGCCCCGCGGACGCCCCTTCGGCCTCGTCCGCGTAGACCGGCACGAAGTCCATCCCCATCGAGTCCTTCCTCGGGACCGGCGACGTCTCGTTCGTGCCCATCGGCGACCGATAGAAGAGGACGCGCCGGCCGCCCGCGGTCGCCTTACCGTCGCCGGCCTTCGCCGCCGCGGCGTCGGCCATCGGTTCCTCGATCGGGACGAGCTTCATCCCGCAGATCGGGCAGTCGCCGGGCCCGTCCCGCACGATCTGGGGATGCATCGGGCACTGCCACTTCTGCGCCTTCTTCGCGTCGGCCGCGGCCGTGGAAGGAGCGGAGGTCTTTCCCCCGCAGCCCGGCAGAACGAAGACCGCCGCTACGGCGACGGCGATGGCGGCAAGGACGCTCGGGACCATTCGCAGATTCTTCATCTTCGTCTCCCTACATCCCGGCCGCGCCAGACGAAGTTCCCGGCGTCGAACGAGCGATTGCGGCGGCGCTGCGCTCCAGCGAGAACTCGCGGAGGTCGGCTTCCGTTCGGAGGAACCCCGCGAGCCGCGACACAGCAGCGCGGCGGTCGGTGAAGAGGGTCCCGAGCGCCTCGAGAACCGCTACGAACGGGATCGTTCCTGTCCGGTAGCTCGCGAGCGCCGACTCGACGGAGAGCCGGTCCTGCACGAGGACGCCCTCGGCGTCGAACCGGGCCTCGGTGGCGAGTTGCTCGAGACGGATCAGCCTCTCCTCGGTGAGCGCCTCGGCCTGGCGCCGGAGGGACGCTTCCTGCGACGAGGCCGCCTCGGCAAGCCTCTCGGCTTCGATGATGAGCGGTCTCTGCTTGCTGCCCGCCCAGAGAGGAACGGACACCCCGACGCCCGCCGACCACATGAGCGGGAGGCCTCCGCGGTAGGCATAGCCCGCGGAGGCCAGGAAATCGGGCCGGAGGTTGCGCTTCGCGAGATCGACGGAAAGCGCCGCGCGCTCTTTCACGAGCGCGACTTCCGCGAGCTCAGGAGTGACCGTCAGCGCCTTCGCGAGGTACTCCCCGGAAGAAGGAACCGCGAGGGACGACGTGGGGAGAAGGCGCCGCTCCGTCGGGATCGGTGCGCCCAGCGGACGAAAGAGGAGGCGCCGGAGCGCGCTGAGCACCGTCTTCTCCGCCGCTTCGTCGCGCGAGCGCTGCTGCAGGAGGCGCGTCCTCTCGCTCTGGGCGCGGAGCACGTCCTGCTGGCTGCCCATGCCCGCCGAGTACCGCGCGCGAATGGTCTCGTCGATGCCGCGCCACGTGTCGATCTGTTCGTCCACGATCCGGAGGTTCTCGCGCGCCTCGAGGAGGTCCGCGTACGAGCGCCGCACGGAGCCTTCCAGCCCGAGCGCGACCCGCTGCGGACGCACCGCGACGGCCCGGGCATCGGCGTTCGCCACTTTCCCGGCGAGCGCGAGCTTGCCGGGGAACGGGAACGCCTGCGTCGCCATGAACTGCAGCCGAGTCATCGGCTCGGTGCCGAGAGACGGCGCGGCGCCGTCGTTCTCGTAGTTCACGGTGAGCCAGGGGTCCTGCAAGGCGCCCGCGGGCTTCACGCGCGCCGCTGCCGCCTCCGACTCCTGCCGTGCCGCGGCGAGATCGGGGTTGTGCGCAAGCGCCTCCGCGACGAGCGCGTCGGCCTCCGCCGACGCAGAAGTCGCGTGCTCGTCCGCGGCTCGAGCCGACCACGCCGCGGCCATGCCGCAGACCACGACCGCGGCACCCGCCAGCCCCCGGGACCTTCTAAGAAAATCTTCTTTCTTCTTGTCGAGCATCGATCACCTCATCGAAAAGCACCACGAAGCCGCGCCTTGCGGGCGGCGTGAAAGCCGTTCGACCAGGGATCAGACGAGGAGGACGGAGAAGAGGAGGAAAAGGGGCGCCGAGCGGGCGCGCGGCGCGACCGCCTCGGCGGTGCGGACCGGCGCAGGCTCTTCGACAGAGACGGCGGGCAGCGGTGCCCCGGCGAGCACGACCGGCGCGTCTGGAGCCGCGAGGACGCCGGGGGCCGGCGGCACGGGATTCAGCGAGCAGTGGCAGGGAGGCGCAGCGTCGTCCCCCATCCCCGCGCAGCAGTCCATTGGCGCGGGCCCGGAACACGGGGACGCCGCGGCGAGACGCGCCGCCGGCGCGGCCACGAGGGCCAAGGCGAGCAGGGCGAAAATGACACGGCGAACCAGCACGGCACTACGATACGCACCAATCATGCCGAGTCAAGTGATGCAACCGCGGGAGCGACTCAGAGCTTAGGCCAGAATTCGAGCAGGAGGCGACTCATGAAACTGGATGCGGGAAGATTTGCCCTCGCGGCGGCCCTCGTCACCGCAATCACCTTCACCATCTGCGCGGCGCTCGTCTGGCTCTCGCCGGACCCCATGATGATCGTGACGGGATCCATGGTCCACGCAAACCTCACCGGCATGAGATGGACACTCACACCCGGCAACTACCTCACAGGACTTCTAGCCTGGACCATCGTATCCGGACTGATCGCCTGGTTCTGGGGAGGCCTGTACAACCGCTTGCTGAGGAGCTGACGCCCTACCGACGAGCGCGTAGCTGACCGCGCCTAGCGGCCGTCGCGGGAGCGCCTGAACAGGAGCAAGGCGAAGACCACGAGGACCACCAGCAGGACCGGGACGAGCCAGTAGGAACCCATCCCGCCCATCCCGAGCCATCCGCCGTCGTGCATCAGGTCCGCCTGTCTCCCTGGGCTTCTTTCACGGCGGGCGAGACGTACCGCGCAGGCTCCTTGTCGAACCTGACCTTGCAGCCCGGGGAGCAGAACAGGTAAGTCTTTCCCGCGTGCGTGCTCTTGTGAGCAGACTTTTCATCGACGCTCATCCCGCAGACAGGATCCTTTGACATGTTCAACCGCCTCCACCGAGCGAGGAGCAATCCTCCTGCCACCAAACATGGCGATCCGGAAGGTCGTCGCAATCCTTCCTCGACGAATCGCGGCACATGCCTTGCGGGGACATGGGGAGAGACCGACGGTCTCGAAGGAGGCTCCCATGCCCGAGAAGGAAAAGAAGGCCGACTCCGGTTGCTGCAGGCACGGCGGTGGCTGCCCATGCCTGGAAGGCAAGGTCGTGCGGAACGGCCAGCAGTTCTGCTGCGATTCGTGCGCCGACGGCACGAAGACCGGCCCGAAGTGTTCCTGCGGACACCCGGCCTGTTCCCCGAAGTAGCCCTCCAAAGGCGCCCGCCGGGCAAGCTTGTCATGCGAGTAGGCAGAACTTATCGCCCCGTTACACCGGGAATGAGTGGCCCGCTGGGCCACGAGAGAGGAACGAACCCATGAAAGCACGACATTTCAAACTTCCTGCCATTTTGACGATTACCGCACTCGCCTTCGCCGGGGGCTTGCTCGCGCAAACGCCCACGCCGGCCGCCACGAGCCCTCACGCAGGCATGGCTACGAAGGCTCCAGAGGCGAGCGGCATGAAGGCCGACTGCGAGGCAATGATGGCCAAGAAGCAGGCGATGAAGGACAAACGTAAGGCAATGGACGCCACTTTGGACAATCTGGTGGCACAGATGAACGCCGCCAAGGAATCCAAAGCTGCCGATGCTTTGGAGAAGCCAACGGCGGACGTTCTCAACGAGCTGGTGGCGCAGCGCAAGGCGATGTACGCCATGAAGGAAGAGATGGACGCGGCGATGATGGCGCACATGATGAAGCACATGCAGATGGCGAGCAAAACAGGGGCGATGCAGTCCATGGCTGACTGTCCCATGACGAAGATGAGCGAGCACGAAAAACATTAGACGTGAGCGAGCGGAAAGAGATCTTCCTCGTCACGGGGCGTAAGTGAACCGTGAAGTCAGGGAGCTTTGGCCCTGTACGCCGCGGTCGCCGCGGTCTCCCGCCGGTGGAGATGGTCGGCCATGAGCATGAGCCACTGCCGCCACGACCAGCCAGACGGGCGGGATGGCGGCCATCGTGTCGTCCGATTTCGACGCGTTCGATCCGGCTCCCGCCGGCTGATTCACTTCCGGACGAGGACGACCGACCCGGTCACCGCGCCGCAGCAGGCGCCGCCGCCCGTCGCCTGGCCCGCGTAGGTGCCCGT
>JBDTML010000292.1:0-3457 GCA_039934255.1 Acidobacteriota bacterium | reverse complement strand
GGATGTGCTCTAACCAACTGAGCTAACGGCCCGTCCGGCGGCGGAGTGTAGCAGGGCGGGACTCTCGTCACGCGGGCAGGCCGACCGCCGCCTTCAGCCAGCCGTCGAGCGCGGTGCCCGGCCGGACGATCGTCTCCTCGCGTTTCGCGCCGGTCGAAAGGAGGCCGACCTTCGCGCCGACGATCGTCTCGAGCGCGGTGACGTACTCGCGCGCGCGCGCGGGCAGACCCTCCCACGTCTCGATGCCCTCGATGGACGTCTTCCATCCGGGGAACGAGCGATAGACGGGCACGGCGCGCTCGTAAAGATCCGCGCGCGCCGGAACGGCCGAGACGGCCTTGCCGTCGATCGTGTAGCCGGTGGCGATCAGGACCTCGTCATGGTCGTCGAGGACGTCGAGCTTCGTGAGCGCGATCGCGTCGAGGCCGGACACGCGGAGTGCGGCGCGCGCGACGACGGCGTCGAACCAGCCGACGCGCCGCGGACGGCCGGTGACGGTTCCGAATTCGTTGCCGCGCTTCCGGATGCGTTCGCCGGTCTCGTCGTGAAGCTCCGTCGGGAACGGGCCGGACCCGACTCGTGTCGTGTAGGCCTTCATGACGGCCACGACGGCGCCCAGCGCGGACGGCGGAAGGCCGAGCCCCGTGCAGGCGCCGCCCGGCGCGCAGGACGAGGACGTGACGAACGGGTAGGTCCCGTGGTCGACGTCGAGCATGACGCCCTGGGCACCTTCGCAGAGGAGCTTTTTCCCTTTCGCGAGCTCGTCTTGCAGGAAGACGGACGTGTCGGTCACGAAGCGCTTGAGCTTCTTCCCGCACTCCACGTAGGTCTCGAGCGTCTCTTCCACCGGCGCGCCTTCGACGCCGTAGAAGTGTTTCAGGACGGCATCGTGGTGAGAGACGACCGGCCGGGCGATCGCGCAGAAGCGGTCGGGGTCGACGAGGTCGGCCATGCGGAGGCCGCTGCGATTCGCCTTCGACTCGTAGGCCGGGCCGATGCCGCGAGACGTCGTGCCGATGTTCGCGCCGCCGAGCGCCTTCTCGCGGGCCCCGTCGAGGAGCGCGTGCGTCGGCAGGATGACGTGCGCGCGGTCCGAGACGAGGAGGTTGTCGCCGATCGTGATTCCCGCCGCCCGCAGCGAGTCGATCTCGGAGAGGAGAGCGCGCGGGTCGATCACGAGGCCGTTCCCGATCACGTTCATGACGCCCCCGCGGCAGATGCCCGACGGGATGAGACGCAGCGCGAAGTGCCTGTCGCCGAACTTCACGGTGTGGCCCGCGTTGTGGCCGCCCTGGTAGCGGGCGACGATGTCGAAGGAAGGGGAAATGAGATCGACGACCTTGCCTTTGCCTTCGTCGCCCCACTGGCCCCCGATGACGGCGAGGGCCGAGCCTTTGATGTTCTTCACCGTGGAATTGTACCCGGCGGGGAGGAAGAGAAAGCTTTTGTTTCGGAGGGGAAAGAGGGAAAGAGAAGATTTTCTTAGAAGGCTGAGGAGGGAGGGGCGGTCCGGGCCGGCGGAGCGGCGACTCGACGCCGAGGCCCCATTCACCTTCTAAGAAAATACGGCCCTACCCGGTGCACAATCACAGCTCGTGCGCAGGACCATAGAACTGGATGGGGATTCCCTCTTACTAGAAGATCTTTTTTCCGTCTCGCGCGGCGAAGCCGCCGCCGTCCTTGCGCCGCGTGCCGCGGCGCGCGTCGACGCGGCGCGCGCCGTCATCGACAGAGCCGTCGCCGAGAACCGCGTCGTCTACGGCGTCACGACCGGATTCGGAAAGTTCGCCGACGTCGTCATCCCGCGGGAGAAGCTCGGGCAGCTCCAGCTGAATCTCGTCAGGAGCCACGCGGCGGGGACGGGACTATCGCTTCCCGCGCCCGCGGTCCGGGCCGTCATGCTGCTCCGCGCGAACTGCCTCGCGAAGGGGTTCTCGGGCGTCCGGAGGGAGACGCTCGAGCTCCTTCTCGCGTGCCTCGAAAAGGGAATTCACCCGGTGATCCCGGAGCAGGGGTCGGTAGGCGCGTCGGGCGACCTCGCGCCGCTCGCGCACCTTGCGCTCGCCCTCGTCGGAGAAGGCGAAGTTGAATGGAACGGGATGCGGGTGCCGTCCGCCCAGGCGCTCGCCTCCGCGGGCCTCACCGCGGCAGTCCTCGAGGCGAAGGAGGGCCTCGCCCTCATCAACGGGACGCAGCTCACGACTGGGATCGGAGCGCTGGCGCTGCACCGGTTCCTGCGGCTGCTCAAGGCGGCGGATCTCGTGGCGGCGCTCACGCTGGACGCGCTCAAGGGCACGGACGCCGCGTTCGACGCGCGTATCCACGCCGCGCGCCCGCATCCGGGCCAGATCGTCTCGGCGGCCAACCTGCGGGCGCTCCTCGCGAATTCGCCCCTCCGTGAGAGCCACCGCGATTGCGGCGTCGTGCAGGACGCGTACGCGCTGCGCTGCATCCCGCAGGTGCACGGCACCGCCCGCGACGCGGCGGCGCACGCGCGACGCGTGATCGAGATCGAGATGAACGCCGCGACCGACAACCCGATGGTTTTCGCCGAGACGGGCACGCTCGTGTCGGGCGGGAATTTCCACGCGGCGCCCGTGGCTCTCGTGTGCGATCTCCTCACGGCGTCGGCAGCCGACATGGCCTCGCTCTCCGAGCGCCGGACGGAGCGGCTCGTGAACCCCGCACTCTCGGGCGACCTGCCCGCCTTCCTCACGCGGGGCGGCGGACTGAACTCGGGACTCATGATGATTCACGTCACCGCGGCGGCGCTCGTCTCCGAGGCGAAATCGAATTCCTTCCCGGCGTCCGTGGACTCGATCCCGACCTCGGCGGGAAAGGAAGACCATGTCTCGATGGGGCCGATCGCGGCCCGCAAGCTGCAGAAGAACGTCGACGTCTTCGAAACCGTGCTCGCGATCGAGTTGCTCGCGGCCGCGCAGGCGCTGGACCTCCGAAGGCCTCTCGTGACCTCTGCGCCGCTCGAAGAGCTGCACCGCCTCGTGCGCGCGCGCGTACCCTTCTGGGAGGCGGATCGCCACGCGGCTCCCGCCATCGAGGGTGCCCGCGCGGTCCTGGCGGGGGATCTCGACGGGCTGCTCTCCCGGCTCGACTGAAGCTCAGCTGGCGAGCGCGCACGCGAGGACCGAGGGGAGGTCGTCTGCCGGCGCGTCCGTCTCGGCGAGCGCGAGCATCGGGAGCGAGGCGAGCGGCCCGGGAAGACGGGGGGCCGACGTCCGGCGCGTGCTCACACGGTTCACGAGGAGGCCCGGCCGGGCCCCGCGGCGTGCGAGCCCTGCGGCGAGGTCGACGGACGTCGCGAGCGCGGAGAAGTCGAGCGTCGTCGCGACGAGATAGCGCCCGTCCGCGAGGAGTTGCGTCGCCTCGCGGCTGCGCTCCTTGAAGCCGTCGTAGAGGCCGTCGAACGCCCTGAAGAAGTCGGCGAGGTCGGCGAGGA
>JBDTML010000291.1:0-20008 GCA_039934255.1 Acidobacteriota bacterium | reverse complement strand
CACGAAGGTGACGCCCATCCGCGCGGCCGCGCTCTCGGTCAGGAGGGACAGCGAAGCCCCGGAGTCGAGAACCATCTCCTCCGGAGCACGCCCGTTCACGCGCACGGGGAGGCGGAGCAGATTCGGCCTCCCAAAGTCGACGGGCAACGAGAGCCGCTCGCCCGCGGGCTCGCCGCCGTAGAGCATGCGGGTGGACTGCGACTCGAGGAACACGAGCCAGCCGTCGGGAACGAGCTTGCCTTCGCGCTGGGCACGTTGCCCCCAGCGTCCCGCCGCGGAAAAGTCTCCGCTCCAGTACGCGCCTTGCGAGAGGAGCCAGGCGATCTCCGCCCGCTCGGATGCGCGGCCCGTGCCCGCGATCGCACGTTCGAGATGCGGCGCGGCGCCGCGAAAGTCGCCGCGCTCGAGGAGCACCTGGCCGCTCAGGCGATCGAAGCGCACGGCGTCGAGGCTTCGACCTCCCGTGCTCGTGAGGAATTCCGCGACCTCGGGGATGTATCCCCGGTCGAGCTGTTCCTCGGCGTTGAAGGAGTTCACGAGCCCGATGGGGAGCGGCTTTTCGAGCTGATGGGGCAGGACCGTGAAATCGCGGGAGAACGTGCAGGCCAGCGCGCCGAGCACCGCCGCAAGAAGGGCGGGCCCGGCGCGCCTCAAGAGACTGCCGAGACGCGGGCGATGAGGACGGTCTGGTCGTCGTACTGCGCGACGCCGGTCGTGAAGTCGTTCACGGCCCCGAAGATGCGCCGTGAGATCTCGGCCGGGGCCTCGGTCCGCCCTTCGATGGCCAGCGCGGTCAGCCTTTCCATGCCGAACTCCTCGTCGCTGCCGTTCAGGGCTTCCGTGATGCCGTCGGAATAGAGAAGGATCGTGTCGCCAGGGGCGACGCGGATCGACGCCTCCCTGTGAACGACGCCCGGCAGCATGCCCACGGGCACTCCCCCGCTCGGCAGGAGCTCGACGCCTCCCGGCGAGATCCAGAGTCCGGGGTTGTGTCCGGCGTTCACGTACGTGAGCGTTCCCGTGCCCGGGTCGTAGACCGCGATGAAAAGTGTCGCGAACTTGCGCGTCGAGGAAAACCCCACGAGATGGCGGTTCACGCGCGCGACGAGGGCCGGCAGGTCCGACGCGTTGTTCGGCACGAGGAGATGCAGGCACGCGTGGACGGTCGACACGAGGAGCGCCGCCGGCACGCCTTTTCCCGAAACGTCTGCCACGCAGAAGGCCGTGCGCCCGTCCTCGAGCGGATACACGTCGAAGTAATCGCCCCCGACCTGCTTCGTCGGCCGGTTCGCGCCCGAAAAGAGGAGGCCCGGAACTTCCGGCAGCGTGTCGGGAAGAATCGTCTTCTGGATGGAGGCCGCGAGCTCCATCTCGCGCTCCATCTTCTCCTTCTCGACCGCCTCGCGGTGGAGGCGCGCGTTCTCGAGAGCGATCGCGGCCTGGTTCGCGAAGAGCGACGCGACGCGTTCGTCGGCCTCGGTGAAATCGTCGATCGAGCCGTCGCGGTTCTCCTTGTCCGCCACGACGAGCACGCCGAGCCAGCGCCCCTCCGCGAGAATCGGCACGGCGAGCAGCTTTTCCGCGGGCGACTTCGCGAGAAGCCCCACGCGTTCCTCGAGTGTGTTGCAGCGGAGCACCGTCGACGGGAGGAGGCGGGCCGACTCGCCATCCAGGAGCGGCTCACCCAGGTGGCGCGCGAAGACGGGGCTTTCCGCCGCCCGGTCGCACACGATGAGCGTTCCGGTGCGTGCGTTCAGGAGCGAAATCGACTTGTAGAGGATGTCTTCGCCGAGAGTCTCCAGGTCGAGAGTTCCCGCGATCGAGAGCCCGACGTCGTAAAGGCTCTGGAGCTCCCACACCCGGTACTTCAGCTCGAAGTCGGCCTTCTGCAGCTCATCGGCCATGCGCAGCGAGTCGAGAAGGCGCGCCGCGTGCGCCGTGACCGACGCGAATCCGACGGGATCCAGGGGAGGCTTCTCGAGCTCGAGGATCGCGAGCGTGTCCTCGCGGGCCGTGAGCGGGATCGCGACCGGTCGATCCCCGCTCGCAGCGGCGTCCGCCGGCTGCGCGGAATCCACGAGAACTCCTCGCTCGGCATGGGCCGCCGTCAGGAGAGCGGCGAGAATTCCGTCGAACAGCCGTCCGCGATCCGAGAACGGGTCGAGCTTCGCGAGCATCTCGTGCGCCGCGAGGATGGCCGCGCCCGCGTGTGCCGGCGGGACCAGGAGCCCGGAGACCGTCGCGCTACTCGGACTCGCCCCGGAGCCAGGCGAGGGCGGGCTCGGGAGCGGGGAAGATCCGTGCATATTGAGCGAGCCCCATGATCTGGAAAGTCTTCTCGATCGTCGGCGTCAGCCGGCAGAAGGCCAGTTTTCCCCCCTGATCGAGGAGCTTCTCCAGGATCTCGATGAGAATCGAGATCCCGATGGAGTTGACGATCTTCGTCTTCTCAAGATCGAGGAGCAGTCGGTTGACCCCCGATCCGAGAAGGGCATAGGCCTCTTTCGCGATTTCCTCGCCGCCGGTGTTGTTGATGTATCCGTCGGTCCGGAGGACCGCGACGGTGGCATCGGGCCGGTCCACGACGACTTTCAAGGTCTCGCTCATTCGGTCCTTTATACCCTATCGATATTTGCGCATCACGATGCGCGTGCCGCGGCCGCCGCTCTCGATTCGGACGTCGTCCATCAGACTTTCGATGATCTTGATCCCCCAGCCGCGCTTCCGGCTTGACCTCAGCTTGGCCGCGATCTCGGGCGTCTTGAGGCGCGTCGGGTCGAACCCGTGTCCCGAGTCCGCGACATCCACCTCGAGGTACGCGCCCCGGCCGCCTTCGTCGGCGCCGACGCGGAAGGCGAGTTCGACCTTGCGATCCGGTGTCGCGCTGTGCTCGAAGGCGTTGATGCAGGCTTCGACGACGGCCATCTTCACCTCGTCGATCTTGTCGCGGCTCATCTCCATCCACTCGCCCAGGGCCGCAACCTGCGCCGTGGCGGCAATCTCCATCTCCGGCGCGACCGGAATGGTCAGGTGCACCTCGCGACGCTCGACCGACGACATCAGCTTTCGGCAATCCCCTCTCGGAGCTTAGAACGTCAGGAGCGCGCGAACCGCTGTGAAGAGGAACGCGGGAATCTTACTTGACCCCGCAGCGAGCGCGAAGGCGGCGGCCTCGGCGAGAAGAAGCGGGACGACGATGCGGGCGGCGGGAATGAACGCGGGAATGGAAGCCAGCAGCGGCAGAGAAGAGACTCGTGCCGAAGCACGCGCCGCTATAGCCTTGATTCCGCCCTCCCTGAACATCTGGTGCCTCCGGTTGTGACTCCCATCGCAAGTGCCGGGCCACGAAGACCCGCTCAATCCGGAGGCGGACGAAGTGAAGCTAAACTGTTGGAAAGATTAGGTTTCATAGAAGTTATAAGGGCGGAACGCAAAGGCCAAATTATGCGCCATAAAGTCTCAATAATGATGTGCCGCTGACAAATGGCCTATTAACCATTCTAAGAAAATCACTTATAGTGATTGAGCACGAATGTCACATTGTGGCACTTTGGCATCACAGGCCGATTTCCGAAGCAAAATACTAATCCTCCTCCGAACCCCGAAAGATCAGCCTTGAGCGAAGAGGTTCGCCCGCCCAATACTGATAGGGAGTGCGTCTCGTGCAAGGAGTCGGGAAATGAGTTCACCGAGTTCGTTCGAGCAACAGGTTTCTTCCACCCAGGAGTGGTTCGACAGCCCCCGCTTCGCGGGAATCGTCCGCCTCTACACATCGCGGCAGATCGTCGAGCAGCGCGGCACCATCGCGCACGACTACACCGTGGCGCGCGAGGCCGCGGCAGCCTTTTACGAGCGCCTGCGGGAGCTCTTCCGTGAGAGAAAGAGCATTACGACCTTCGGCCCATATTCGCCGGGCCAGGCCGTCGCGATGAAGCGGACGGGCATCGAGGGCATCTATCTAGGCGGCTGGGCGACATCGGCGAAGGGCTCGACGAGCGAGGACCCGGGACCCGATCTTGCGAGCTATCCGCTCAGCCAGGTGCCAGACGAGGCCGCGACTCTCGTGCGCGCGCTGCTCACGGCCGACCGGAACCAGCACTTCCTGCGCCTGCGCATGACCGAGGCTCAGCGCGCCGCAACGGCGGCCCACGACTTCCGGCCGTTCATCATCGCCGACGCCGACACGGGCCACGGCGGCGATCCGCACGTCCGGAACCTCATTCGCCGATTCGTGGAGGCCGGCGTGCCCGGCTACCACATCGAGGACCAGCGCCCCGGGACCAAGAAGTGCGGCCACCAGGGCGGGAAGGTGCTCGTGGCGCAGGACGAGCAGAACAAGCGGCTGAACGCCGCGCGCTTCCAGCTCGACGTCATGGACGTGCCGGGCATCATCGTTGCCCGCACCGACGCCGAGGCGGCCAATCTCCTCGACGGCCGCGGCGACGAGCGCGACGAACCGTTCCTTCTCGGCGCCACCAATCTCGACGTGCCGGCCTACAAGACGTGCTACCTCGCGCTCATCCGGCGCTTCTACGAACGGGGAATCCGCGCCCTCAACGGCCACCTTCTCTACGCGATTCCCGAGGGCGCGAACGCGCTCGCGAGCTCCTGGCTCGAACGGCGAGGGCTCTTCGCCCAGGTCGCGGAGGCCGTGGCGGCCTATGGCGACGGGAAGGGCTCCTCGCTCGACACGATCTTCGACGCGGTCGCCGCCCGGTTTGCCGTCGCGTGGGAGGAAGACGCCGGTCTCGAGACCTACGGCGACGCGGTCGCCGAGGTGCTCGAGTTCCGCGCGAGCGAAGGAGAGCCCCTCGAAATGGGAGCCGACGCGTGGCGGCGCTTCGCCGGGCGCGCCTCGCTCTACGCCGCCCGCGAGAAGGCGAGCGCGCTCGGCGTCGACGTCCCCTGGGACCCCGAGCTCGCCCGCACGCCCGAGGGTTACTACCAGGTCCGCGGAGGCATCCCGTACGCCATCGCAAAGTCGCTCGCGGCGGCCCCCTTCGCCGATCTCCTGTGGATGGAGACGAAGACCGCCG
This sequence comes from Acidobacteriota bacterium, assembly GCA_039934255.1. Lineage (GTDB taxonomy): Bacteria > Acidobacteriota > Thermoanaerobaculia > UBA5066 > UBA5066 > Fen-183. The sequence goes on along the minus strand of JBDTML010000291.1, from coordinate 14,972 downwards.
ACCTGACCGACGCCCGCAAGTTCGCCGAGGCGATCCACGCCGAGTTCCCGGACAAGATGCTCGCCTACAACCTCTCCCCGTCGTTCAGCTGGGACACCACAGGCATGAGCGACGAAGACATGCGGCGCTTCCCCGAGGAGCTCGGCAGGCTCGGCTTCGTCTTCAACTTCATCACGTACGGCGGCCACCAGATCGACGGCCTCGCGGCCGAGGAGCTCGCGACCGCCCTCAGGCAGGACGGCATGCTCGCCCTCGCCCGCCTGCAGCGGAAGCTGCGCATGGTCGAGTCTCCCTACCGCACACCGCAGACTCTCGTCGGCGGACCGCGCGCGGACGCCGCGCTCGTCGCCACGTCGGGGCGTACCGCAACCACCATGGCGATGGGCACGGGCTCGACCCAGCACCAGCACCTCGTCCAGACCGAAGTGCCGAAGAAGCTCCTCGAGGAATGGCTGGCGATGTGGACGAAGCACTACGAGCTGCCGGACGGCCTCGCCGTCCAGCTGAGACCCCACCGCGCAGGGTCGGAGCTCCTCGAGCTCGGCATCTACGGCAAGGAGAGCGGGGGTAAGGAAGCCGAGAAGCTCGCGAACGTCATCTTCGCCCCCATCCACGACCGGCGCGGCCGCAGCATCCTCTCCGTGCGCGACCAGAACACCTTCGGGGAGCCGCTGCGCAAGAAGCGCCTCATGACGCTCGTCCACCTCTTCCTCGTCCACCGCTTCAAGGCCGACTCGGTGCACTACGTCACCCCAACCGAGGACAACCAGTACCAGGCCGCGAAGATGAAGGCTCAGGGCATCTTCCGCGAGGTCGACACGGAGGTCGGACAGATCATCGTGGCGGACGTGAACGCCCCGCGCATCGCGGAGCTGCTGGCGCCCGACCAGGCGGCGCTCGGGAAACTGATCCGCAAGGAGGCGTAGCAAGGCGTCGGCACCGGGTCTGCCGCGAGAACATCGTTGCCGAACAGCCAGAAACTCGCGGAGCTACCTGGCTAAGAATGGGGTGAGGACCCGGTGCCGGCCGGCCCGAGCTGCGTTGGCCTACTTGGCGGGAGGTGGCGCCGGGATTGGAAGAATGCTCGCGATCTTCCAACCAGAATCGGATTTGACGAGCACCTGGTTCATTAGGAACCGCGTCTCTTGCGCCGGCTGGCCGGCCGGGCCGATTGAAAACACGATGGGAACAAACAACTCCGCGACTTGGGGCTGCGCGAAAACGACGCGAAATGCCGCCGACTCAGGTTCGAGGTGCCAAGTGCCGGCGTACAGGGCTTCGAAGCGCTTCAGGGCCTCCGCGCGGCCCCAGACGGGGGTGCCTCTGGTGATCCAAAGGAACTGCGGAGAATCGAGGAGAAGCGCTTCGACGGCCTTAAGATCGTGAGCATTCTGAGCTGCCACGAAGCGGTCGAAAGTGGCTCGCGGATCGTCGTCCGGCGGTGCCGCCCAGGCTGAGACCGCGGTGAGGGACGCCAGCAGGACCAGCGGACGGAGATGGCTTTTCATTTCGGACCTCCATTCTTGAATCCGGCACCTAACGATATCAAGCTCAGCGGCGAGCGCAGCGAGTCCGCTGCAGCGCGGTGCTAGACGCCCCGCACGCCATGCCGGGCAGGTGTCAGCGGGGCCCTAAGGAGCCGCTCGAGGCGGATGACGTTGTAAGCCGGGAGAGCCGCCGCCAACAGCACGTCGAACCCAATGAACACGCTGGGCGAATCGCTAACGATGGCTGGCAACTCGGAGAGCACGGCTGCGATGATGGCGGCGAGCAATGTGAGGGCTGCGCTGCGCGACTGCTTGAACCGGAGAACTATGGAGAGCACCAGAAAGACGACGCCCTCAACGATGAGTAAGGGGTTTTCAACGATACCGTAAAGCACTATGACGCTGGAGCTGTAGATAAGCGAGTTGGCCGCGCTTCGAACTTCAGCCTGGAGGTCGAACAGACGGTCGCTGTCGAGAGTTGATTTGGAGCCCGTGACAGGCGCTCGTTCGTTCATAGGGCGTCTAACGATACCAAGCTCAGCCGCGAGGCGGAATGAGCGCAGCGACTGACGACGAGTCCGCTGCAGTGATGAAGTGGACTCCCCCTTTATGACGTTAAACGGCATCAGAGTGCCAACGTCATAAGGAGAGCTCGAGCGGCAAGAGACGGTGGCTCGGGTCGATCAGCAAGGCCGGGGACCCGTACCTCGGGACGCTGCTGATCGGCGGAGCGCGCTCGATGCTGCTGGCGGCCCACCGGACGAAGAAACCGCATCGGCTGCAGGAATGGGCGCTCGAGGTCGAAGGAAGGCGAGGCCGAAACCGCGCGGCGGTCGCCATCGCCAACAAGCTTGCGCGGATCATCTGGGCCCTTGCGACACGCGGCGTCCCCTTCCGTCCCACTCCCGTCGAACTCGAGAGCGTCCCGGCCTGAACGAAGAATCCGTCAAAGACTCCCGCCCACGAACGCGAAAGAAGCGAAAGATGAGCTCGGTCCGACCGACACGGGGCAAAGCCGATAACAACGCTGGCTCAAAAGAAGCCGTTGCTCAGCGATTGGCTCCCCGTGTGCGGATTTCATCCTGGCCCGGAGTCCACGCCGGCTCCACCCAAGAGGCCGTAGATACGTGTGCCGTCGCGACCTTCTCGGCTCATCCGCATCCGACGCGTCCGAACGTGGCAAGCCTTCGACGACCGTGAAGCTGAATTCTTAGAAGGAGAAAACTAGAGACCGCCCTCGCTTGATCCCCAGGAGGAGTCCAGATACGTTGTTAGGCGACGACGAGAAATCAACTGCCTAGGAACCTCAAGCGCGGAGTTATCTAAATACCAGGTTCAGTGGGGGCCAGCGGCGCAGCAGCACAGCGGACTCCGGCGTTCGCGCAGGTAGATAGGTTGTTCTGTTATGGAGAGGTTTGCCGCAGGAGACTATGCTCTTCAAGCTTCATCCGACCGTGGGCCCAAGGATCGCCGCTGCGGCAAAAAACAGACTCACGATGCCGAGCAACACGAGGCCAACGACGACAAGAGTGGTTCCTTCACGCTTCATTCCGCGCTTGCGCAGAATGACGCCTCGGGTAACTGAGGCGATACCCAGAATGACGAGCGTCACTAACCCAAGAAATGGACTTATTCCACTCGTCGCCTAACGATATCAAGCTCAGCTGCGAGCGTAGCGAGTCCGCTGCAGCGCGTTGTTAGGCTGGCGTGCGGCCTTACCGGAGCGACAGAGAGCCCTTCTGAACTGCGACGAGCACGCCCTCCTTCGTGTACGACACGGAATACGATGCCGAGTCCCCAGCCTTGTTGGCGGAGACGTCGAGAACGATCTCTGATGCCGGCTTCGTGACGTCGGGTCGACTACCTGTCTTGGCCTTTGCTCCGGACTCGGACGTAAAGGAGATCTTCGGTGCGGCCAGCACTTCGCCCGACGCGAGGTCGGTTACTTCCGCCGTGCAGAGGAATTGACCCTTGGCCGCATCGGTCCGAACGACGCCGATAGTGACCGAGATGCCTGACGCAGGGAGAACGGGCTTGTCCTCCGCGGTAGCGAGGAGGGTGGCGAAGAGCGGTGCGAGCAGGGCAGCCTTGAACAGACGAGCGGCCGGGTGGGAGTGACGCATGTGATGAGCGCTCCTTTCCGTGGACACGGAGTTTCCGCGGCGAGGTGGGGCTCGCCAGCCTAACTAGTATTAGGCCGCAGGGGGATGGGAAAAGGAATGGTCATCGCTATTCGTATTCTGAGGGTTCATGGGGCTAACGAATAGGGATATTCGATTCCGGAAGGCTAGGGATATTCGAAATTTGAGAGCTTCGGGGAGCTAATCCGCCGAGACTTCGGGCCTCGTCGACCGTCAAGTGGGATCGCACTGCCGGCAGCGCCAACAGACACCCATGCCATAAGCTCTCCCTAGATCCTCTTGCGGTATAGCGTGCGGCGGCTGACGCCGAGGAGCTTCGCCGCGCGGCTCTTGTTGCCTTTCACCTGCGCGAGGACGCGGCGGATGTGCGCGTTCTCCACGTTCCGGAGGTCGGAGGACGTCACGCGCAGCTCGTCGCCGCCGCCCCGCCCTTCGTTCGCAATGCCGAACTGCAGGTCGGCGGCCTCGATCGAGTCGCCCGAGACGAGCGCCGCGGCTCCTTCGAGAAGGTTCTCCAGCTCGCGCACGTTGCCGGGAAACGAGTAGTCGAGGAGCGCTTTCACGGCGTCGCGCGAAAGCGAAGGAGCCCGGCGGCCGTCGCGCGCGGCGATGCGCCCGAGGAAATGCCCCGCGAGACGCGGAATGTCCTCCCGGTGCTCGCGCAGGGCGGGCATCCGGATTTCGACGACGCGGAGCCGGTAGAAGAGGTCTTCGCGAAACCGCCCACCGCGGATCTCCGCGGGGAGATCCTGATGCGTCGCCGAGACGACTCGCACGTCGACCGGCACCTTCCCGCGGCCTCCGATGCGCTCGATCTCACGCTCCTGCAGGACGCGGAGCAGCTTCGCCTGAATGGCAAGCGGCGTGTCGCCGATTTCGTCGAGAAAAATCGTTCCGCCGCTGGCCAGCTCGAACTTGCCGATCCGCGCTTCGACTCCCGTGGCGACGCCGCGCTCGATCCCGAAAAGCTCGCTCTCGAGCAGGCTCTCGGGAACGGCCGCGCAGTTGAGCGCGAGGAAGGGACCCTCGCGGCGCGGCGAGCCAGCGTGCAGGAGCCTGGCCGCGAGCTCCTTGCCCGTGCCGCTCTCCCCCGTGACGAGGACGTTGACCCGTGACGCCGCCGCGCGCGCGACGAGCTCCTTGGCGCGCCGCATCGCCGGCGCGTCGCCCACGAGGATCTCGTCCACGCTCAGGCTGCCCTTGAGCGAGCGGTTCTCCTCGCGGAGGCGGTCGATGTCGGCGGCGAGCGTCCGAAGGCGCCGAGCCGCCTCGAGCGCCGGCGCGACGAGTCCCGCCAGCGAGGCGAGAAAGCGGCGATCCTCTTCGTCGAACGACGGCGCGTCGCCTCCCCGCGCCTCGCGATCGAGGACGACGAGCACGCCGAGCACGCGGCCGCCCGCGAGAAGGGGAACTCCGGCCACGCTCTCGACAGCCGTTCCGAGGACCGTCTCCCGGCCGCGCGCGAGCGACGTCTTGGCGCGCGCGAGGTCGAGAACGAAGGGATCCGACGCGATCGCGAGCGGGCCCGGCTCGGGCTCGAGCCCGAGGGAGGCGACCGTTCCCGAACCCTCGGCGTCCTCGAAGGCCGCCGCGAAACCGCGCGCGGCGTCCAGGACCGGAACCGCTCGCGCGAGGATCTCCTCGAGGAGCGCCTTCTCCTCGCGCGCCGACGTGAGCGAGCGGCTCACGTCGTAGAGGGTCTCGAGGCGCAGGACTTTCTTCTTGAGCGCGAAGGCTTCGAGATCGCGCCCGGGTGGGCGGCCTCCGCTCATCCCCTCGTCCCGGGATCCATCCCCTGATTCATCCCTTGACGCGCGCGAGCTGGTCGAGCGCGGGCTGGTACCGGGGATTCCGAGCGAGCGTCGGCTGTAGCGCCTTCTCGGCCTCGTCCTTCCGGCCGAGCCGGGAGAGACACTCGGCCAGCAGGATTCGGGTGATGTCCTTGCGCGAGTAGAACTCCGTCTCGCCAAGGCCCCCCGGCCCGTCTTCGGACAGCGCCTTCCCGAGGACTTCGGCGCCCTCGGCGAAGCGGCCGGCCCTCGTGGCCACGACGCCGCGCAGGAAGGCGAGGTCCTGCGTGTAGCCCTTCAACTGTTCCGGGCCCCCCTCTGGCGGAACGGTTTTCTGGACGGCGTCGAGAGCCGCCTCGGCCCCCGCGACGTCGCCCGCGCGCGCGAGGAAGACGGCCCGGCGGAAAAGCGTATGTAGCGCCATCGACTTCGCCTCGCTCCCGGACGGAAACGCGCGCGCCTCGGATTCGATGTCCGCGAACTGCGTGTGCGCTTCGTCGAGCTTTCCCGCGTCGCAAAGCATGATGACCTCGAGGAAACGGAAGTCCGCTCGAATCCATGGGCCCGGCGCGGCATCGGCGGCCTTGCGGAAGAATGCGGCCGCTTTCTCGGGATGGCCGCGCCCCACCTCCACCGATCCGAGGTGGCCATAGGACGCGTAGAAATCTTCCTTGATCGCGAGGGCCTTCCTCAGGTTCTCCTCGGCCTCGTCGTAGCGTCCCACCCGCGCGTACATCTCGCCGAGGGAGTCGAACGGGTTCGCCTGATCGGGCGCAAGGTACCGGTAGCGCTTCAGGAAGTCCTCGGCTTTCGCGAAGTCGCCGCGCCCGGCCCAGTAATAGCCGAGAGTGTTGTAGGCGGTCGCGTAGTTCGGGTTGACCGTGAGGAGGCGCTCGTATTCCGCGATGGCGTCCGAGGTGCGGTTCACCATCGAGAGGTGGTTCGCCCGCATCCGGTACCCTTCCGGATCGTCCGGGAAGCGCTCCACGTACTCGTCGAACAGCGTCCCGAGGACCGCCATGTCGCGCCGGCCCCAGCGCTCCTCGTAGATCCGGAGAAGCAGCTGCTCGCGCCCGGTGATCTCGTCGCGATAGCGCGCCGCCGACGCGAGAAGCGACTTTGCCCGGGCGGGATCGCGCCCGCGCATCTTGTCGGCGAGCCGCAGCGTCGCCATGACGAAGTGAGGGTCTTCCTGGAGCGCGGCCGCGTAGCCGGACATCGCCTCGCGCTCGTACATCTTCAGGTCGTTCTCGGCCGCCTCGTGATAAGCCCGCCAGGCCTTCTCCGAGGACGTCGTGACGTCCCGGCGAGCCCGCAGGAAGTACGCGCCGGCGGTTCCCGCCACGGCCAGACCAGCCACCCCGAGTGTGAGGAAGAGGCGGCGCAAGGAGCGGGGGGAGGTCACATCAAGATGATACGCGCCGCCGGAGCCGAAGTTTTCAACCGACGCGCATCAAGACGAAGGTCTGGTCGTCGTACTGCTCGGCCCCTTGGGTGAACTGCCGGATGTCCTCCAAAAGCTCGTCCGCGAGCTCCGGGAGCGGCCTCCGGGCGTGCCGTACGAACGAGGCCTTGAGCCTTTCGTCCCCGTACGGTGTCATTTCGGCCGACATTGCCTCGTTGAGGCCGTCCGTGTAGAAGAGAAGAAGGTCCCCGGAGGCCAGGTAAAACGTGACGGTGTCGTACGGCACCTCGCGAAAAGCGCCGAGGGGAAGCCGGTTCGCGGGGGCGGGAATCTCGACCGCGGCGCTCGCGCCCGCCCGAATGAGGAGAGGTGTCGGCTGCCCGCCGAAGGCGTACGTGAGCGACAGCGACTTCGCATCGAGGAGGAAGTACGCCAGAGACACGAACATCCGCCGCTTGATGTCGTAGAGCCGCTTGTTCGCCTCGCGAAACACGACGCCCGGATCGGGATCGGCCATCGCGCGCGCGTACACGATCTCCTTCGCGGCGACCATGAGGAGCGAAGCCGGAATCGACTTGCCGGAGACGTCCCCCACGACGAGGCCGAGGCGACCGCCCTTGCTCACATTGCCGTCCACCTCGAGGAAGTCGTAGAAATCGCCCCCGACGACGCGGGCCGGCCGGCTCACGCCGAAGAACGAGACGCCGGGCACGCGCGGCAGCTCGCGCGGGAACAGGCTCGTCTGGATCTCGCGCGCGATGTCGAGGTCGCGCTCCATCTCCGCGCGCTTCGTGAGCTCCTCGTGCAGGCCCGCGGCCTCGAGGCCGAGGGCGCCCTGGTTCGCGATCGTGAGGAGGTGATCGAGGTCCTCACGGGAAAGCTCCTCCTCCGAGCGCTTGCGCCCGACCGCGAGAAGCCCGAGGAGCTTGCCGTGCGTCGCGAGCGGCAGAAGCACGGTGATCGGCCGATTCTTCGCGGCGTTCACGAAGGCGCGGGAATCGGCGTCGAGCGTCCACCCGTCGAGCTCGGCGAGGCGGACCGGTACGCCCTTCTCGAGCACGAGGCGCGGCAGCAGCGCGCCCATGGGAAGGGCGGGAAGCCCCGCGCCGCCACCTGACTCGTCCCGGAAAGCCCCGTCGGAAAAGGCGCCGTCCTCGCCGCGCGGCAGGAGGAGATCGAGGCTCTCGAGCCTGAGGAGCTCGGCCGTCCGTGACGTCAGCAGCGTCCGGAGCTTCGGCCGCTCGATCTGCGACACGACGGAGCGGCTCATGTCGAGGAGCGCGCGCTGGAAGTCGGCGCGATCGCGAAAGAAGACGCGATCCACGAAGCTCTGCATCCGCCGCCGGAGCGGGTCGAAGAGGAGCACGACGACGAGGCCGAAACCGAACGCGAACGCCGGGGACGAGAACAGCGTCGACGACGAGACCGTCGACACGAGCGCGTTGCCGGCCACGAGACAGAGAGCGTAGAAACCGGTGACGACGGCCGTCAGCGTCGCGTAGACGAGCGACTTGCGGACGATGACCTCCACGTCGAAGAGCCGGAACCGCACGATCGCGTACGCGAACGTGAGCGGAATGATCGCCATTGGAACGACGCCCCACGCGAGATAGCGGTCCTCGCGGAAGAGCGACGGGAAGAACACGGCGAACACCACGAAGGGCACGATGCCGGCGACCGTTCCGAGGAGAAGGACGAGAATCGGGCGGCGCTGGGCGCGGTCCTGGCTCCTCCACCACGTGTGCGCGAGCGCGAGGAGCCCGAGGATGAGGTAGTCCGCGAGGAGGATCCAGTTCAGCGTCGGAGCCCCGTAAATGAGGCGTCTGAGCCTGCCCTGGTGCGCCCCGGCCATCTGCAATACGTAGAGCACCGGCGGAAGCGTGTAGAGGAGCGTGAGGAGCAGCGGGGACCGGTTCAGGAAACGCTGGAGCGCGAAGAGCCACGGGGCCGCGGGCGCCTCGCCGGAGGGGCGCTCGGCGAAACGGAACGTCTTCTTCTGAGGGAAGAGCAGAAAGAAGTGGAGGAAGACCGCCGGCAGGAGGAAGAGCGCGAGGGTTCCGGCCACCTGCACGACGTAGTCGATCCAGTAGTAGCTCGACGGGCGCAGCCGGCAGATGAAGAAGAGCATGAAGAGAATGCAGAGGACGTAGAAGACCTGCACGGCGGGATCGTCGGGACGCCGCGAGACGACGAAGGCGCCGAGAACGAAGAAAAGAAGGCCGAGGAAAGCGAAGTAGAAATAGGACGCCGACCCCAGCCGGAACGGCGTCAGGATCACCTTCGTCTCGAAGACCTGCCCTCCGCGGTTCACGAGATAGTCCACGGCCTCGCCGGCGCCGTGGCGGCGGAGCTCGGGAGGGGCCTCGGCCGCCTTGTTGAGCATGCGGTGGCCGATGCCGAGCACCGTGTCGCCCGGTTTCAGGCCCGCTTTTTCGGCCGCTCCGCCCGGAACGAGATCCCGGACGACGATTCCGCCCGTCGAATACGGGTCCGGCACGACACCGTCGTAAGCCTTCGGCAGGAACATGTCGACGACGGAAAGCAGCGCCAGCAGGCACCCGACGACGCCGATGATGACGAGGAGCGGCCTGGGCGAGCGGCCCGGTGCGCCGCCCGCGCCCTCCGGGCTGCTCGTATCCGGCGACAGAAGCGACATGCCTGCACTCAGTATACGAACGGCGTGCCAGCGACGTTCCGAGATGAACCAACCCTCCTGCGTGCAAGAATCGGCGCGCCGTGACCCGAGGGCTTTTCGTCACATTCGAGGGGATCGAAGGCTCTGGCAAGACGACCCAGGTCGCTCGCGCGGCGGCCTGGATGCAGGAGCAGGGGCTGCCCGTCCTCGCAACGCGCAATCCGGGCGGCACGGAACTCGGTCGGCACCTGAGGGAAGCGCTTCTGCACTCGAGGGGCCACATCGACGCGGGGGCCGAGCTTCTCCTCATGATGGCCGACCGGCGCCACCACCTGAAGACGATGATCGAGCCCGCGCTCGCCGAGGGGACGCACGTCCTCTGCGACCGCTACACGGACGCCTCCCGCGCCTATCAGGGAGCGGGCCGGCGACTCGGAGAAAAGAGAGTCGACGAGCTCCACGAAAGATGGTGCCGCCGCGACCCGGACCGCACGTACCTCTTCGACCTGCCGGTCGACGCCGCGCTCGCGCGCGTCGCGAAGCGCCGCGGCGCGTCGTTCGACAGATTCGAGGAAGAAGATAGAGACTTCCATGAAAGGGTAAGAGCGGCCTATCGCCGGCGTGCGCGGCAGGAGCCAAAACGATTCGTCGTGATCGATGCGTCGCAACCGCCTGATTCCGTCTTTCTTTCACTCGAAGAAAATCTTCTTCTCCTCTTCAAACGTCGGAGGCGCCGATGAGCGGCGCGCCCGTCGTCCTTCTTGCGGGTCCCGGGTCGCGAAGGCTCGAGGCGCTCGCGCTCGAGAGCGCCGCCGAGATTATCTGCGGCCCCGGCTTCGATCCCGAATCGCCCGTCGCGCGCCGCGTCTTCCGCCGGGAGCATCCCGACCTCATGGTCGCCTCGCCCGAGAGGCGGCGGCGCGTGAATCCGCCGCCGTTCGAGGAGGGCGACAGCAAGGAGACGACCCTGCCGACCGCCCTCGTGCGCGCCGTCGTCGCCGACGCCACGCGCTTCCCCTACGAGGCGCCGCGCCGCGCGGTGATCTTCCTGGACGTGGACCGCACGGAAGCCGCGGCGTTCAGCGCGCTGCTCAAGGTCCTCGAAGAGCCGCCCCAGAGGACGCGTTTCCTCCTCACGGCCACGCGCCCGCGCCTCCTGCCGCCCACGATCCTCTCGCGCGTCGCGCTGCGCCTCGCGCCGGGCGGGACGCGCGAGGAGACCACGGCCGCCCTGGTGAGCCGCGGCGTCGGCGAGGAGGAGGCAGCCGCGCGAGCCGCCTTCGAGCCCCACGACGCGGACGAGGCGGCGGAGCTGGACGTCGCCGAGGCGCGCGCCGTGCGCGACGCGCTCCTCGAGGCCGCGAGCGGCGTCTTCCTCACGGGCTCCCTCTCGTGGGCGCTCGCGCTCGGAACGCTGCTCGGCGAAGGCGACGGCCCCGAGGCCGTGCGCCGCCTCCAGCTCCTCGCGCAGCTCCTCCGCGACGCCGCGGCGGCGCCCGTCGATCCCACGGGGCGCTTCGTCCTCTTCCGCGAGCGCTTCAAGGACCTCGCGCGCCTCGGCGCGGCGCCGGCCCCGCGCCTCCTCGACGCGGCCGCGGGCGCGCTCGACCTCGCCGCGAGCCTGACGGACTCCCGCCGCAGTGTGAAGCTCTCGACGGAAGCGTTCGCGCTGGGGCTGTGACGAAAGACCCGCGGCCGCCTTCCGCCCTCGGGAAGGCTGTGTCGGTTCTGCTCGCCCTGCTCCCGCCTGCGCGAATGGCGTGGATCGTTTTTTCGAACGGGGAGAACAACCTTTCGAACGACTACGGGATGCGAGTTCCACTCGTGGTCTCGATGCTCGACGGAACCTGCACGTTTGCCCGCTTCTTTCACGAAGCCTGGGTGGGGGCCAGCCATTCTCTGATCGCCCTCGTCCCGATCTACTACCTCAATGCCCGCTTCTTCGACTGGTCCGTGTGGATCGAGCTCGGCCTGGGTCTCGCCTTCGTCGCGGCGACGCTGGTTCTCCTCGTCGCCGCGACCCCGCGCGCGGTCCGCTGGTGGCTCTTGCCCCTGGTCTCTCTCCTTCTCTTCTCGACGTCGCGAGTGAGCGTCTTCACGTTTGGCGAACCCTCGCTACAGTACGGGCTCTCGCAGCTTGGCGTGGCGATTGCCGCGTGCGCCCTGGCCGTCCGGGAGCCGAAGCCCATTGCATTCGCGGTGGCTCTCACCTTCGGCGGCGTTCTCGCCTCATGGTCCTGGGGCGGCGGAGTCATGGTGTGGCCTGTGCTCGCGGCGGCCCTCGCCCTGCAACGTACCGCTCGATTCGCGACGTGGGCGATTCTTGCTTTTGGAGCCGTGGCTGCTCTTGCCCAGTACGTCTGCCTGCTCCCATCGCAACTCAGCGCGACGAAAGCGGAATACGTTCCCTTGGCCATGAAAGGCCTGGTCTTTCTCGACGTTCTCGGCCGACCGTTCGTGAGAGGCATCAGCCATTCCGAGCTCAACAGTTGGTCGCAGGCAGTGGGTGCCGCTGGCCTGCTCGGTCTCGTTCCGCTGCTCGTGATCCTCCGCAAGAAGATCCGTGAACTGCTCGTCCCGCTCGTCCTCATCGCTTGGTCGCTTCTCGTTGCGGCGCAAATCGCGCTCGTGCGCGCAGCAGTCGCCCCCTGGTACGCGTCGCCTTCGGCACTCTTCTGGGTGGGGTTTCTCATGCTGCTGGCCGCGGCCCCCGTTTCCCTCGGCACCGCGGGAATCATCGTCATCGCCGTCCCTTCGTTGATCAACCAATTCACCTGGGAAGACAAGTCCTTCTACCTCCCGTCCCGATCGCCGGCCGCGGCCGCTTGCCTTCGGGAGTGGCGCTCCGCGCCTGTCGCATGGTGCGGGGAGCGCCTTTTCCAGTGGAAGGGAGGCGCCGGGCCTGGCTGGCTCGGCGAACCGCTCGAGCGTAAGCACTTGTCCGTCTTCGGCGCGCGAGGTACGTATCTCCTTCAGGGCGACGCTGCGATCGGCAGAGTGTCCGTTGGGAAACCGATTCGCCACGTGTTCCTTTCCCGCGATGGCCAAACACCCGGCGACCTGCTCGACTTCCATCGCCTCGATCTCGTCCTCGCGCCCGGCGCCCGGGTAATCTGGCAGGTGGACCTGCCTCCCGGCGCGCACGCTGTTTTCTCGACAGTCGTGCGGGCTGCCCCGGGCGACTCGCAGGCGGCGCGGGGCGCGCTCGTCTCTGTCGGGTCGGAAGGGTCATCCGTTTGTTTCGAAGAGCGCGCGTTTCTGCCCCGTGAGACGGCGCGGCCGTTGTCGGTCGACCTCTCGTCCCTGGCGGGCAGATCCATCACTCTGCGCATCTCGGCGGATGAAACGCATGAAGGTGAAACGCCTCTCGTCTTCGAGTCTCCCAAGATCGAGCTGCGAGGCGACAGATGAGGGCCTAACCGAAGAACCCCGGCCTGATCGTCTCGATCGCGTTCTTCCACCGCGCCGCGTTCGTCTTCAGCATGCGGGTGCCGTGCACCTCCGCCGTCGCGGCCGCCGCGAGGTTCGCGCGGAGAGCACCGTTGCCCACGATCTCCTCGAGCGCGGCCGCCCAGGCGGCCGGGTCGTTCGCGGCGAGGAGGCCGGTCTCGCCGTGCCTCACCGTCTCGCGATACGGGCCGACGTCGCTGAAGACGCCCGGAATTCCGAGCGCCGCGTAGTCGAGATACTTGAGGTCCGACTTGCCGCGCGTGAACGCGTCGTCCTCGAGCGGCGCGATGGCGGCGTCCCAGCGCAGGTGCTGGCGCATCCACGGCACGAACTTCGGATACGCGTCCTCGTGCCCCGGCGGCCGCATCCGGAACGGCAGGCCCTCGAAGAGCGACGCGATCCCCTGGCCCGCGCCCCCGCCCACGATCTCGAGCCGCACGCGCCCCGCGTGGCTCCTCAGGAGCGCGCGCAGCGGCGCGAGAACCATGCGCAGGTCGGCGTCGTGCGTCAGCGTGCCCATGTAGCCGATCGTGACGGTGTCCCGCGGCTCCCGGGGGCCGGGCGCCGAACCGAAGAGCCGTTCGTCGAGCACGTTCGGCACGACGAGCGCGCCCGCGCGCACCTTTCCGACGCGCTCCGCGAGGGCAGGCGTCGAGACGATCACGCCGTCGGCCTGCCTCAGGAGGAAGGAGACGACGCTCCTGAGGTGGTCTCCGGGGTATGGCTCCCACGGCGCGTCGCGGCGCAGGTCGAGAAGGTTGTCGTCGAGCTCGTAGACGACGGGGACGCCCCGCTGCCGGCACTTCGCGAGCACGCGCACGAAGCCGTCGAGCTGCCGCTCGTAAGGCCAGAGCGTGTGCCGCTCGACGACGAGGAGGTCGCAGTCGGGAATCGCCTCCGCCGTGCCGTGCGTCAGCTCGACGTCGGCCCCGAGGGCCGGATGCGAGAGCGGACAGAGGAGGCGGATGTACGTGCAGCTGTAGGGAATATCCGCGCCGTAGAACCCGTGGAGGACGTGGACCCTACGCTTCGGCAAACAGGACCTCGAGGATGCCCGCGGCGGCCCGGTCGGGCGTGTGGAAGCCGGCGTCGGCGAGCGCCTGCGCGGCGAGGCGGCGGAGAAGCGGGAGGTCGGTCGCGAGGCGCTCGAGACATACGACGCATGCCTCCTGGGACGACGTGTCGACGGCGAGCGCGTTGATCCCGTGACGCGCGAACGTGTCCGCGCCGCCCTTCCGCGGGACGACGACGGCCGCGCCGGAGCCCATCGCCTCGAGAGAAGCGACGCCGAGCGCTTGGTACGTCGAGAGGTCCGCGAAGACGTGGACCTGCGACAGGAGCGCCGAGAGCTGCCGGTCGTCGAGAACGCCGAGGAAGACGTGCGGGAAGTCCAGGCGCAACGCGCGCAGCGCCGCATCCGACCGATCGCACCCGAAGAGGACGATCTCGACGCCGGCTCCGAGCTTCTGCTGAAGAGCCCGCATCACGTCCACGGTGAGGCCGGGCTGCCGGCGCGGCGTCGAGGGACGCACCATCGCGGCAATCCGGACGGGGCTCGCGACGGGTTCCGGAAGACGGGGACGGAAAACCTCCGCATCGAAGCTCGCGGAGACGAGCGCGCAGTCGAGACCGGTCCGCGCGATCACTTCGTCGGCGTTCCATTTCGACTTCGAGAATCGCTTCATGCCCGGGACGAGCCCATACGACGCGAACGCGCGCTTCCAGTCGTCCGAGCCCTCGACATAGAAGAGCGGCTCGTAGTCCTGGATGCAGTAGCCGAGCACCGGCGGGCGCGACAGCTTCGCGAGCGGCACCATCCACGGGATCGAGTAGTGGGCCGTCCCGATCACGGCGTCGAAGCCCTGAGAGGCGGCGACGAGATCGGTCTCGCGCCCGTAGACGATCGGGACTCCCGGCGCGGGGTAGCTCTTCTCGAAGACCGATCGGTGCCCGGAGAGGTTGAAGACGCGCGCCTCGACGCCCATCCGCGCCATCGCGCGCGCCTCGGACAGCACAACGTTCGAGCCGCCGCCGCGCTCGAGAACCGGCAGGACATAGAGGACG
>JBDTML010000290.1:0-4482 GCA_039934255.1 Acidobacteriota bacterium | reverse complement strand
TCCTTCGCGAGGCACGTCGCGATGACGCGGTCGAGGGCCGGCGGCGTCATGGGCGAAAGCGACGACACGGGCGGCGGCGTGTCCCGCAGGATCGAGCCGATGAGGCTCGCCTGGCTCTTGCCGTCGAAGGCCCTCTTGCCCGTCGCCATCTCGTAGAGGACGGCGCCGAACGCGAAGATGTCGGTGCGCGCGTCGGCTTCGCCGCCCTCGAGCTGCTCCGGGGCCATGTACTGGAACGTCCCGAGGATCGTCCCCTGCTGCGTGAGGTGCTGGGGCGACGCCATCGTCGGGAGAGACGTGAGCCCGGCTCTCTCCGCCGGGGCCGCGAGCGTCTTGGCGAGACCGAAGTCGAGCAGCTTCACGCCGCCCTTCGTGAGCATCACGTTCCCCGGCTTGAAGTCCCGGTGCACGATCCCCTGCCGGTGCGCCCGGTCGAGCGCGTCCGCGATCTGGACGCCGGCCGCGAGGAGCTGCTCGAGGGGCATCGGACCCTTCGCAAGGCGGCTCGCGAGCGTCTCGCCCTCGACGAGCTCCATGGCGAGGACGTGGCGCGACGAGGAAGAGGAGGAAGAGGAGGAAGAGGAGGAAGTGACGGGGATTTCTTCGAACGAATAGAGCGTCGCGATGCCGGGATGGTTCAGGCTCGCGAGCGTGCGGGCCTCGCGGCCGAAGCGCGCCCGCCTCTCTTCGTCTTCGAAGAATTCCTCCGGCAGCACCTTCAGCGCGACGGGCCTGTCCACGCGGGTGTCGATCGCCCGGTAGACCTCGCCCATGCCGCCGACGCCGAGCAGGGACTGGATCTCGTACGGGCCGAGACGCGAACCGGGAGCGACCGTCATGAAGTGTGGGGGAGATTGTAGCGGCTGCCGTGA
The DNA here is from genome assembly GCA_039934255.1 of Acidobacteriota bacterium. Taxonomy (GTDB): domain Bacteria; phylum Acidobacteriota; class Thermoanaerobaculia; order UBA5066; family UBA5066; genus Fen-183. The sequence continues at coordinate 3,610 of JBDTML010000290.1, read as the reverse complement.
TCCCTACACCCAGCGGAACTTCTTGAGCGCAACCCCGAACGACAGGAGGGCCCACGCGGCGAGGACCGCGAGACCCGCGCCCTGGCCGGAGAGCGTCGCGCCGTCGTTGAAGACGCCGCGCAGCATCCGGAGGAACGGTGAGAGCGGGAGGACGAAGACCGCCTTCTGCATCCAGCCCGGCGCGCGGTCGAGCGTGAAGTAGACGCCCGAGAGCAGCATCATCGGGAAAAAGGCGAGATTCGAGATCGCGCCGTACGTCTCGACGGTGGAGGCGAAGCTCGACAGCGCGAAGCCGAGCGCGAGGAAGGTCGCCGTTCCCAGGACCACGAGGACCGCGAAGAGGACGTAGGAGCCCTGATTCGAGATTCCGAAGGCGAGACGCGCCGCGAGAAGAAGAACGGCCGTCTGGAGGGCGACGACGGTCACGCGGTGCAGGATCTGTCCGAGAAGGAAGATCCACTTCGGCAGCGGGGTCACCGCGAGGCGCCGGAACTTCCCCTTCTCGCGGTACGCGACCGTCACCATCCCGACGGCGAAGAGGCCCATGCTCAGGAGGTTGAGGCCGACGAGGCCGGGCACGAGGAAGGCGGCGTAGTTCTCGGCGTGCGCGTGCCCCGGGCTCTCGACGACGAACGGAATGCGCTCGGGCTCTGGCGCGCCGCTGAGCCGTGACTGGGCCACGAGGAACGCCTGGCTCGCGGCCTGGGCGGCCACCTGGCCCTGGGCGATGAGGTAGCTGTTGAGGCGCAGGCGGTAGCCCGCGCCGACGCTCTCGAGCTGAGCGGTCGTCTTTCCCGCGGCCCAGCGCGCTTCCGCCTCCGCCGCGCCGAGCGTCTCGAGAGTCAGGTGAGAGTCCTCGAGCGCCCTGAGGAACGCGCGGTCGCGTGGCGAGTCTTCCGCCGGCGCGACCCTCACGAGCGTGAGCGCGGGCGGGCCGCCCGAGCGGAAGATCACCCCGAACCCGAAAAGCATGAGGAGGGGAAAGAGGAACGACCAGAACATCGCCGCGCGGTCGCGGGCGTAGAGCCGCCACTCGTTCCGGAACTGGCGCCACAGGAGCCGCCCGGGGTTCGGCATGTTCATGTGTGCGTCCTCATCTCAGTCGCGCAGGCTGCGGCCCGTGAGCTGAAGAAAGACGTCCTCCAGGGTCGGCCGGCGGACGTGCACCTGGTTGTAGTCGACGCGCTCGGCCTCGATCGTCCCGAGCAATTTCGGAAGGAGGGTCTTCGGGTCGGACGTCGGAATCTCCCAGACGTCGCCGCGCGCCTCGACGGCGGCGCCGAGGCGGGCCGCGAACGCGGCCGGATCGGGTGCGGCCCCGTCGAACGCGAGCTCGATGACGCTCGGAATTCCGAGGCTCGCGATCAGCTCCGCCGGCGTCCCCGACCTCAGGATCGTGCCGTGGTCGAGGATCGCGAGGCGGTCGCAGAGCGCCTCCGCCTCGTCCATGTAGTGCGTCGTGAGGACCGTCGTCCGCCCGTCGGCCTTCATCTTGCGCACGACGTCCCAGAGCGATCGGCGGCCCTGCGGGTCGAGCCCGGCGGTCGGCTCGTCGAGGAAGACGACGTCCGGGTCGTTCACGAGAGCGAGCGCGAGGGCGAGTCTCTGGGCCTGGCCGCCCGAGAGCGTCACGTGGTACGCGTCGGCCTTGTCCGCGAGCTTCACGAGGTCGAGGAGCTCCTGGGTCGCGCGCCTCTTCGGGTAGTAGCTGCCGAAGAGATCGAGGGCTTCTCGCGGCGTGATCTTGTTGTAGAGGCTCGTGGCCTGGAGCTGGACGCCGATCCTCGAACGGATCTCCTGGGCGTTGTTCTCCCAGCGGAGGCCGCAGATCTCGATGTCGCCCGCGTCCTTCGGCGTGAGCCCCTCGATCATCTCGAGAGTCGTGGTCTTGCCCGCGCCGTTCGGCCCCAGGAGACCGAACACCTCGCCGCTCGAGACGGACAGATCCACCCCGGCGACGGCCAGCACCTTCGGGAACTGTTTGCGGAGCCCGCGGACGGTGATCTGGCAGGGCATCGCTTGAGAGCCTATCTCAACGGCCCCGCGCGAAGGGTCAGCGCGCGGGGCCGAAGCCCTCGACGGCGCGTTTGAGGTCCGCGAGAACCGTTGTCGGATCCCGGGTCACCCACGTATCGCGGCAACTGTCGCACTCTTCGACACGAATGGCCGCGACGCCCGCCGCCCGACAGGCCTCCTCGATGATCCGCACCCACAGGGGCACGCTTCGGAGAAGCGAAAGGTCGATCTTCCGAACGTCCTCGCACTTCGCGCACAGCAACGTGAGCGCTCCACCCAGCATGAGAGCAAGGGTAGGAGCGACGGAGTTCCCTCGTCGATGAAGCGAATGAATCACCCGGCGCGCGCCTGCGGTAATCTCCCCGCGAAGTGTCCGTGGCCGTGGATCCCCTGATCGGGAAAAGTGTCGCTCATTACTCGATCGTCCGCCGGCTCGGGAGCGGCGGGATGGGCGTCGTTTACGAGGCGGAGGACGCGCGCCTCGGACGCCGGGTCGCGTTGAAGTTTCTTCCGCCCGAGCTCGCGCAGGACGTGGCGTCACTCGAGCGTTTCCAGCGCGAGGCACGCGCCGCGTCGGCGTTGAACCATCCCGGGATCTGCACGGTCTTCGCCATCGAGGAGCACGAGCGCCAGCATTTCATCGTCATGGAGTGCCTCGAAGGGCAGACGCTGGCGCAGATGATGACGGCGCGCCCGCCCTTCGAGCTCGAGAGCCTGCTCGCGATCGGCATCCAGATCGCCGACGCGCTCGAGTCGGCGCACGCCCGCGGCATCGTGCACCGCGACGTCAAGCCCGCGAACGTGTTCGTGAACGCCCGCGGGCAGGTCAAGATTCTCGACTTCGGTCTCGCCCGGATCGAGGGACCCCGCCGCGGAAACGACGGAGCCGGATCGACCCTCGAGACCCTCGGGGCCCGGAACGACCTCACGACGCCCGGCACGGCGATGGGCACGGTCGCCTACATGTCGCCGGAACAGGCGCGGGGGCAGCTTGCCGACGGGCGCACGGACCTGTTCTCGCTCGGGACGGTCCTCTACGAGATGGCGACCGGCGCGCTGCCGTTCCCCGGCGAAACGTCGGCGGTCGTGTTCGACGCGATCCTGAACCGCGACCCGCTCCCGGCGGCCCAGGTGAATTCGGCGCTTCCGCCCGAGCTCGGTCGCATTCTCGACAAAGCGCTCGAGAAGGACCGCAACCTCCGCTACCAGACCGCGACGGACCTCAAGACCGATCTGACGCGCCTGAGGCGCGACCTGGACTCGGGCAGGAAGCGCGCGGCCGAGAAGAGCGACTCGCGCGGGAGCACCCGGCAGGTCGTGAAATCGATCGCCGTCCTCTACTTCGAGAACCTCTCGGGCGTGAAGGAGGACGAGTACTTCCGCGACGGCATCACCGAGGACATCATCACGGAGCTCTCGAAGATCAAGGGCCTGAACATCTTCTCGCGCCCCACGGTCCTCGCCTATCGAGACAAGCAGGTGACGCCCGCGCAGATTGGGCAGCAGCTCAACGCGGCGTTCGTCCTCACGGGAAGCCTGCGCCGGTCCGGCAACCGGCTGCGCATCAACGCGCAGCTCGTCGACACGCACACGG
>JBDTML010000289.1:0-2185 GCA_039934255.1 Acidobacteriota bacterium | reverse complement strand
GCGCCGCCTTCGAGCGGGACGCGCTGGATCGGCACCTCACGAACCTCCTCGACGATGATTCCATGCCCTCCCTCCTCCGGCTCCCATTCGTGCTCGCCGCGCTCTGCATCGCGGGCTGCCGTTGGGTCCCGCATCTCGAGCTGCGCATCGGAGCCGGCCTCAGCTCCTTCTGGGACCGGCAGATGGAGTACGACGCGGACCGCTGGGAGGCGCTCCTCGCGGGCGGTTCCGCGAAGGCGGAAACCACCCTCAAGCTTCGGGTTCTGGAGGTCGCGAGCGCCCAGGCGCACGAGGACCTGACGGTCACGTACCGGGAAGGGCGGCTCAGCGACGACCTGCCGGGGCTGATCGCGTCCCACGCCGCGGCGATGCCCCGCGAAATCGTCAGCCGCGTGCGCAACGAGATGCTCTCTCGCCGCACGGCGCGGGGAGAGAGCCACCCGTCGGACCGCGACCGGATCGACCGCGTGCGCGACATCGGCCCCGGGTTGTTCCAAAACGACGCGCCGGCCTCGGTGCTCTTCTCCAACCTGCCCAGGCTCTGCCGTTCCGCCACGCTCCACTACTATCGGCAGGAGCAGGGCCTGGACGTCACGGCGAAGAACCTCGTGCCGAACGAAGGAAGCGTGCCGGGCGGCGCGAGTCCCCCCGAAGGCGGAGACGCGCGGTCGCGATTCTTCCAGGGTGTCGTGGGCGGATCGAGACTCTTCTTCCTCGAGTACGCTACGGTGCCTCCCGTACCCGAGAACGCGCGCTTCCACCTCGAGAGGCTCCGCGAACGCGTCGTCGAGCTCGCGCCGCGGGGACGCGCGGCTCGCCGGGATCTCGATCTCGCGTTCGACCTCCGGATGCGCGCCACCGCGGCCTCGCGCATCGCCGCCGCCGGAGTGCCCTTTCGCGCTTCGGCCTTCAACCTACCCGGCGCGAGCGAACAGGCGCTCGAGCAGGCACGCGAGAGAGCCGGGAAGCTGGAGACGGGCGCGCTGCCGTCCGCCCTCGAGATCGAGAAGGTCCTGCGCCAGCGGGTGCTCCTCGCGCTGGCCCTGACGCGCGACGGGCAGATCGCGGAGGCGCTCGGCGGCGAGGGGCCGCTCCGGTCCGCGTCGTCGCTCGTCGGCGCGCTCGCGGCTCTGCAGCGCGTTAATCCGGACTTCGAGGACCTGAACCTCAATCTCACGGCGCTCGAGCCGGTTCTCGCCTTTCTTCAGGCGCCTGGCGCGCACGCCGAGGCGCTGACCGAGGGAGCGCTCCACCTCCTCGCCGACCTGGAAAGGGCGATGCACGATCTCCGGCGAAAAGTCTCTCCAGGCCGCTACCCCTGGGGGCACGTCGACAAGGAGATGACGATGGCGCTCTACCTGGTGCCCGAGGTGCCTCCCGCGGGGCAGTGGCTCCGCCTGCGGGACATGGGTCACGAAGTTCGGATCCGATACCTCGACACGCACGACCGGCTCGTTTCGGAGCTTGCCGCGCTCTCCGAGTCGGTCGAGGAGGCGGCGGGGTTGTCGCGGCTCAGGCCCCACGACGCCGTGCGCGTGTTACGCTAGGGCGAAGCGAATGGGCCCGAAGCCGGGCCCACGCCGACCCCACGAACCCCCGGATTCGCCCGCCAACAGGGCGATTCCTCCATTAAGGCCCCTCATGAATTCCAATCGACTACGTGACGCGATCCTCGAGGCGCTGCAGCCCCGGGGTTCGCGCGTCCTCTCGTTTTCCGAGCTTGCCAATCGGGTCCTCCAGGCGGATCTCGACCCGGTGCGCGAGGATGCCCTGCGCGCGGCCGCGGCCGAGCTCGAGCGCCGGGGCGAGATCGTGCGCGTCAAGGGCGAAAAGTTCTCGCGCATCGAATTTACCGAGTATCAGGCCGGCACCCTCGCGATACGCGGCGAAGGCCGGGCGTTCCTGCTTTCCCGCGTCCCGGGCGTGGCCGACACGGTCGTGACGGGGCTCGCGAGCGCTCTCGACGGCGACGTCGTTCTCGTGCGACTCGCGGCGCCGCGCTCGGCGCCGAAGGGTCCGCGCACGCGCGTGGAGCCGCGGGAGACCGGTGTCGTCGTGAAGGTCTTGCAGAGGCGCCGCGAAACGATCGTCGGAAAGATCGCGCGCGGCCCGGAAGGCACGTTCGTCGTGCCGTTCGACCGGAAGATCGACGCGCGGCTCGCGGTGCCGGACGGCAAGGACCTGA
>JBDTML010000288.1:0-4750 GCA_039934255.1 Acidobacteriota bacterium | reverse complement strand
GCCAGCCCGCCTTCACGAGCTTCGCGGCCGCGTAGCCCTCCATGATCGTGTACTGGCCTGAGCCCATCACGCCGACGCCGCTCGGGCCGAGCTCCCGATGGACCCTTTTGAACTGGACCTCCATCTCCTGGAACGCGCGCTCCCATGTCACGGGGAAGAAGTCGCCGTTCTTGTGGAACTTCCCGTCCTTCATGCGCAGGAGCGGTTTCGTGAGACGGTCCTCCCCGTAGAGGATCTTCGCGTTCGCATAGCCCTTCACGCAGAGGAGGCCCCTGTTCACGGGCGCGTCGGGGTCGCCCTTCACGGCCACGACTCGTTCCGCTTTCGTTCCGACGAGGATTCCGCACCCTGTTCCGCAGAAGCGGCAGACGCTCTTGTCCCATTCGACGCCGTCGCCCGCGGGTGATTTTTCGACGGCCCCGAGGGCGTCTTTCGCGACCGTGATCCCCGCCGCGGCGGCCGCGGCGAGCGCGGCGCTGCGCTTGAGGACTTCCCGGCGTGTGCTGTTAGCGTTCATGCTTCCTCCGCGTCTTCCTCGAGATCTTCGAAGTAATGGCAGACGAGCTCGGCCGACAGGAGCCCGGGCAGCGCTTGAATGCGCCTGAGGCCGGCGTCCTGCTCGTCGGTCGTGACGGATTCCTGGGTGACGACGATGCGGCCCCGGGCGGCGTCCGTGAACTGGACCTCGACGCCGGGGAGATCTCCGAGACGCCGCACGCCGTCGGCCACGTTGTTCGGGGCGACGCGCACGACGATGCTCGAAACGTTCACCGCATGCGGAATCTTAGTCCTGGGAAGGGGTCCTCTGTATGACGCCCGTCATAACGTGCGGGAAGGCCCCGGAGCAAGGTGACCTCCGATGGCCATCCGGGTCCGGTTCCCCGACCTCGACCACTGGAAAGCACAAGTCAAGTGCCAGGCCGGCTGTCCCGTTTCGACGGACGCCGGGCGCTACGTCCAGCTCATCGCCGAGGGGCGGGACGAGGACGCGTTCCTCGTCGCACGCGCGCCCAATCCGTTCGCGTCGGTCTGCGGGCGGGTGTGCGCGGCCCCGTGCGAGGACGCCTGCCGCCGCGGCTCGATCGACGCGCCCGTTTCGATCCGCGCCCTGAAGCGCTTCGTCACGGAACAGTACGGCGTCGAATCGCGGCATCCGGGCACGCAGGACCGGCTGCTTCGAGAGCCCATCCTGGAAGGAAACCGCTACTCCGGTCATCTGCCGATGCATCCCGCGGGCGTTCGCCCCTCTTCACCTTCTAAGAAAATCCCCGGTCCGAAAGTCGCAGTTGTTGGGGCCGGACCGGCCGGCCTTTCCGCCGCGCACGACCTCGCGCTCCTCGGTTACTCGGTCACCGTGTTCGAAGCCGCGGGCGAGCCGGGCGGAATGATGCGGTTCGGCATCCCGGAGTACCGGCTGCCGCGCACGCTCATCAAGGCCGAGATCGACAAGATCCTCTCCCTCGGCGTGACACTCCGGCTCGGGACCGCGCTGACGCCGTCCTTCGGCCTCGCGGAGCTTCGCGCCGCGGGTTTCGAGGCCGCCTTCCTCTCCGTAGGCGTGTCGAAGGGCCGCGACCTGCAGGTGCCGGGCGTCGAACTGGACGGCGTCGTGAAGGCCGTCGACTACCTCCTGAACGTGAACCGCGGCTTCCGGATGGACCTCGGCCAGAGGGTCGTCGTGATCGGCGGCGGGTTCGTGGCTTTCGACGCCGCGCGCACGGCGCTCCGCATGGGACGCGAGAAGGATGTCGACGAACTGGCCGAGAAAGCGGGCGAGGCCGACGCACGTCTCAAGGAGGCGCTCGACTCCGCGCGCGCCGCTCTCCGCGGCGGCGCGGCCGACGTCACGATCGTCTCCCTCGAGAGCTTCGAGGAGATGCCCGTTCTCAGGAGCACGCAGGGCCACGAGGAGTTCGAGGAGACGAAGAAGGAAGGCGTCGTCTTCGTGCCGCGCCGCGGGCCGAACCGGTTCCTCGGCAGCGGTCGCCTCTCGGCCGTCGAGCTGAAGAGGGTGACGTCGGTCTTCGACGCGAACGGCCGGTTCGCGCCCGCGTACGACGAGGCGGATCTCATCACCCTGGAAGCGGACGCCTGCATCCTCGCGATCGGCCAGACGCCGGACCTCTCGTTCCTGAAGTCGGCGGACGGCGTGGCCCTGACGCCCGGCGGCACGATCGCGGTCGACCGGACGACCCTCGCGACGTCGGCGCCCGGGATCTTCGCAGGCGGCGACGTGGCGTTCGGGCCGCGCAACCTCATCGAGGCGGTCGCGAACGGCAAGCGCGCGGCGCGCTCGATCCACGAGCACCTCGCGAAGGAGAAAGCCTCGATTCGAGCGACGCTCGAGATCGAGAAGATCCCGACGATCTCCTACCGGATGATCGCGGGCTTCGAGATCCTGGACCGCGAGGCGCCTCCCACCCTCGACGTCGGACGGCGCACGGGCATCGCGGAAGTCGAAAGCGGCTATGCGGCTGCCGAGGCGCGCACGCAGGCCGCGCGCTGCCTTGTGTGCCACGTCCAGACGATCTACGACCCGGAGGCCTGCGTCCTGTGCAACCGCTGCGTGGACGTGTGCCCGGAGTACTGCCTCGCGCTCGTGCCGCTGGAATCGCTCGACCTTCCGGAGGAGGAGCGCGCGGCGCTCGCGGCGCGGGCCGAAGGCAACGGGCTGCCGCTGTCCGCGATGGTGAAGGACGACGAGCGCTGCATCCGCTGCGGCCTCTGCGCCGTTCGGTGCCCGACGGACGCGATGACGATGGAGAAGTTCTCGATCACGGAGGGATTCCATGAGTGAGCCGAAAAGCCGGCGCGAAGTCTTCCTGAAGCTGGGGCTCGGAGCAGGCGTCGCCGCCCTCGGCGCCCAGGCCGTCGCCTCGCTCAGGTCGCTCGTTCCGAACGTCTCCTACGACTCCCCGACGACCGTGAAGATCGGCCTGCCGAACGACTTCCCGGACGGCATGAAGTTCCTCCCGGACGAGCGCCTGTTCGTGTTCCGCGACGGAAAGACCCTGCACGCCGTCTCCGCTGTTTGCACGCACCTCGGCTGCACCGTGCGCGCCGAGGCGTTGTCCGCGCCGGAGACGAAGGACGTCAACGGCAGGCCGCTGCGTCTCTCCCACCGCTTCCTGTGCCCGTGCCACGGCTCGAAGTACGCCGGGGACGGCACGAACGTGTCGGGGCCGGCTCCGAGACCTCTCGCCTGGTATCACCTGTCGCTCTCGCCGGACGACGGCCAGCTCGTCGTCGACCTCGCGCGCCCCGTGGAGCGCGATTTCCGATTCACGCTGGCCTGAAGGGCGGACGAGACATGAGTGCACATCCCGACAAACCCGCCTCGAAGCCCGATGGCGCGCCCGGTGTCCATTCGAAGCCGCTCTGGAGCGTACGCCCGGCTTCCGACCGCGAGGCCGGGGATGCCGTCGTGTCGAACTTCCTTCTCCACTGGTTCCCGGCGAAGACGTACAAGCCGTCGCTCGACTGGAACTACTCGTTCTGGCTCGGCACCGCCTCGGCGGCGCTGCTGCTGCTCGTGACCGTGTCCGGGCTGCCGCTTCTCTTCCTGTACGTCCCCTCGGTGGAGCGCGCGTACGGCTCCGTGAAGGACATCGAGTACGTCACGACGTTCGGCTTCTGGATCCGCGCCGTCCACCGCCTCTCGGCGCACCTCATGGTGGCCGTCGTGTTTCTCCACCTCGTCCGCGTCTTCCTCACGGGCGCCTACAAGAACGGGCGCGGGCAGGGGCAGAAGCGCGAGCAGAACTGGGTGCTCGGTGTCGGCCTCCTTCTCCTGACGCTGCTCCTGTCGTTCACGGGTTATCTCCTGCCGTGGGACCAGCTCGCGTACTGGGCGATCACCGTCGGCACGAACATCGCGTCCTCGATCCCCTTCGTCGGACCCGCCATCCGCGAGCTGCTCCTCGGCGGCCGCGCGATCGACCAGGCCACGCTCATCCGCTTCTACGTTCTCCACGTCATCGCGCTGCCGGCGGCGATTGGCGTGATCTTCCTGTACCACATGTGGCGCGTGCGCAAGGACGGCGGCCTCGCGCGCGCGGACCGTGCGACGCTCCTTCCGGAGAAAGTCGCCGAGGCGCCCTCGAAGACGAAGACCTACACCCTTCTCGGCGTCGCGCGCGGGACGTCGCCGGCCGTGAAGGCCTCGACGCTCGAGCGCGCGGACACGACGGTCAACTCGATCCCGGACCTCACGCGGCGGATCCTGATCGTCGTCCTCGCGATCTTCGCACTCGTGAGCATCGCGTCGGTCTTCTACCACGCGCCTCTCGAGGAGCCCGCGAACGCCCTCGTGACGCCGAACCCCGCGAAGGCGCCGTGGTACTTCCTCTGGCTCCAGGAAATCGTGACCGACACGACCGTGAAGATCGGTTCGTTCACGATCAACGGCGCCTTCCTCGGCGGCGTCCTGCTCCCGGGAGCGCTGGTCCTCCTTCTGACCGTCTGGCCGTGGCTCGACAAGAGCGCTCCGGGCTCCGCGGGCGTCTGGTTCCCGAAGGACCGGCGCACGCAGAACGCCGTATTCCTGGCGTTCGTCGCGGGCGTCCTCATCCTCACGTTCATCGGCACGTTCTGCCGGGGACCGTACTGGCATCTGTATTGGCCGTGGCAGGCGTGGCCCGAGCTGCCGACGAGGATCTGACATGGAAAAGCGCACGGACTCTCCGTACCCGAAGCTCGACCGGCCGATCCTGGCCGTCGTCGGCGTCCTCCTCGTCATCTCGTGCGCCCT
>JBDTML010000287.1:0-2377 GCA_039934255.1 Acidobacteriota bacterium | reverse complement strand
CGGACACGGGCTCCTTCCGCTACTCGAACACGACGCCGAAGGCGCTCGCGCTCGGGGCGCGTCTCGTCGCCGCGGGCGCCGAGCCGGGGCCGGTGAACGAGTTCCTGTTCGAGGCCGCCCCTCTTTCCTCGTTAAAGCTCGAGGCCCTCGTCCTCGGGACGCTCGAGCTCCATGCCGGCGGCACCGTGGCGACCGTCGAGCTTCCGCGCCGCTTCTTCGACCAGAGCGGCGCGAAGGAATCGGACACCGAGGGCCTCGTGAACCGCGCCCGCGGCATAGAGGGCGTCCGCGCCGCCGCGCTCCTCCGCGAGGGCGAGGGCGGCGAGATCCGCTGCTCCCTGCGCTCGAAGGGCGTCGTGGACATCCGAAGCGTCGCCGCGCGCCACTCCGGCGGCGGACACCGGAACGCCTCTGGCTGCCGCATGCCCGGAACGCTGGCCTCGGCGAAGGCCGCTCTCGTCCCCGAGATGGCTCTTGCCGTTGAGGCGGCCGTCGATGCGGCCGCACCCGTCCCGGAGGCCGGGTGACCGCTTCCCCTTCGCGCGCGGACGGCCCCTCCGGCATCCTCCTCGTCGACAAGCCCCCGAAGATCACGTCCCACGACGTGGTCGACGTCGCGCGGCGCCTTCTCGGGATCCGCCGGATCGGCCACACGGGGACGCTCGATCCCGTCGCCACAGGACTTCTCGTCCTCTGCGTCGGACGCGCGGGGCGGCTCCAGTCGTTTCTCACGGGCTTCGAGAAGACGTACGAGGGCACGATGCGCTTCGGCATCGTCACGGACACCTACGACACGGAAGGGACTCCGGCCGGCGAGCCGCATCCCGATCCCCGCCCGGACCGCGCGCTCCTCGAGAAGGCGTGCCGCGCGTTCACGGGAGAGCTCCAGCAGTCGCCGCCGCCCTTCTCGGCGAAGAAGATCAACGGCAAGAAGTTCTACGAGCTGGCGCGCAAGGGCGAGCTCGTTCCGGACCTTCCGAAAGCCGTCACCGTCAAGGAGTTCACGATTCTCTCGCTCGAGAGCGACGTCGCGAGCTTTCGCGTTTCCTGCACCTCGGGCACGTACATCCGCTCGCTCGCGCACGACGTCGGAAAGGCACTGGGCTTTGGGGCGCACCTGGCATCACTGAGACGCACGTCGATCGGGCCCTTTCGCCTCGAGGACGCGAAGACGCTCCCGGAGCTCGAGGCGCTGTCCCCCGAAGAACGCCTGGGTAAGCCCTTCTGGCTCTCCCTCTCCGAGGTCCCGCTCCCCTTCCCGGAGGTCCCTCTCGCCCCGGCCGAGGCCGCGAAGGTGAAGAGCGGCCACGCCGTTCCCGTGAGGGTCCCGAAAGAGGCGATGGGCTCGTCGATGGTCCGCCTCACCGCGGACGGGGAGCTCCTGGCCCTCGGCGTCCTCGAGGCTCTCGGCAAGGGCGTCCTCGCCCTCGCCCGCCCGAAAATCGTCCTCGCGGATTAGCAGCTCGACCGCGGCTTTCTCCGGACGGATCGAGCGCGTCGGCAATCCGAAACGAGCTCCCCTCCGTAAAGAGAAACAGACCGATCGGGCGTCTGACGTCCTCGCGCGCGAGCGACCGAAAACGCTTCCCCATCAGACGAAGAAGAAAACAAGGAGAACAAAGTGAAGAAGATTCTCGGATCCATCCTCGTCCTCGCCGCCATCGCCGCCCCGGCCGTACGCGCCGCGGACAACCCGATGGTCGGCGGCGCGCCCATGTACGCGTCGAAGGACATCATCGACAACGCCGTCAACTCGGCCGACCACAAGACCCTCGTCGCCGCCGTGAAGGCCGCCGGTCTCGTCGAGACGCTGAAGGGCAAGGGCCCGTTCACGGTGTTCGCACCGACGGACGCGGCGTTCGCGAAGCTCCCCGCGGGCACCGTCGACAACCTCGTCAAGCCCGAGAACAAGGCGACGCTGACGAAGATCCTCACGTACCACGTGGTGGCCGGAAAGATGGACTCGCGCGCCGTCGCCAAGGCGATCAAGGCGGGAAATGGCAAGGCGACGCTGAAGACGGTCTCCGGCGGCAGCCTGACGGCCTCCATGAGCGGAAAGACGCTCGTCCTCACCGACGACAAGGGCGGCACGTCGAACGTCACGATCGCGGACGTCTACCAGTCGAACGGCGTGATCCACGTGGTGGACTCGGTTCTCCTCCCCAACTGAACCTCTCGAACATCCTCGGAATCCGGAGCGGGCTTTGGCCCGCTCCTTTTTTCTTTCGTTCCGCGCCCTCCCGACGGCTCCCCGTGGCCTGCGGCCCCCCCTTCGCGTGCCTTCGGGCGCCAAAAAAGGCCGGGTTTGACGACCGGGAATCGTCCCGGTAGACTCCGTCGGTTGAAAAATTAGAGACGCACAAGGATAAAAAGAAAT
>JBDTML010000286.1:0-14277 GCA_039934255.1 Acidobacteriota bacterium | reverse complement strand
ACGGCTTCTGCGCGAAGCGGGCACGGCGGCCCGCCTCGAGCTCGAAAAAACGCTCGGCGGGCGCTTTTATCTCGAGCTCCTCGTCGCGGCCCGGCCGGGCTGGCGCGAGGATCCTCGCTTCCTGGCCACGCTCACGAGCTGACGCGTTGACTCGGGCCCTATGTCCCGTAAACTCGTCGATCCGGAGTACGAGAGAAACGTGGACAACGACAAGAGGCGCACCCCCCGCAGTTCGGTCGCAAAGGGGACCCGCGGGCAGCTCAAGTCGACGATTCCCGTCGAGATCCTCAACCTCTCGGAAGCCGGTCTGCTTCTCGAGGTTTCCTCGACACTGCGCCCGGGTTCGACCTACGATTTGAGCGCGACTTTCGGCGGTGTTCCGTTTTCGGGGCTCGTGCGAGTGACGCGCTGTCACGCGGGCGGTTTCGCCGCCGACGACCGGGGAGGCCGCCTCCTGATCTACCGGGCCGGGGGTGAATTCGTGGGCCTTTCCGAGCCGCAGAAGTCGGGTTTGCGGCTCGCGCTCTCGAAAAAGCTCGCCTCGGGCGCGTCGCTGAAGCGCCTGTCCTGAGGGGGTCAGTCGGCGAGACCGCGGAAGGCCTGCCGGAGGGCATCCTCCAGGCGCCGCGCGCGGTCGTTCGCAGCGGCAGCCGCGGACTCCGCGCTCGCGGCGGCGGCGTGGGCGGAGGCGAGCGCGCCGCGGAGCCCGGCCATCTCGCCGGAGAGCTCCACGCGGAGGGCCGCGATCGCTTCCTCCAGCCTGCGCTCTGCGGCTTCGCGGGCGGGAATCTCCTGCGTACTCACTTCGGGAGCGTCCATGCGGCGGAACGTTCCCGAGACGCGTCCGGCCGATCTTCGCGCCTCGGCCAGCACGGCGTTGAGCTTCTCGTCGACGCTCGAGGTTCGCGCGGACGGCGCGTGCACGATCGCGGGCACAGGCGGCGGCTCGGGGGCCGCCGGCTCAGGGGGCGGAGCGGCAAGAGCCGCGAGGAGAACGGCCGGTACGAGGACCGTCGTCTCGGGAGCTGGCTGTGCGGCCACGGACGGCTCCTCGGCCGAGGGTCCGATCTCGGCGGCCGGTTGCGTCGACGAGGGGGCCGAGTCTTCCGAGAGGTCCGGGAACGCCCCATCCGCGGAGGGGACGACCCAGGTTTCGGGTTCTTCTTCGGTTGGCTGCTCGAGCGGGGCGTCGGGTGGCATTCCGGCGTGATCGGTCGGGTCCGCGCCTCCTGCGACGGCGAGCACGGGCGCCACCTCCGGAATGGCGGCGGCGGCGGGGGCGGCCTCTTCCGCCGCGGGAGCTGGCGTCCCGGCCGACGACGGCTGCCACCCGCGCTGCAGGCGGCGAAGAAGGTCCACGAACGTGAGCTTCGAGACGAGCTTGAACGTCTCGATGACGCCGGCGCCCTCGGAGGCGACGGTTTCGACGTACGGATAGGAATGGAATCCCAGCGAATCCTGCAGGGCCTCCACGGAGAGTGCGCTCGGAAGATCGCGCTTGTTGTACTGGATGACGACCGGGAGGGTCTCGAGCGAGATCTTCTCCTCGTGGAGGTTCTCCTTGAGGTTCTGGAAGCACTCGAGGTTGTGGGAGAGCATCGACCACTGCGAGTCCACGACGAACACGAGCCCGTCCACGCCCCTGAGGACGATCTTACGGGTCTCGTTGTAGAAGACCTGTCCGGGAACGGTGCACACCTGAAAGCGAACCGTGTAACCCTTGATGTTCCCAAGCTCGATGGGCAGGAGGTCGAAGTAGATCGTCCTGTCCTGCGCCGTCGAGAGCGAGAGAAGCTTGCCCGCCCCGCGCTCGAGTCGCTGGTGAAGGATCTTGAGGTTGCTTGTCTTTCCGCAGAGACCCGGCCCGTAGTAGACGATCTTGGCCGTCAACTCCTTCGTGGCGTGGTTGAACAGGGCCATGGGTCCCCTCCGCACTTTCCCCGGTGAGGCGGGGATTATAGGACGGCGGCCTTGCGGGCGTGGCGGCGTATCCTCGGCCCGTGAGTCTCGACGCTCGAGAGCGGCGCATCGAGGCCACGTGGGCGGGCCTGCCCGTCCGGGGCATCTCGGTCGCGGGGCGCGAAACGTGGTTCCACCTGCCGACGCTGCATCTCGCGTTCGACCTCGGCCGCGCGCCCACCGAGCTCGTCTCCGTGGCGAGCGTCTTCCTCTCGCACCCGCACCTCGACCACGGCGCAGGACTCGCGTACTGGTGCTCGCAGCGCCGGTTGCTGCGGCTGGCGGGGGGCGTCCTGCACACGCATCCGGCGGGCGTGCCCGCCTGGACGAAGATTCTCGAGCTCCATCAGAGTCTCGAGGGCGTGCGGTACGACGCGCGCGTCGAGGCGATGGAGCCCGGCGCGCGGGTCTCTCTCAGGCGCGATCTCGAGGTGGAGGCCTTCGAGGCCGACCACCGCGTTCCGACGCTCGCCTTCGTCGCGTCCGAGATCCGCAATCGCCTGCTGCCCTCTCTCGCCGGCCGCTCGCGGGAGGAGATTCGCGACGCCGCGGCGCGGGGAGAAGAGGTGGCGGGAAAGGTGCGCGTCCCGCTCGTCGCCTACTCGGGGGACACGGGCGAAGGGATCTTCTCCCGCGCGCCGCGCTCGTTCTTCACCGCGAAAGTCCTGCTTCTCGAATGCTCCTTCGTCGAGGAGCGAGACCGCGAGCGCTCGAAGGAATGGAAGCACCTCCACCTGGACGAGATCGCCGAACGGGCGGACCTCTTCGAGAACGAGGTGCTCGTTCTAACGCACCTGACGCTCCGGACGAGTCCTGCCGACATCCGGCAGGCGATCGCCCGGCGGCTCCCGCCGCGCCTCGCGGCGCGGACGGTGCCGTTCCTGCCGGAGTAGGCGAGCGCCCTACTGCTTGTCGTACACGCCGGTCGAGCTCATCGCCTCGCCCTTGGCGTTCTTGCCTTCCTGTGTGACCGTGAGCGTCTTGCCGTCGGCCGACACGACGACCTTCGCCGTGATGACGGCCTTGCCGCCTCTCTTCCACGCGTTCGTGTAGGTGTTGTCGTCGACCTTCATCGGGGCGGCCATGTCGGCGTCCGGGTTGCCGGTCCACGGGACGTCTTTACCGTCCCACTTCGAGGTGTAAGAGCCTTTCCGCACCGAGCCGTCCGCCATGACCCCTTCGCTCGCGAGCGTGATCCCGGCGGGCGACGACGTGAACTTCAGGGTCTGGCTCTTCGGCCCGGGGCCCGGGGTCGCCTTCGACTTCGCGACGTTGAGCTTCCAGGTGCCGATCCAGTTCTCGGCGGCGAGGGCCGCGGAGCTGGAAAGAAGGACGACCGCACAGACGAAACCGGCGAACAGACTCTTGCGCATAAGCTCTCCTTTGGAAAATGAATTGTTTAGGAGAGGGAATTCTCTCGGCCGGCGCTCAGGATTGCAAGCCCGAAGGGGCAGTTCCGGCAATCCGGCCCCGGCTCGCGGCCCACTCCCCGAGCGCCTGGCGCCATTCCCACGCATGGGCGGGCGACAGGACGAACTCCACGACAGAGCCGCGGACGGGGGTGACGCGGAGGATTTTGCTTCGGAGAAACCCCCTCCCGCTCGAGAGCCGATCGTCTGTTTCGAGACGCTGGATTTCTGCGAATGAGTAAGAGCCCGCGCGTCCCCAAAGGCCTTCCCACACGAGGCCGGCCGGCGTGAGGGCGACGGTGCCGGGGATCAGCGCGCGTCCGCGCGCTGAGGGGGCGGCGCCTGCGGCGCCGCCCGGGGATTCGGAATTTCTTAGAAGGTGAAGAGGGCCGGATGGCAGAAGGCACGGCGTCCCGATTCGAACAACGCCCCCTAACCCTTCTAAGAAAAAGCGCCCCCTCCGTCTGGCAACCAGTCGCGTCGCGAGCACGAAGCCACCAGTAGCGAGCAAGAAAATCCCTACCGCGCCCGCGACCCAGAGAGCCATTACCGGAAAAGCTTCTTGCGGTTTCGGATGTAGTCCCGGAACACGAACGACGCGAGGTCCGTGGGGGAGGCGTAGTAGGCCCGGCCGCGCGCGACCTTCGTGAGCGTGTCGACGAAGTCCACGAGCGCGGGATCCGTCGCGATCATGAAGGTCGTGAGTTGGATGCCGTCGCGGCGGAGCTTCTCGGCCTCCTCGAGCGTGCGGTTCACGATCTTGAGGTCGAGGCCGAACGGGTTCTTGTAGAGGCGCCCGCCCTCGTTGATGCACGAGGGCTTTCCGTCCGTGATCATGAAGATCTGCCGGTTGCGCGAGCGGCGCCGCATGAGGAGCTGCCGCGCCACGCCGAGGCCCGCCTTCGTGTTCGTGTGAAACGGGCCGACCTGGGCCTTGCTGAGGGACTCGAGAGGGACGGGCTTCGCCTCGTCGCCGAAGAGGACGATGTCGATCGTGTCCTTCGGGTACTTCTGGAGGATGAGCTCCGTGAGGGCGAGTGCGACCTTCTTCGCCGGCGTGAATCGGTCTTCGCCGTAGAGAATCATCGAGTGGGAGATGTCGATCGCGATCGCGGTCGCGCAGGCGCTCTGGTGCTCGACGTCGAAAACCTCGAAGTCGGAAGGCTGAAGGGCGAGCTCGTCCGGGTCGCGCCGGGCCGCGTTCGCGACCGTGCGCATCCCGTCGAGGCGCGCGACGTCGTCGCCGAACTCGTAGGGGCGGGTCTCGGGCAGCGTCTCGGCGCCCGTGCCGGCGCGCGGGATGGAATGCAGGCCCGGCCCGGCCTTCTGGAGAGACGAGAAAATCTCCTCGAGCGCGTTGCGGCGGATGCGACGCTCACCCGGGCCGAGGAGCGTCAGATTGCCTTCGCCGTCGCGGCCGACGATGCCCTGCTTTTCGAGGGCGGCGCGGAACGCCTCGAGGTCGATGTTCTGTCCGATGATGCCCCGGCGCTGCAGCTCCTTCATCCACTGCATCGCCTGCTCGACGTCGCCGCCGAGGCGCGAGACGAGGTCGAGGAACAGCTTCAGCAGCTCTTCGTACGTCAGAAGCGACTGGAGGAGGTCGAGCGGCAGCTCTCCGTACCGGTAGTCCACGCCTTCATGCTACGGCAGGTCACGCGGCGGCGGATGCTATCTTCGCCGCGATGAAGGAGCCGCCCGCGGACGTTCTCGGCCGGATGCGCGGGGACTGGGACCAGCGCGCCGAGGAGGACCACAAACTCCACATCGCGACGGGGCACGCGGGCTCCGAAGAGTCGTTCCGAGCCTCGGGCACCCAGGATCTCGACGCGATCGTCCTCGACGGAATCGTCCTCGATCCTTCGGCCGAGGTTCTCGAGATCGGGTGCGGGGTCGGCCGCCTGCTCGTCCCCCTCGCCTCGCGCGTCGCCGTCGCGCACGGCGTGGACATCTCGCCCGTGATGATCGGGAAATCGAAGGAGTACGCGGCGGGCGCTCCGAACGTCAGGACCGCGCTCACGGACGGTGCGTTTCAGCACCTTCCGGACGCCTCCCTCGACTTCGTCTTCTCGTTCATCGTGTTCCAGCACATCCCCGCGCGCGCCCCGATCCGCCGCTACGTCGAAGAGTCCGCGCGCGTCCTCAAGCCGGGTGGCGTGTTCCGCTTTCAGGTGGATGGACGGTGGTGGTGGAAGCACGCGGAGAACGGCCCCGATACGTACGACGGCGTGAAGTTCTCGCCCGAGGACGTTTCCACGCTCCTCGCAGGAACCCCCTTCGCCGTCGTGGACTCCTGGGGGGCCGAGGGGCACTACCACTGGATCACCGCCCGAAAGGCCGGGGAGGGTGCCGCGGTCTCGATCCGCCCGAGGGGATGGGACCTCCCGCTCTTCGTGTCGCTGCTCCGTCGCCTGGGCTCGCTCTTCCCGAAGAGAGCCGCCGCAAAGATGCTCGCCGGCAAGGGGTCTCTCAGACCCCATCTTCTCCGGCTCGTGAAGCGGCTGAAGAACGCCGATCACCCGACGTTCGTCGCTGAAACGCATCGCGCTCTTATCGGGAACCCGCTCGACGAGGCCGGACGCGCGTTTCACATCTCGATCCTCGAGAAGGGATTCGAGGACCGCGCCGCGCTTCTCGACACCGTCACGACGTCTCGCGCGTTCCTCGACCTCTATCGCCCGTTCGTGCCCGAGATTCCGTGGTTCGCGGCGTCCGAGATCTTCATGCGTCTCGGGGAGCCCCCGAGGATCGGGAACTTCTTCGAATTGGTGGATGCGGCGTCCGCCCGGCTGGAGGGACGCTCTCCCGCAGACGCGGTCGCTTTCGCTTTCCAGGCAATTCTCGGCTTCGCGCCCGACGAGGTCGCTCTCCGGCATCACCGAGCCCTCGTCGAAGAGCACCCCGACGGGCGCCGGCTCCTCATCCGGGAACTGCTCTCGAATCGACGCTTTCCGGGCGCTCCCATCGTGACGCCGTCGCAGGCCGGGCTGCTTCCGGGCGAAGCCGCGTCAGGCGAAGCCGAGCGAGCGTTGGAGATCCTGCGAGAGGGAGCGGCGCGGGACGATCGCGCCTTCGTTCGCAGCGCGTACGAGCGGTTCTTCGGGCGAGCCGCGGATGCGGGCGGTGAGGGTTTCTATCTCCGAAAGCTCGAAGAGGGAGAGCTGTCCCGTGCCGGCGTTCTCCGCGAGCTCCTCTGGAGCGACGAAGGACGTGCGCGGCTCCGGCGCCTCCAATAGCGCCGTGCGCGAGGGACGGAAAAGGCGATTCACCTGGTCGGAGGAGCCTTCCTCCAGGTGAACTTCCGCCACGGGTAGTGGCGCACGCGGTCGTCCGGGCCGCGCAGGACCACGGAGAGCTCGTGCTCGCCCTCGTCGCCGGGCTGGAAGGCGAAGACGTTCTCGTAGCCCGCCGTCGCGCAATTACCGAGGCCCGGGACTGCGGCCTCGACGTCGGGGCGCGGGACGCGCGCCGCGCGGAGCGGAACGCGGGGCGCGCGATCGATGAGAACGGTCACGCCGAGGTCGTGGCCCGGAATGCGTGCCCAGCCGCTCACCATGAGATCTCCGGTCACGACGGCCTCCGCGGAGGGGCGGTCGATCGAACCGGTCAGATCCGCCGACTCGGTGCCCGTGGACGCCTCCCCATTACCTTCGGCCGGACGGTTCTCCATGGCCCGCGCGTGACGTTCGGTCTTCACGACTGCGTACAGCTCGTCGTCGGGGAGGAAATGGCGCACGCGCAGCAGCCGGTGGGAGTCGAGCCCGGCGGCGATGAGCTTCGCGGCCGTCCCCCGCTGTTCGTCGGTCATGCGCCGCGGCCTCACCGTCACGTACGAGACGGGCACGGCTTCGAGCGCGCTCAGCAGTTCGCTCGTCTTTCCATCCACTAGAAGGTCGTGCAGGTTCTGGGCGAGCGGAGTCTGAAAGCCCGAGTAGGCGTTCACGAGCGGTTTCCAGTGGTCCGCCGCGCGCAGCACGTGGTGCGCGTTCGTCTCGTCGAAGGCGTCGGGCAGCTCCCACAGCCCTCCCGCCATCGAGGTCCCGGCGAGGAATCGGGACACGGGATCGGCGTCCGGCTCTCCGCGATGGAGAGCGAGCGGAGCGACACGGTCCTCGAAGAGAAGGGCCGCCGAGAGACATGCCGCGATGCCCAAGCCGAACGCCTTCGACCGCCGATGCGCCCAGGCGTCGACAAGCGCCGCCGCCGCGACTCCGGCGAGGAGCGCGAATCCGAGATCCGCGACCATCGCCCAGCGGACGGGCGCGCGGATCCCGCGAAACGGGGGCACGAAGTCGAATAACAAGCGATGGAACGGTGTCGCCATGCCGAACGAACCCACGAAGCCGAGGCCCGCGAAGAGAAGGCCCACCGTCGCGGCCTGCGAGCGGGTCCGGAAGAACAGGACGATCCCGAGAATCGCGAGGCTGAGGAGGAGGAATCCGGGAAAGAGGCAGAATTCTCCTCGCGAAGGGTTCTGGCCCATACCGCGCCAGAGCTTCAGGTTGGGGTCGGGCGTCAACCAGTGAAGCGGCGCCGCGGAAAAATGAGCGGCCTCGGCCGGCTCGCGCACGATGCCGTAGAGCTTTCCGACCCTCTGGTACGGCAGGAAGAACGGGAAGAGAAGGAGCGAGGCGGCGAAGACGGCCGCCGCTGCCCGGCCCCAGGCGCGCCGGGCGGCAGGTTCGTCCTTCAGAACGAGGAGCGTCGCCATGACGGCCGTCGGTACCGAGCCCAGAAGGAACCAGTGGATGCTCGAGACGCCGCTCATGAAGAAGGCGGCTCCGAGCCAGGCGGCGCGCCGCCACGTGCGCCGGCGGGCGAAGAGGACGACGGCCTCGGCAAGAAGCGGCATCCAGCCCGCGAAAACGTACGAGAGGTGGGGTAGATGGTGGAACCGGTACGGCACGAACGCGAACGCGATGCCGGCGATCCACGCCGCTGGCGTCGAGCCCGTGAGCGTGCGTGCGAGGCGAAACGCCCCGAACCCGCTGAACGCGATCCCGAAGAGCATCGCGAGGCCGTGCACCGTCAGGGGCGCGAGGCCGGCGGCGAAGGCCGGAAAGAAGAGAAGCGCGATGCCCCACTGGTGCTCGGAGAGCGCGAGCGTGTACCGGTACGGATAGAAGATGGTCGCGTCGAAGAGATGGAGCGGGTCGCGGAACGTCTGGTGTGCGTCCCACGCGAGGATGTAGGAGTTCAGGTACGAGTCGCCCGCATCGTACGACGTGTCGCGCACGTGGGCCGCCCAGGGCCACGTCATGACGACCGTGAGGAGGACGAAGACGGCGAGCACACCGGCGTTCTTCGCCGCGCGCGTCAACGCTTCCAGATGAATCTCCGCGGTGGGTAGTGGCGCTGCCGTCCGTCGGCCGATCGAAATAGCACGGCGATCTCGTGCGGCCCTTCGTCGCCGGCCTCGAACGCGTACATCGCGTCGTAGCCCGCGGTGCGGCAGTCGCCCAACAAGGGGACCGCCGCCTGGACGTCGGGGCGGGGCACGCGCGCGCCGCGCGCGGGCGGGCGCTCCTCGCCGTCTAGCGTGAGCGTCACGTGAAGGT
Source organism: Acidobacteriota bacterium (assembly GCA_039934255.1). GTDB lineage: Bacteria > Acidobacteriota > Thermoanaerobaculia > UBA5066 > UBA5066 > Fen-183. The sequence continues at coordinate 5,351 of JBDTML010000286.1, read as the reverse complement.
CCTCGCCGGGAATCCGCGCCCAGCCGGAGACCCGGAGCGAACCCGTCACGACGGCGTCCTCGGCGGGCGCGTCGATCGAGCCGACCAGCGACGTGTCCTCCCGATAGAGAGCCCGGGCCACGAGCGGCCCCCCGGCCGGCGTCCACGGCAGTGGATCGAGCGCTTTGGCTTCCGGCTCGTTCTTCACGACGGCGTAAAGGTCGTTCTTCATGCGGCCGTCGAAGCGCCTGACGAACAGAAGCCGTCCGGACGCGAGGCCGCGCGCGAGCCATTCCCGGTGCGGCCCCCGCGTCTTCGGCGAAAGCCACGATTCGTGCACGAGGAGGTACGACGTCGGAATCTTCTCGAGAAGATCGAGAAGGTCGTCGGGGATCGGGTTCGCGTCCTCCTTCTCCTCGATCGCCTGGACGAAAGGAGCCGTGAAGCCCGAGACGGCCGTGACGAGAGGCTTGCGATGATCCGCGGCCCTGAGAACCGCGCGGTAATTCCCGTATTCGCTGGTTCCCGACGGCAGCTCGACGAGTCCGCCCTTCATGGGCGTCGCCGCGAGGAATCGCGTGACGTCGTCGGGATCCGCTTCGCCGCGGATGAGATCGAGCGGCGCGGCCCGGTCCTCGAAGAGGAGACCGAGGCCGGCAAGCGCGAAGACGAGCGCCGCCACGCGCGCGCGACCTGTCCCTTGCCGGCGCCGGTCCCACGCGTCCGCGAGAGCCTTCGCGCCGACCCCCGCGAGAACGGCGAGGCCGAGATACGCGATCATCGCCCAGCGTGCCGGCGCACGGATGCTCCGGAAGAGGAACACCGTCTCGAAGAGAATGCGGTGGAACGGGAAGTTCAGGCCGAGCGAGCCGAAAAAGCCGATCACCGCCCAGATGCCGCCGACGAGGATCACCTCGGGCCGCCGCAGGAGCCGGAGGCTCTCGGGAATGTTCTTGCCGCGCGTGAACGGCAGGGCCTTCGGATAGAGAAACCAGCAGCGCACGAGGAAGGCAAGCGTGAAAACTGCGAGCGCGCGCGTGGGATCCGTCGCGCGGAAGACCTCCTTACCGGCGAGGCGGACGTGGATGCCGGCGGGGCTCGCCGCGAAGAGGGCGACCGTGCCGCCGATCACCGCGATTCCGTCCAGCCACTTCAAGGCCCGGCGTGCGCGCGATGAAGGATCCGGCCCTTCGGCGGGCGGCGCGGGGGCGTCCGTCTCCGAGGGCCTCAGGAGAAGCGCCGTCAGCGGCAGGAGAAGGAGGAGCAGTCCCGGAAACAGGAGGCGTTCGTTTGGCGCGGGCCACTCCGCGAATCCCCTCCAGGTGCGATTCCACGCGTCCATGTTCAGCCAGTCCTTCGGCAGGGCGGAAAGCTCGCGCGTCTCGCCCGTCCCCCGGGAGAATCCGTAGAGCGCCGCCGCTTTTTGGTACGGGATCAGGAAGGGAAGAAGCGCGATTCCGGCAATGCCCAGAGCCAGCGCGCCGCGCTTGAGGCCGGCCCGGTCCCTCACGGCGTCGTTGCGGTATCCGAGCGCGAGACCGGTCGCCGCGAGCGGGATGAGCGTCAGGATCAGCCAGTGGATGACGGAGAGGCCGTTCAGGAAGAACGCCGCACCGAGCCACTTCGCGCGCCTCGGTGTCCTCTCACGCACGAAGAGGACGAGCGCCTCGAGGAGAACCGGGATCCAGCCCGAGAACAGGTACGGCAGGTGCGGCATCTGACCGAAGCGATACGGGACGAAGGCGTATGCGATTCCCGCGACCCACGCGGCGCCGGTCGAGCCCGTGAGCGTGCGGGTGAGGCGGAACGTCCCGTAACCCGCGAACGCGAAGCCGATCAGGATGGCGATTCCGTGCGCCGTGAGCGGGCGCATGCCGAGCGCGAAGAGCGGGAAGAACGGCAGCGCGATGCCGTAGTTGTGCTCGCTGAACGCGAGGCTGTATTTCATCGGAAAGAAGACGTTCCCGTGAAACAGGTTCAGCGGGTCGTGGAACGTCTGGAAGAAGTCCCACCAGAGCGTCCACGACACGAGGTAGGGGTCGCCCGCGTCCGAGGCGTGATCGCGCAGATGAAGAACCCACGGCCACGTCATGACGGCCGTGAGGCCGATGAAGGCGAGAAAGACGAGGGACTCGCGGGCGAGGCCGCGCGGCCGGGTAGGCATGCGCGAGGATTCTACGTTCCGGCTTGAACGACCGCGTCCGGCCGTCCGGTGGGTCCCTCAGTCCTTTTTCCAGGCGAACGGGCGGGCGGGATAACGCCGCACGCGGCCGTCCGGCGCTCGAAAAATCGCGTTGATCTCGTGCTCTCCCGCGTCGCCCGCGCGGAAGTCGAGGACCACTTCATAGCCCGCCGACGCGCAGTCCCCGAGGGCCGGGATCGCGGCGCAGACATCCGGACGCGGAAGTCGCGCGGACGACACGGGCGGACGCGGTTCGTCGTCGAGGTAGACCGTGACGGGAAGGTCCGCGCCGGGAATTCTCGCCCAGCCGCGCACGTGGAGCCTTCCCGCGACGGTTTCGTCCTGGGCCGGCTCGTCTACGGAGCCCAGGAGGTCGTCGCCTCCGGGCGTCGTCGCCGGGGCTCCGTCGATGTGAGCCGATGCCCCCCAGGCCGCCGCGAGCTGTCCGCGGTCCCAATACCAGAGGGCGCGCCGTCCGGCACGATCCAAGACGCGGCCGTTCCAGTCCGACGCGGCCAGGTTGTACGCGAGGAGGAACTGTGTCGTCGCCGCGATGGCCAGGAGCGCGAGCAGCAGGCGCCGGATCGGCCTCTTCGACCTGAAAAGCGGTATGCACGCGAGCGCGAGGAATGGAGTTGCCTCGGTCGCGAGGCGAGGCCCGAGGCTCCACCCGCCCCACCACATCACATGCGCCGAGGCGAGGAGAAGGATCCCCGCGGAGACCACGAGCGACGCCGCGATCCAGGTGAAGAGCCGGCGGTCGGTCCGCCACGCGCGGCGCAGGCCGAACGGGACGAGCAGGACCCACGGGCAGAAGACGAGGAGACCGCGGCTGGGGCTCGCGAGGACTCCCGCGAGGCCGGAGACGAGGTGGGCGTTGAACGCCCGCTCGGCCGTGTTCATCGAGCCGTAGGCGCCGAGCACATGGCCGTAGAGAGCGAACTGGCCGGCCGCGACGAGGGCTACGCCGCCTCCCAATGCCGCCGCGTAGCGCAGAATCCCGCGCCGGTCCGTGGTCGCGAGCGCGGCGAGGGCCCCGCCCATTGCGAGCGCCGGGATCAGGGCCGTGGGTCGGCAGGCGAACGCCGCCGCCATCGCGAAGCCGGCGGCGGCCGGCAGGGCGCGAGCGCGCAGCAGGAGCCAGAGCGCGAGGCAGATCGCGAACGTCTCTCCCGTGATGCTCCAGAGGGACTGCGCCGCGCCAGACGGCACCGGCGAGGCGAGCGCGAAGACTGCGGCGGCGCCGAGGGCCTCGGCGTCTCCCCAGCGCCGGAGCGCGAGGAAGAGGAAGCTGGCCGCGGCCACGCAGAGCAGGGCCGAAGCGTGCTTGTCCCACCGCGACACGAGGTGCTTCGTCGCGGCGCCGCCGCTGCCGAGGAGCGCGAGCGCGGCGTGGGGAAGCGCGACGAGCGCCGTGCCCGACGGGAACGCGTTGAGGACGCGCGCGCCGACGCGCACCCCGGCGTAGTGGGGATTGGGTCCGTCGAAGGGCGTTGTCCCGGAGAGGTCGACGGTGCCGCGCGTGAGGAGGAGCGACGGGAGGACGCGTGTCGCCGCGTTGTCGCCCGTCGTCAGGTTGACGCCGTTCCCCGTGTAGAGCGCGTAGAGGGGAAAGGCCGCCGTGAGAAGGAGAACGGCGGGCGTGAGCGTGCCGCGCCGCGCACGCGCGACGCCGTATGCGGCGAGCGGGATCGCGAGGAGGAGCGCCGGGAGGCCCCCGGAGCGCGGCCAGCCGGGCGTGAGCGCCGGGACGAGCGGGAGCGCCACCGCGAAGGCGGCGAGAACTCCCGCGGTTCGGAGGAGAAGAACGTTCGTGCTCAGCGAATCACGGCCAGCTCGTAAAGGTAGTCGACGAACGAGCGCGCCGCACCGTCGTAGCCCGAGAACTTCGCGTTCGTCGATTCGATGACGTAATACTCGTCGGGCGCGTGCGCGCCGCTGCCGTGGCCGAGGCCGTGGTGCCCGGAGGCCAGCTTGAGAGGCTCGCCCGTGAAGACGTAGCCGGGGTACGAGCCCGCGTTGCGCACCCAGAGCAACGGGTCGAGGCCGTCACGCTTGAGGACGGCCATCTGCGCGCGGATGAGCGGCGCGTCGGAGGACGTCTCCGTCGGGCCGTACCCTCCCGAGACGTTCACCTCGATGTCGCCGAAGCCGTGCTTCTGGAGGTGCGCCTTGAGGGCCGCGATCGCGCCGTCGAACGTCATGTCGGGGACGAGGCGCAGGTCGAGCTTCGCGACCGCTTTGTTCGGGAGCATCGTCTTGCCGCCGGGACCGATGTATCCCCCGACGAGACCCTCGATGTTGACGGTCGGCGAGAACGTGAGGCGCTCGAGCGACGCGCGCCACGTATCGTCGTGGGCCCAGCGCGTGGCGCCGAGCATCTTCTTCGCGGTGGCTTCGTCGAGGCGCTTCGCGGCCGCGTCGAGCATCGCGGACTGCGCGGCGTTAGGGGGCTTCGCGGCGGCCGCGAGGTTTTCGATCGCCGGGTCGCCATCGGCGTTCACGAGCGTCGCGAGGGCCTGCACGAGGTGAAACGCGGGGCTGTCGAGGCGCGCGCGGTTCGCGGAGTGGACGTCCTTCGACGGTCCGCGGCCCCACTTGGCTCCGCTCGAGACGAGCTCGAGCTCGACGACGCCCTTGGCCCCGAGAGAGACCGTCAGGCCGCCGTCGGCGTCCTGGCTCGCGGACGGCATGAAGACACCCATTGTCTTCCCGAGCGCCGCGAGGACCTCGGGCTTCTGGACGATCTCGCGGATGTGGGGAGAGCCGATCTCCTCCTCGCCCTCTGCGACGAGGACAAGGTTGACAGGCAGCTTCACGCCCGCGCCCTTGAATGCGTGGAGAGCCGCGAGAAGCGCGGACTCGGGGCCCTTCTGGTTGACGGCGCCGCGGCCGACGAGGACCTTGCCGAAGCCCGTCTTGTCGACGAGGCGCGCCTCGAAAGGCGGTGCCGCGGTCCACTCCGCAGGGTCCGCCTGCTTCACGTCGTACATGAAGTAGAGGCCGACGGTCTTCGGCGCGCCCGCGTCGAGTGTCGCGAAGACGCCCGGGACGCCGGACGTCGGCATCCTCACGGCGGTCTGGAAGCCCGCGTCCCTCGCGAGAGCGATCATCTGCGCGCAACCCGTCTCGATCCCGCGGCCCTCGGCGGCGATCGTCGGGTTCTTCACCCAGTCCTGCAGGCGCGCGA
>JBDTML010000285.1:0-3078 GCA_039934255.1 Acidobacteriota bacterium | reverse complement strand
GACCTGCTCCTTCCCGTTCGTCGAGGACGCTCTCCTGGACCTCCGCAAGGAAGGCGTGACGCGCCTTCTCGTCCTGCCCCTCTACCCGCAGTACTCCGTCACGACGACGCGCGGGTCCTTCAACCGGGTGACGTCCGCCCTCGCGAAGATGGGATGGAGCCCCGCGCGGACGAACGCCCCCGACGCGTGGTACGAGGAGCCCGGGTTCGTCGCGGCGCACGCGGACTTGATCCGAAGGGCCCACGCGACGCTCCCGGACGCCGACCCCGCGAAGACCGTGATCCTCTACTCGGCCCACTCGCTGCCCGTGAAGACCGTCGTCTCACAGAAGGACCCCTATCCGAAGCACATCGAAGCAACCGTGGCGGCGATCAACACGGCGCTCGAAAACCGCTTCCCTTCGCGCCTCGGCTATCAGTCGAAGGTCGGCCCGGTGGAATGGCTCGGCCCGTCCACGCCCGACGTCCTCGCGGAGCTCGCGAAGGCCGGCGTGAAGCAGGTGCTCGTGGTGCCGGTCGCCTTCGTGTCCGACCACGTCGAGACACTCTACGAGATCCGCCTTCTCTTCGGGGGCGCGGCGGCGCGCCTCGGGATCCCCCACTACGCCTTCGCCGAAGGGCTCAACGACCATCCGGAATTCATCCGGGGTCTCGCCGACGTCGTCGGGAAGGCGGCAGCGTGACACGCGTCGTCGTCCTCGGGGGTGGGATCGCCGGTCTCACGGCCGCCTTCCGGCGCTCGAGCGCGGGCGAAACGACCGTCCTCGAGGCCGGACCCCGCGCGGGAGGGTCGATCCGGACGATTCGGGAGGACGGATTCACGCTCGAGTGCGGCCCGAACACGCTCCGGACGAGCGAAGCCGCCGAGCGCCTCCTCCTCGATCTCGGTCTCGACGCCGTCGCCGCCGACGGCAAGGCCCCGCGCTGGATCGTGCGCGGCGGCTCGCCCCGCGCAGTGGTGCCGGGGCCGGCGGCCCTCTTCAACAAGGTCTTCACGCTGAAGGGAAAGCTCCGCCTGCTCAAGGAGCCGTTCGTCACGCCGCGACCCGCGTCGCTCGAAGACGAGAGCGTCCACTCGTTCTTCGCGCGCCGCTTCGGCGAGGAGGCCGCGCTCTACGGCGCGGGGCCCATGGTGTCGGGCGTCTACGCGGGCGACCCGCGCTCTCTCTCCATTCGCTCGGCTTTCCCTCGCCTCTGGGAGGCGGAAGGTGCTTCGGGAAGCGTTGTAAGGGGACTGCTTAGAAAGAAGGAAAAAGAGGGAAAGAGGGGCGATGACGCGCACGGCGGTCGCAGCAGCGGCCCTGCGCCGCCGCGCCATCGGGCCCGCACGCTCACGTTCGACGGCGGTCTCTTCACCCTCATAGAAAATCTTCAGAGCCGTCTGGTCTCGCGACCCGGGTGCCGCGTCGAGACGAACGCTGCCGCAGTTTCCGTCGAAGGTCCGCTCCCAGCCCCTGGCCCGCGCTGGCGCGTCCGCACGGCCGACGGCCGCGCGTTTGAGGCCGACGTCCTTGTGTCGACGCTCTCGGCCCCGGCGACCGCGCGGCTTTTCGGCGGCGTACTGACGCGCTCGGCAGCCGCCCTCGCGGCCGTGCCGTCGTCGCCGGTGACGGTCGTCCTCGCGGCCTATCCCTCCCCGGCGTCGCCGGCCGACGCGCCTCGCGGGTTCGGCGGCCTCATCCCGCAGGTGGAGGGCTTTCGATCGCTCGGAATCCTCTATCCCGCGTCGCTCTTCACGGGCCGGGCTCCCGAAGGCTTCGTGCTGACGACGTCCTTCCTCGGCGGAGCACTCGACCGCGCGTTCGCGGGCGCGCCGGACGCCGATCTTCTCGCGGTGGCGGGCTCCGAAGTGGCCCGGTTCTTCCCGCGTCTCGGTCCCCCCACGCGCACGTGGATCGCGAGGTGGCCCGAGGCCATTCCTCAGATGCCGCTCGGTCACCACCGCACGCTCGCGGCCCTGGAGGCGGATCTCGCCGCCCTCGAGGCCGCGGCCCCCGGCGCGCTGCACGTGACATCGGGCTTCCGCGACGGCATCGCGCTCGGCGAACGCATCGCGCGCGGCGAGGCGATCGGAAAGGCGATGACAGATAAAGAAGAAGAGAAAGATGCTTAGAAGGGTAAGAGAGAGATTTCGCGGCGGCCAGCACCCTGCTCGAGGCGTGGCGTCCGCGGCTCTTGCGGCCACCTTGATTCTCTTTCTCTCATTCGCAGCATCTTCATCCTCTTCTCCTTCTCTTCCTTCTCTCGCCATCGACCGCAGCCCGCTCCGCGAGCACGTCGAAGGGGCCGCCAAACGCGCGCATTTCCAGGCCGCCGCCCGGGCGCGGGCGCTCATCGGAGTCGTCCCGCCCTCGGTCGAGGGGACGGAGCGGGGCCTCGACGTCCTTTCGTACGACATCTCCTTCGACGTCGACCCGGCCATCCGTTTCCTGTCGGGCACGACCGTGATCCGCGTGGCGGGCTTCGCGCCCCAGACGACCTCTCTCGCGCTCGATCTCGACGACGCGTTCGCCGTTTCGTCGGTCACGCGCGACGGGCAGGGCGTGACCGCGACGCACACGGGAGGCCGGCTCGTGATTCCGTTCGCGCCGGCGCTCGGCGCGACGGACCGCGCGACCATTTCCGTCGCCTATCGCGGCATTCCGCCCTCGGCGGCCGCGCTCGACTTCCGGCACTACCCCTCTGGATGGGCGGCGACGAGCGTCGCCGAACCGTTCCTCGCCCGCACCTTCTGGCCCTGCGTGGACGATCCGAAGGACAAGGCCGTCGCCACCGTCCACGCGACCGTCCCGCCCGGCTACGTCATGGCGTCCGCCGGCACCGTCTCCGTCGCCGACGCGGGCGGCGGCCGGAGCACGTACACGTGGAAGCTTCCACAGACGATTTCGACGTACCTCGTCTCCCTGAACGTCGCGAACTACGTGACCGTCGAGGACTCCTACAGGGCGATGGACGGGCGCATCATGCCGATTCGCTCGTACCTCCTGCCCGACAACGCGGCCGCGAACGCGCCGCGGCTGTCCGAGATCAAGAACCACATCACGGTCCTCGCATCCCTCTTCGGCGAGTACCCGTTCGT
>JBDTML010000284.1:0-1810 GCA_039934255.1 Acidobacteriota bacterium | reverse complement strand
CCACCGCCGCGAGGAGCGGCGCGAGAACCAGCGTGGCCTTGTCGCCCACGCCGCCGGACGAGTGTTTGTCGGCCACGAAGCCGTGCCGCGAGAGGTCCCAGGTCTCCCCGGACTTCATCATCGCGAAGGTCAGGGCCGCGGTCTCGGCTGTCGTCATGCCCCGGCAGCAGACGGCCATGAGGAACGCCGCCGCCTGCTCGTCGGTGATCGTCTTCTCCGTCACGCCTGCGACGAAATCGGCGATCTCGCCCTCCGACAATTCGGCGCCGTCGCGCTTTCGCACGATCGTTCGGACGAAGAGGCTCATTTTGCGCCGGCCGCCCGAGCGGCGAGGGACGCGGCGACCTTCTTGCGCCACTCGTCGGCGTCCTTTATGACCTTCGCCTCGTCGAGCGTCGTCACGCGCCGGCCGTCCCAGAGGACTTTTCCCTCGACCATCGTGAGCGAGACGTCGCTCTCCTTGGCCGCGTACACGAGAGTCGAGTAGAGGTCCCAAACGGGCCGCGTGCGCGGACCCACGAGGTCCACCGCGACGAGATCCGCCCGTTTCCCCGCCTCCAGCGAGCCGATCTTCCCGTCGAGCTTCATGGCGCGCGCGCCGTCGAGGGTCGCCATCCGGAGAAGGTCCTTCGCGGGCAACGCCGTCGGGTCGCCGCTCGACACCTTCGCCAGCTTCCCGGCGAAGTCCATCGCCTCCCACATGTCGAGATCGTTGTTCGAGCCGGCGACGCCGTCCGTTCCGAGGCCGACGGCGATTCCGGCCTTGCGCGCGGCGGCGACGGGCGCGACGCCCGAGGCGAGCTTCATGTTCGACTCGGGGTTGTGCGCGAGGCCGACGTGCCTTTCCGCGAAGAGCTTCATGTCGGCCGCGTCCAGCCACACGCCGTGAGCGGCGAGGACGTTCGGGCCGAGAAAGCCGATCGAGTCGAGCCAGGCCGCCGGGGTCATCCCGTACTTGTCGGCGATCTGCTTCTGCTCGTCCTTCGTCTCCGACACGTGAATGAGGAGCGGGGCCTGGAATTCGCGCGCGAGGTCGCGCGCCGCGACGAGCGACTCCTTCGAGTTCGTGAAAGGCGCGTGGGGCGCGACGGCGGCGATCACCCGGGGGTGTCCCTTCCACTTCTGAAGGAACGCCCGCGTCATCGCGATGGACTCGGGGAGATCCTTGTGATCCGGCACCGGGAAGTCCAGCCACGTCTCGCCGAGGACGGCGCGCATCCCGCACTGGTCGACGGCCGACGCGACGTCCGACTCGAAATAGTACATGTCCGCGAACGTCGTCGTGCCGCCGCGCACCATCTCGGCGCACGCGAGGAGCGTTCCCGCCTTCACGAAGGCCGGCGAAACGTTCTTCCCCTCGGCCGGGAAGATGTACTTCGTCAGCCAGTCCATGAGCGGCAGGTCGTCGGCAATGCCGCGTAGGAGGGACATCGCGGCGTGCGTGTGGGTGTTGATCAGCCCCGGCAGGACGACGGAATGGGGACGGGAGATTCTTTGCTTCGGAGAATAGAGAGACGAAAGCTCGGACGGCGTCCCCACCGCGACGATCGCCCCTCCCTTGATTGCCACGGCGCCCGGCGAGAAGACGCGGTCGGTGCCGTCCATCGTGAGAACGTGCGCGGCGGTGACGAGCGTGTCGACCGGGGAAGGAGAGGAAGAGGAGGATCTCTTAGAAGGCGTGTGCGGGGAATCGGCACCAGCGGCCGGCGGCGCCGCGCCGGTGGCGGCGACGAGGAACGCCGCAAGAACCGACGCACACCTCGAGACGACGGCCGGCCGCCATCTGTCGGTCCTGGACCTGCCCGGAACC
>JBDTML010000283.1:0-12200 GCA_039934255.1 Acidobacteriota bacterium | reverse complement strand
GGCAGTCCACGAGCGTGGTCTTGCCATGGTCGACGTGCGCGATGATCGCGATGTTGCGGATTCCGGACATGGGACCTGCTTTCGGGGCGCGGGGCCGGGAGGCGGCCGCTTCGCGGAGTCCCGCAGAATACCAGAGGCGGGCAAGAACGTCTTCGACGGGGGCCGTGGCCCGCTATTTCTTCTTCAGCCCGCTGGCGAGCCAGGGTACGAAGTCCCTGCCCGGGGGGGCGAGATCGGTCGAGAGCGAGAGCTCGCCGTCGGCCTTGCGCGCGAAGAGCATCCGTGCCTTCGTTCCGGGCTCTGCGTTCAGCAGTTCGCGGGACACGAGACGCGCGCTTTCCGCCGCGACTTCGACGTCGAACGTGGCGCTGATGCCGGTCGAGAAGAAATACGACGCGACGTATCGCCGTCTTTCACGGTCGTAGGCGAAGTAGCCCACTTCGTCGATCGTCTCTTCCTTGCCGTCGTCGGCGGTGAGGATCGTGCTCCCCCGGTGGACGAGGTAATTCCCCGAGAATTCCAGGGTGAATCGCGCGACCCGGCCGCCCACCCGCGCCCCCGATTCCGCGGCTCCCGACCAAGAGCCCACGAGGAAACCGAGTTCCAGAAACGGGCGCCAGACAGGCGCCGCCGTCGCGGGGCCGGGGGCCGTGACCGGGGCGGGCACCGCCGCCGCCGGAGCCGCCGGGTTCTGGGAAGCCGCCGGGGTCGCGAGAATCAGCGCCAGAAGCCCTGAACGGGCGGAACGGGTCCGCATCGACAGACTGTCCTCCTCCGGAACTCTTGCGAGATTATAGACTTAGGCGCCGCCGAACCTTCGACCGGGTTTTCTCGTTATTGGCTGCTGAGGACCCATGCCCCTTGCGCCTCACCCGGATGCCGAGCTCGTCGCCCGCTGCCAAAAGGGGGATGACGGCGCATGGGCCGACCTCGTGGCCGCCTACGGAAAAAAGATCTACGGAATCGCCTGGCACATGACGTACGACCGCGCCGAGGCCGAGGAGCTGACGCAGGACTGCTTCTTGAAGGTCTGGCAGAACCTAGACCGCTACGAGCCCACGGAGGCCTCCCTCCTCGCCTGGATCGCCGCGCTCTCCCGCAACCTCTGCATCGACCACTATCGCCGGAGAAAGCGCGAGAAGGGCTTCTCGTTCCTCTCGGACGATGCGGTCTCGACGCTCCTGCCCGCGACGGACGACCCGCAGGCCGACGCCGTACGAAGAGAACGCGTCCGGATGCTGCTCGACGCGATCTCCGAACTACCCGACGAGCTCGCCGAGGTCGTCATCCTTCGCGACCTCGACGGCCTCGAGTACCGCGAGATCGGCGACCTCTTGAAACTCGCGGACGGCACGGTGAAGTCGCGCCTGAACCGCGCGCGCATCGAGCTCGCGCGCGTCGTGCGGGGACGTGTCGGGGCCTCGGAGGGGGACGGCCGGTCGCTGTACTCGCCGTTCGCGGCGCGCCCCACGACCGCCACGGGAGGCGCGCGATGAGCGCCGCCTGTCGCGTGTTCGAGCAAAGCCTCGCCGAGGCGCTCGACCTGGCTCCGGAGGGAGGCGTTTCGCGCGCCACACGTGCTCTGTCCGCTCATGACGCGCACGCGCGCGAATGCGCGGCCTGCGGGCTCCTCGCCTCGCTCGTCGCCGGGCACGCGGAAGTCTTTGCCTATGTCTCGCGCCCCGCAGCGGCGCGGGAGTTCCTCGAGCGACTGTCGGGGACGCCGCTCGACGTCCAAACGCGCCAGGCAGCCTCGGAAGTTCTTTCCCTTCTTACGCCAGGGGCCCTTGCCCGCCCGGAGCCGTCCGCGGCGCTTCTCGACCGTCTCCGCGCCGTCCCGGAACCCCGGGCCGCGGCAGCCGCGTCGAACGTGCGGCGCGGAGTCTTCGGCCGGCTGAAACCCGTCGCGACCGACTGGCGGTTCGCGGTCGTCGCCGCATACGCGGCCACGTTCGCGATCGTCGCGCTCCTCCGCATCGACCCGATGACCGCGGCCCGCAGCGCGGCAGGCGATCTCACGTCCGCCGGAGAGCGCGCTCTCTCCGAGGCGCGCGTCGCCGCGGTCCAGCGCTTCGACGAAAGCGCCATCGGACGCGCCGCGGCCCCGATCACGAAACGCCTCGACTACCGCATCTACCGCGCGTTCGCCGCGGGGCGGGCCCGCGCCGTCGCCTACTCGCAGCTCGTCTACGAAAGAGTCTTCGCCGGAGCCGTCGAGTCCCTCGCGATTTCGGCGAAGGCGGTGAAGGCCCCGGAACCTTCCGCCCCCTTTCAACGTTCCTGAAGACAGGTGGAAACGATGAACGAAGCCAGCACGAACACCCAGCCCCCGACGCCTTCTTCGCCGGCACCCGCGCCGCCTCCGCCCCCGATCGCGTTCGGGCCCTCGGGGCCGCAGCAGACCGCGCCTCCGCTGCCGAAGAATCCCGGAGCCGCGGGCGCCCTCGGGATCATCCCCGGCATGGGGCATTTGTATCTCGGCCTCTATCAGCGCGCCGCGATCCTGTTCGGTGTCTGGGTCCTCTTCATCTCGCTGGCCGAGCACTCCCATGGACCGTTTCCCGGTATCGCGATCCCCTTCTGGATGGTCTTCTCGATCATCGACGCTTCGCGCCAGGCGAAGGCGATCAACGCGACGGGAAGGCCCGAAGCGAACATCCTGGGCTCGGACGAGCCCGTCCGGGTGAGCGGCAGCCTCACGGCCGGAATCCTGCTCATCCTGATCGGCGGATTCCTGCTCCTGAACCGGTTCGTGACGATCGACCTGTCCTTCCTGAACGACTGGTGGCCGCTTCTCCTCGTCGCCTTCGGCGGGTGGCAGGTGTTCCGCTACTTCCAGGGCAGGCCGGCTTCAGCGGACGTCCGGGCGGACTCAATCTCCAAGTGACGTGACGAGAACGACCGTCTTCTCGAGGATCACGCCTGAGCGCGGGTCGATGAGACGGTCCTCGACGTCGATCTCGAGCGCCCCGTCCGCGCGGTTCCAGCGCGCGGACTTCGCCCGCCGGCCCGCCGCCTTCTCCACCGCCGCGGGGTTCGCCTGGATCGCGCCGCTCTTGATCCCGTCCTGGAGGTCGGCCTGGAGGTTGCGTTCCGCGAAGATGAACCGCGCCACCGGGACCAGCTTCTCGTAGGCGGCCACGACCTCGTCGACCGACTTCGGCGTCGTGAAAACCGCGATGCGTAGCTTCCCGAGCCGTTTCCGGATCTCGGCCTTCTCGGCGGCGCTCCGGGACTTATCCGCGTCGAGCTGCGCCAGAGCGCTCCGCGTCTCGGCGGCCGCCCGCTCGGTGAAGACCTGCGTGAGAACGGGGTCGATCTCCCCTCCTGGCGGAAACGGGATCCCGGGAATCGGTGAGACCGGGGCCGCGAGGACGAGGGCGAGGACGAATGAAGCGGTCATCTCTTCTCTTCCTCTCTCTATTCTAGTGTCGCCGTCTCACGTGCGCGTCTTGACCACGATCTCGGCCGGCTGCCCGGCGACGTACCGAAGCGAGCACTCGGCAAAGCCCTCGCACGTGACGCAGATGCCGTCCCGGTCGCCCTTGAAGTCGACCGGCTTGCAGACGTTCACGCCCGCGACGACGAGCTTCTCCAGCTCGGCGGCGAACTCGCGCTGGCGCGGGGGAGGGTCGCCGCCCCCCTGCGTCGCGCGGCGCAGGTCCTCGACCTTCGGAAACAACTCCCGGTTGCGGCGCTCGAGAGCCGCGTCTTCGCGCACCGCCCCCGCCGACTTCACGGCCACCACCGCCAGCTTCGCGGCCTTCTTCGCGCGCGTCCCGCCGTGGTGACGGATCCAGAAAAAGAGAAACCCCGCCCCCGCTCCGGCAACGTTCACGAAGCCCGCGCCCGGTCGTCCCGCGAGCGCCGCCTGCAGGAGGCCCCACGCCAGCATCGCGACGGCCAGCCAGGCGAGCCACTTCACCTTGACGGGAATGACGAAGAAGATCAGGAACTGCAGGTCGGGAAACAGATACGCATACGCCAAGAGCAGCGACGCGCCCGTCAGGACCCCGCCCGAGAGCAGCGCGCTCCCGGTGACGAGAGCCGCGAGCGAGGCGCCCAGCGTCGAGACGAGCCAGAACACCGTGAACTCGGGGGTGCCCCACTCCATCTCCAGCGCCGACCCGAGAATGTAGAGGACAAGCGTGCCGAAAAACAGCGCGAACGGTTCCTGGTGGAGAAACTGATAGGTCAGGAACGTCCACGGCCTCTCGAACGCGGCGCCCGGATCGAAGCTGAAGAGCGTGAACGTCCTCACGGGATCCATCTTCACGAGGAAGAAGAAGATGAAGTGGAGGCCGCAGAGCGGGATCGTGAGGCCGAGCTTCGGCGCGAAGAGGTCGTTCCGGTCGTGCATGCTCATGCGCGCCTTCCGAAGCGCTTCTCGAGCTCTTCGTGCGAGAAGGCGAGGAGGATCGGGCGCCCGTGCGGACACGTCCACGGATCCCGGCACGCCGCGAGGTCGTGGAGAAGCCGCGCGGCCTCCGCTGACGCGAGGCGGTGGTTGATCGTGATCGCCCCGCGACAGGCGAGCGACGCCGCGAGAACCTCGCGCCGGAGCGCCAAGGCAGGCGCGGAGCCCTCGGGCAACGTGGCGACGCGCGCGAGGTAGTCGCGTAGCGCGGGCCGGACCGACGAGGCCGGCGTCTCGGGCGGTGCCGCCGAGACGAGAAAGGTGCGGCCGGACAGCTCCGACACCGAGAAGCCCGCGTCCGAGAGAAGCGCGTCGGAGCCGGACAGGAGAGCCGCCTCGTCCGGTGACGCCTCGAACACGACGGGCTCGAGGAGGCTCTGGGATGCGGGCTTTCCGGATTCGAGCCGCGCGAGAAACCTCTCGTACCGCACGCGCTCGTGCGCGACGTGCTGGTCGATGAGAACCAGCCCCTCCTCGCCTTCGGCGACGAGGAATGAATCGCGGTACTGGCCGAGGAGTCGGAGAGTTCCAAGAGGGGAAGAGGACGAAGAAGAATTTTCTTCTGAAAGGGAATAGGAAGACGGCGAAATGCCGGGTGCGATCGCGTCGAGGAGCGCCTCGGTGCTGAGGCGCGCCGCTGCGGCGGCCGCTGCGCGCCCGGCGCCGGCGCCGTAGCGCGACGGCCACTCGCCGAGCGCAGACCCACCCGCCTGCGCAGCCCCTCTTCCCCCTTCTAAGAAATCTTCTCTTTCCCCTCTTCCTCTTTCTCTTTCTCTATCTGTTCCTCTTCCGAATGCGTCCCCTTCGACGGCGACCGCCCCCTTGCCGCCCGTAAGAGCGTGGACGAGGCCGCGGTGCACGAGGGAATGCACGGCGTTCGGATCGCGAAAGCGGACCTCGAGCTTCTGCGGGTGAACGTTCACGTCGCAAAATTCGGGGTCGCAGGTGAGAAAGAGGGCGAAGGCCGCGTGGCGGTCCGAGCGCAGCACCTCGCGTGTCGCCAGGGAAATGGCGTGGGTCACGGTGGCGTCCCGGATGGCCCGGCCGTTCACGAAGAACCATTGATGCGCGCGGGAGGGGAACGTCGTCTCCGGCGACGTCACGGCGCCCGTCAACGTCATGCCGCCAAACGTGAAGTCCACGTCGCGCGGCCGCGCGGCCGTGGCGAGGCCGAGGACCTCCCGGAACCGCGCTATCGGGCTCTCCGCGGCCGGAAGGTCGAGAAGAAGACGGGGGCCCGCACGTAGCGTGAACGCAACGTCGGAACGCGAGAGCGCCAGGGCGGTGACCGTCTTCGCGACCGCGCGCAATTCCGCCTCGGCGCTCTTCTGGAACTTGCGCCGCGCCGGAACGTTCCCGAAGAGGTCCTCCACGAGGACGCGCGTGCCCTTGGGGTGCCGCGCCGGCGACACGCGGGGGGACGCCCCGCGGTCGGCGACGACCTCGGTTCCGAGCCCCGACTCGTCCGGCGACGTCGTGAGGACGAGGCGCGAGACGGACGCGATCGAGGGAAGCGCCTCGCCTCGAAAACCCATCGTGCCGATCGAGGCGAGGTCCTCGAAAGAGCGGATCTTCGAGGTCGCATGGCGTTCGAGGGCCAGCCGCGCGTCCTCTGGCGACATGCCCGAACCGTCGTCCGTGACCTCGAGCCGCGCGATCCCGGCGCCTTCCACGTTTACCGAGATGCGGCGAGCGCCGGCATCGAGCGCGTTCTCCACGAGCTCCTTGACCGCGGACGCCGGGCGCTCGACGACCTCGCCCGCGGCGATCTGGTCGACGAGGGCATCCGAGAGAACGCGGACGGGCCCGGGCACGGGCGGGATGTTAGCGGCTTTGGCCGGCGGCCGGCTTCATCGCCCTCTCGAGATCTGCGATTTCGCGGGGCGCGCCGCACGAGAGGCAGTCCGGGCCTCTTTCCGTGACGAGGACGTCGTCCTCGATCCTCACGCCGATGTTCCACCACTTCGGGTCCACGCCTTCGCTGTTCTCGGCGATGTAGATGCCGGGCTCGACCGTGAGGACCATCCCCGGCCGAAGAGTCGCGTTCGACGAGAAGTAGCGCGTCCAGCGGTCCTTCGGGTCCGCGAACTCATAGCTGCCGGCATCGTGCACGTCCAGGCCGAGCCAGTGCGAGGTGCCGTGAGGGAAGAACGCGGCGTAAGAGCGCGAGGTCTTCACTTCCTCGGGCGTGCCCTTGAGAAGTCCGAGCTTCAGGAGCCCGTCAATCACGACCTCGTGCGAAGCATCGTGGATCTCGTGGTGCTTTGCTCCGGCGACAACCTTCGCAATCCCGGCTTTCTGCGCCGCGAGGACGATCTCGTAGAGCGCGCGCTGCTCGGGCGAGAAGGTGCCGTTCACGGGATAGCTGCGCGTCACGTCGGCAGCGTAGAGGCCGTATTCGCAGGCGGTGTCGTTCACGATCATCTCGCCCCGCTGCATGACGCGATTCGCATCGGGATAGTGGAGGATCACCGAGTTCGGGCCCGAGCCGACGATCGGCGCGTAGGCCATGCGCGCGGCACCCCCCGCGAGGCAACGCTGGACCATTGCGGCTTTGAGGACGCCCTCGTTCACGCCGGGACGCGCCAGCGCGAGAGCCGCGCGGTGCGCCTCGACCGATAAATTCACCGCCTCGCGCATGATCGCGATCTCGGCCGCGTCCTTCACGAGGCGCATCTGTGCGACGACGGGCGCCACGTCGGAGGCAGGCAGCGACTCGGTACCGGCGGCCGCGAGAGTCTGCCAGCCGGTGATCAGCTTGTCGCGGAAGGCCCGGTCGCGCGCGTCGAGATAGAACAGCGCCTTGGCACCCGCCAGGAGCGACGGCGATTCCTTCTGGAACTCCTCGACGGGGAAGGCGGCCTCGGCTCGATAGGCCGCCCTGGCGCCTTCGACACCGGCGCGCCGGCCGGTCCACCTTTCCTCGGTCCAGTTCTTCGGCTTGACGAAAAGAACATATCGCTTGCCCGCGGCCGCCGAGGGCCGCAGCACGGCCACCGCGTCGGGTTCGGCGAAGCCCGTGAGGTACCAGAAGCTCGAGTCCGGCCGGTAGCCGTCTCCGACTTCGGCTTCCGGCTCGGCGGGCCCGCGCAGGACGACGACCGCGCCCGGAGGCAGCTTCGCCGCGAGAGCCGCCCGATGCGCCGCAAACCAGTCAGGCCCCGGCGCGGGCGGGCCGGCAGCGGCGAGCGCGGACGAAGAGACGGCAAGAACGACGAGGAGCGTCGGAACGCGCATGAAGCCTCCCAGGGTGGCGGAAGTCTAACGGCAGGTCAGGAAAGCGTCCGATGTCGGAACGGACGTGCGCCTTCCCCGCTGTACGTCGCCACGATCTGGCCGCTGCCCCTGAGCAGATACTTGTGCGTGACGAGTCCGTCGAGGCCCACGGGGCCGCGCGCATGAATACGGCTCGTCGAGATCCCGACCTCCGCCCCGAAGCCGTAACGGTAACCGTCGGCGAAACGCGTGGAGGCGTTGTGGAAGACGCCCGCCGCGTCGACGCGTCCGAGGAACGCCTCGGCGGCGGCCTGGTCGGCGGTGACGATGGCCTCCGTGTGGTGCGAGCCATGGCGGTTCACGTGCTCCACGGCCTCGTCGAGCGACTCCACGAGCCTGACGGACAGGATCGGCCCCCCGTATTCCGTCCGCCAGTCCTCCTCCGTGGCGAGCGTCGTCGCGAGCGACGGCGCCAACGCTCGCGTCTTCGCGCAGGCGCGGATCTCGACGCCCGCCTCCACGAGCCGGCTCAGCAGCGGGACGAGTAAGCGCTCTGCCGCGTCGCGGTGAACGAGCAGCGTCTCCATGGTGTTGCACGCCGCCGGGTACTGCAGCTTGCTGTCGAGGACGATCGCCATCGCCATCCCTTCGTCCGCCGCGCGATCCACGTAGACGTGGCAGACGCCCTCCGCGTGACCGAGGACCGGGATGCGCGTCTTCGCCTGGACGTGCCTGACGAGGTCGTACCCGCCCCTCGGAATGACGAGGTCGATGTGCTCGTCGAGCGCGAGGAGCGCGTCCACCTCGGCCCGGTCCGCCACGGAGGAGAGCGCGGCTGCGGGAATTTCGGGGAAAGACGCGACAGCCTTCGTGAAGACGTCGAGGAGCGCCGCCGTGGAACGGGCGGACTCGCGGCCGCCCTTGAGGATCGCCGCGTTACCCGACTTGAGCGCCAGCGATCCGATCTGCGTCACCGCGTCGGGGCGAGACTCGAAGATGACGAGGAGGACGCCCAGCGGGCACGTCACCTTCTCGAGGACGAGGCCGTCGTCGAGAAGCGTCCGCGAGAGCACGACACCCGAGGGGTCGGGGAGGGCGGCGACGGCACGGACGCCGGCGGCCATGCCGCGGACCTTCTCCTCGTCGAGAACCAGTCGGTCGAGAAGGGACCGAGGGAGAGAGATTTCTTTGAAGGTGGTGCGGGCCTCGAGCACATCCGCGCGATTCGCCTGGAGGATGGCGTCTCGCGCCGCCTCGATCCCGTCGGCGACGGCGAGGAGGAGAGCGTTTTTCCTCTCGGAGGAAACGACGGCGAGGCCGCGAGCCGCCCGGCGGGCGCGCTTCGCGATTCCCGTCGGCCCCTCTTCCCCTTCCAAGAAATCTCTTCTTTCGGACATCTCTATCTGCGACCAGCGACCGGACAGAACACGGTGCCGACGGCCTCACCGGCGAAGAGCCTGTCGAGGATTCCCGGCGTCCGGCCGTTCGCGATGACGGCGATGCCGCCCGCTCCCGTCGCGATGCTCGCCGCGGCCAGCTTGGAGCTCATGCCGCCACGGCCGCGCGCTCCCGCACCGTCGGCGGAATGAACGATCTCCGGCGTGAGCTTCCGGACGAGCGGGATGAGCGTCGCGTTGTGATCGTGCGCGGGGTTGCCGGTGAAGAGTCCGTCCACGTCGGAGAGGATGACGAGGACGTCCGCCTTCACCTTGCTCATGACGAGCGCCGAGAGCCGGTCGTTGTCGCCGAAGAGGCCGCGCGCGCCCCTGCCGTCGGACGACTTCAGCTCCAGCGTCGAGACCGTGTCGTTCTCGTTCAGGATCGGCACCGCTCCCAGCTCGAGGAGCTTCTCGAGCGTGGCCGAGAGATTCTGGAAGCGCGTCCGGTCGGTGAAGTCGTCCTCGGTGAGAAGGACCTGGGCCGTGAGGAGGCCCATCTTCTCGAAGCCCTCTTCGTAGACGGACATGAGCCGGCTCTGCCCGATGGCGGCGCAGGCCTGCTTGAGCGTGAGCGAGCCGGGCTTGGCTTCGAGCCTCAGACGCTGCGCGCCCAGCCCCACCGCGCCCGAGGAGACGATCAGGACCTGCCGGCCCTGCTTCTTCAGGCTCGCGACGGACTCGATGAGCCCGTACAGGCGCCCCAGCGCGACCGCGCCGTCGTCGCGCATGATCACGTTGGTCCCCGCTTTGACCACGATGCGCCGCGCCGCGGCCACGCGCTGCCGTATCCGCGCCTCGTTCACCCGGGGATTGTAGGGGTCGGGGGCCGAGAGCGGCCGTTCGGGCAGGGCTCCAGGTTCATCCCCCCGGCACGCGCCGTTGCTCTTCGACCCTCCCGAGCAGCCTGAGGAGGCCGTCAAGGATCGTGAGCGGGTGCGGCGGGCAGCCGGGGATGAAGAGGTCGACCGGAACCACGGACGACGCGCCCCCGTGCTGTTCCGGGTGGCCCGCGAACGGTCCCCCGCTGATCGCGCAGGCCCCCACGGCGATGACGATCTTCGGTGCCGGCACCGCGTCGTACGTCTTCCGGAGCGCGAGCCGCATGTTCTCGGTCACGGGCCCCGTGATGAGGAGACCGTCCGCGTGACGCGGCGAAGCGACGTAGTTGATTCCGAAGCGCCCGAGATCCCAGCCGATCGTCCCGAGGACGTTGACGTCCGCGCTGCAGGCGTTGCAGTCCCCCGCGCTCACGACACGCAGCTTCAGGGAGCGGCCGAAGAGCCGGCGGAGCTTCCGCTCGAGCGCGTCCGCGAGCGCCAGCTCCTGCCCACGCGCGACGAGGTCCTCCCGCTGGCGGGTCGCGAGACGGTAGTCGTTCGTGAACGCGATGGCTCCGTCCGGGCAGGCGTTGACGCACGCCGTGCAGAACAAACACCGGCCGAGATCGAGAGCGAGGGGACCGTCCTTGTTGATCGCGTCCGTCGGGCAGACGTCGGCGCAGGACCGGCAGCCGTCCGGACACTTCGCGGGGTCGAGCGTGGGCACGCCCCGGAACCGGTCGGGCATCGCGGGCGGCTCCCCCGCCGGGTACGCCATCGTGCGGTGCCCCTGGTGTGCGCGCGCGAGAAGCGCTTTCAACACGGGATCTCCCTCACAGGTCGTGTCCGCAGTAGGAAAGGTTGAAGCTCTTGTTGCACAGCGGAAAATCCGAAATCTGGCCGCCGCGGAGCGCGAGGGCGAGCCCGATCCAGTTGTGGAAGGACGGATCGGTAATCTTGTAACGAGAGAAGCGGCCGGCGGCGTCGGTCATCGCGACGTGGCAGATCTCCCCGCGCCAGCCTTCCGTGAGCGACACGACGAGCGAATCCGGCTTCAAGGCGCCGGCCGCGGCGCCGGGCTCGCCCGCCGGGACCCCGTCGAGCTGGTCGAGGATGAACGAGATCGACTGCTGGACCTCGAGCCAGCGGACGTAGGCGCGGGAGTTGACGTCCCCGTAATGGGCCGTCATGACGGGCAGGTGGACGAAACGGTAGATGCCAGCGGGAAAATCGTGCCGCACGTCCCGCTGGATGCCGCATGCGCGCGCCGCCGGCCCGACGAGACCTACGGACTCCGCGTCTTCCGGCGTCACGGTTCCCGTCTGGTCGAACCGCTCCCTCACGCTTGGCGTGTCCCAGAGGAGCTCCACCGCTTCCGTGACCTCGCGCCGCGCGACGGCGACCCGGGACCTCAGGACCTCGACCTGCGCGGGCAGGAGGTCGAATCCGACGCCGCCGGGACGGAGGAGACCGCGGCCGAACCTCGAGCCGCAGATCTCCGCCGTCATGTTCAGAAAGTCTCCGCGCAGGCGTCCGCAGTACGCCGCGGTCGGGAGATACGCGACGTCGCCCGCGAGGGCTCCGAGGTCGCCGACGTGGTTCGCGAGCCGCTCGAGCTCGAGCTCGATGCCGCGAATCGCGTGGGCGCGCGCCGAGACCTGCGTGCCGGCCAGGGCCTCGACCGCGTGGGAGAAGGTCAGCGCGTGGCCGATCGTCGTGTCGCCGGCGACGGTTTCCATGTAGGGCAGCGTCCGCTTCGTCGGCCCCCCAACGAGCGCGCGCTCGACGCCGCGATGCTGGTACCCGAGGGCGATCTCGAGATGGAAGACCCGCTCGCCGTGGCACTGGAACCGGAAGTGTCCGGGCTCGATCACGCCGGCGTGGACCGGGCCGACCGCGACCTCGTGCACCTCGTCTCCTTCGACACGGAAGAAATCCATCACGCCTGGCGGAATCGCGGCGTCCGCCGGCCGGCCCCAGGCGTCGTGGCCGGGGCGATACGAGCGGTGGAAGCGCAGCGGCTTCAGCCAGGGATGTCCCTCGAACGTCACGCCGTACTGCTCGGCGATCTCGCGCTCGAAGAGATGCGCCTGCGCGATCTCGGGAACGACGGACACGAAAGCCGTTCCGCCCGCGGTCGAGCGCGCGGCGAAGAGGCGCCCGTTCGCATCGTCCGCGAGCACGGCCACGAGGGAAATGCCATCGGCTGCCGGGCCGTCCGCCGCCTCGAGCGCCGCGCCGAAATACGACACGACGCGCCTTCCCTTGTTCTTCACACCGTCGACGAGCCAGTTCCGAAACGCGAGAGAC
>JBDTML010000282.1:0-1645 GCA_039934255.1 Acidobacteriota bacterium | reverse complement strand
TGCGGCGCTCGAACGACATCTCCCAGACGAAGGACTACAGCCCGGCGCCCACCGTGGGCAAGCACGACGATGAGGAATTCGGCACGCACCACGCGCGCGACGTGTTCCATCTGTACGAGACCCTGCACCTGAAACCGAAGGTGTTCTCGTCTGCCGTGAAGCTCAACACGCAGTACATGCACTCCGTGTGGTTCAATTTCGAGCTCACGAAGCCCACCGACAAGAAGACCGTCATCGAACATCTCAAGGGAAACTCGCTCGTCGCGCTCACCGAGAGGAAGAGCGCGAACGAAGTGTTCTCGTTCGGCCGCGATCACGGGTACTACGGCCGCATCCTGTCGCAGACCGTCATCTCGACGCCGACCCTTGCCATTGCCGACAAGGGCAAGGAGATCGTGGGCTTCTGCTTCACGCCGCAGGACGGCAATTCTCTTCTCTCGTCCGTCGTCGGAGCGATCTGGCTCATGGACCCGAAGCACGCCTCGGAGCGGATTCAAGTCCTCAACCGGTTCGTATTCCAGGAGATCTAGAGCGCGAGGAGGAGGTCCAGCGCCGCGGTGAGAGACGTCCCGTCCGGAAGACCACGGAGCCCCGGGACACGGGCGCGCAGCGCTTCGAGGCGCTGGGGTTCCGCGGAGAAGTCGTACGCGAGCACGATGGGAACGCGAGGCAGGAGCGGGGCGAGGGCGTCGAGGACGTAGAAGCCCTGGTGCGTCGCGAGGTGGCGCACGGCGCGGGCGCGATCGCCGCCGAAGCGCGCCACGAGCGCCTCCGCGTCGCCCGTGAGCCGATCTTCCGGCGTCCTGTCGAAGACGACGTCGAGGAACAGCGCGTCGGGGCCGTTCCCTTCGAGCACCGTGCGCGCCGCCGCGAGGTCGCCCGCGCGCGAGAAGACGACGGCTAGAGAGCGCGCGGCGGCGAGCCTCTCGAACCCTTCTACGTACTCCGTCCCGTCCTCGACGACGAGAACCCGGCGAGGCCCCTTCAAACGGCCTCCTCGGCGGCCGGCTGTTCGACCGCGGCGAACTCGAGCGCGACCCCTTTCGTGAACTCCCCCTTCCCGGGCGTCACGTCCACGAGGCCGTCCCACTTCCTGACGAGGTCCGCGACGACACCGAGCCCCCGTTCGGCTCCGCGGCCGCGAATCATCTCCACCGTGAGGAGGCGCGGGTCTCCGTCGAAGAGCACGAAGCGCGCGAGGGCCTGTCCCGTCACGGGGTCCCGCCTTTCCTCGGCGAGAAGGGCGAGACACGGCGCGGCGAGCGCGTTCGCGAACAGGTTCCGCCAGAGCGTGAGCCAGTCGCCCTCGGGCACGCGCACGCGCACGGGCCTTCCGTCTCCCGCCGCGAAGAGGCCCAGACCGACGAGGGTGGGCGGCCCGCTATTGCGTTCGGAAGCGACGCTCGCGAGAAGGGAGGCGAGACGATCGAACCTCACCTCCGTGGAGCCCGCCGCGTCGAGAGCGGCCGTCACGAGCTGCGCCGTTCGCGGGCTCAGGACGCGGGCCGCCGACCGGAGCCTGCGCGCGAGGGATTTCATGAGCCGCGGAGGCAGCTCTCCCGTGAGGGCGAGCCGCGCGAAGACGCCCTCCGCGTGGGCGAGCGCGCCCAGCGCGCGGCCCACGGGCGAGAGGAGAGGGTCCTTG
>JBDTML010000281.1:0-28017 GCA_039934255.1 Acidobacteriota bacterium | reverse complement strand
GACCGATGGGACCCTGCGCCCCAGTCGCACCGTTCGTTCCGTTGCTGCCCGTCGCACCGTTAGCACCCGTCGGACCGATGGGACCCTGCGCCCCAGTCGCACCGTTCGTTCCGTTCGTACCCGTAGCACCAGTTGATCCGTTCGTGCCGTTGCTGCCCGTCGCACCGTTAGCACCCGTCGGACCGATGGGACCCTGCGCCCCAGTCGCACCGTTCGTTCCGTTCGTACCCGTAGCACCGTTCGCACCGGTCACGCCATTTGCGCCGGTCGGGCCGATGGGACCCTGGGCGCCCGTCGAGCCGTTCGTTCCGTTCGTACCCGTAGCACCATTCGCACCAGTGCCGCCCGTGGGGCCAACAACGCCAGTTGCTCCGGTGGAACCAGTCAGACCCGTCGGCCCCGTGGCACCGGTTGAGCCCGTGTTGCCCGTCGCTCCAGTTGATCCCGTTGATCCCGTCGCGCCCGCGGGACCGACGGAACCAGTGGCACCGTTGGGGCCAGAAGGACCGGCAGGCACGGATGTCGAAATCGTGAGCGCGTTGCCGGCCGGGTTGATCGTGACGTTGGTGCCCGCGACGAGCGTGATGTCCCCTGCCTGTCCGTTCAGGCTGTTGACGATCCCAAGAGGCGAGTAGTACCCGAAGACGTCCACCGTGAAGTCCACGGAGCCCGCTCCCTGGTTGACCTGGACGACGATCGTTCCACCGGACCCAAGCGGGAGGACCCCGGCATTGCCCCGCTGCGTTTCCGTCGGCGGGTAGTTGATCCACGCCGTCGTGGGAGGCGCGGCGATCCCGACCTTGACGACTCCATTGCTCCCCGCCCCGAAGAGGTTAAAAATCGTAATGTTGGCCGCCACCGCTTGCGCGTCCGGAGGGATCGCGCAAGGGGCGCCGAGGAGCGCGACGGTCCGCGGGGTGTTGTCCGGCAAGGCCGAGGCGTTTCGCGAGTCGTACTGCCGGCAAGGAACGATTGCAACATAGGGAAGAGGGACCGGGCTCGTCGCCAACGCCTGACGTCCCGCTCCGGAGTAGGCAGCGCGCCCTCCGCTGGTGCCGCCCTGTTGCGCCTCTTGCGGAGGAGACCAGAAGGCGGGAGCGGCCCAGGTCGTCATTTCGATCTCCTGGGCACTCGCCACTGTTGCCACTGAAAGTGACGCACCAAGAACGAAGCGCAGCGACGTCCTGAGAGCGCGATCTAGACCCACAAGCTCCTCCTGGGCAGCGTAGAACAAGAAATCCACGCGCTCAAGACACAAACTAAGCAAAACTCGATCCAATGAGACTTAAGTGTTTATAGTGAGTTACTTAGCTGTCGCGAACGCTAGCTAGGCGACAATTATTGTCGCAAGTGAAACGGAATGGTACAGATCTATGACACAGCTCGCGATCAATAAGGGTCTAAGCGCGGACGGACTCCACGGTCGCGCCCCGGTAGTAAAGACCCAGAATCGCGTTCCGGCTCTCGCCTCTCCTTGCCCTCACGATCGCTCCCGCCTGACACATCCCGGCGCCGTGCCCCGTGCCTCGCCCGGAAAGGAGGTAGGCCGACCGCGTCTCCTCCAACGTGAAATCGGTCGAGCGCACCGAAGCCCATCCCCAGATCTCCGATGCCGACTTGCGGAATTCGAAGCCGCGCGCCACACGCGATTGCCCGCCCGGCGCGGCAAAGCGCACCATGGAAACGCGTCCACTCGCGTCGCGTCCGAAAACCTCGAGGAAGTGCGCTTCCGGAAAGCCGAACGAGCCCGAAAGCAACGGGAGAGCCGACCGAGCTATCGCGAAAGTCCAGGTGGAGCCGGGCGCCCCCAGGCAAGCGTCGTCCTCGACCGAGGCGAGCTCGGGGATTTCCTCGTCGTCCCAGACGTCTCGCGGACGCGCCGTTCGCCCGCCGCAGACGGCATGAAACGGAGCCGCGATGACACCGCCCTTCTGCGTCAGCACGAGGCCCTGGGTTGCAGTCGCCGCCCGGCGCGAGTCTTCCGTGGCAGAGGCGAGACCGCGAAATACCTGGCAGTGCGTCCCGTCGCAAAGGTCCGCTCCGTCCTCGAGATGGCGCTCGGCGCGCGCGAGCGCGTAGGAGCGCGCGGCGACCGCCTGCGCCTCGAGCGCCGCGGCCGGCGCCCGGCCGATCTCCGCGGGCAGGACGGCCGCGACGTACTCCTCGAGCGGCACCTCTTCCACCGCGCCGGTCTTCAGGCGGAGGATTCGGCGGGTACGCGTCGAGGCCACGGCCTGAAACGGCGCGGCGAGGCCGAGAATCACGGTGAGAAAAAGGCGCCGGTTCACGTGGGGAAGATTGTAGGGCTCAACGGCTCTCTCCCCGGAAGCCGGGATGATCGTCACCCGCCTCGCCGCGAAGAGTGGTCACCGCGTGACCGAGGACGGAAGCCACCGATTCGAAACACTCCACGGCGCCGCGCGGCGAGCCCGGGAGGTTCACGATGAGCGTCCGTCCGCAAACGGCCGCGACCTGGCGAGAAAGGATCGCGGTCGCGACGGAAGCGCGCGTCGCCTCCCGCATGACTTCCGCGAGGCCCGGCACCTCGTAGTCGAGGACGTCGAGGGTCGCCTGGGGCGTGACGTCTCGCGGAGAGAGCCCCGTTCCACCCGTCGTGAGGACGAGGTCCGCCGCACCCGTGTCCGCGAGCCGTTTGAGGTTCCAGGCGATGTCGTCACGTTCGTCGGGAAGGATCGTCTGCTCCACGACCACGGCACCGCCGAGGAGCCGGATCACCGCGTCCGCGACGGCCGGCCCGCTCTTGTCCGCGCGCTCCCCGTGATACGAGCGATCCGAGATCGTCAGGATCGCGACGCGCACGGGGGATCAGCCGCCGATCTCGCTCATGTTGCGCGCATGCAGCGGCAGCGTCGACTTGTTCATGCCGACGAACATGGGGTGCCGCTCTTCCTTGATCGCCGCCGCGCGCGACACGAGGGCGCACAGGTCCTCGTCGGTTGCTCCAGCGCGCATCGGTTTCAACAGGTCGACGTCCGCGTGGCCGAAGAGACAGCCCTTGAGAAAGCCGTCCTGCGTCAGCCGCATGCGATTGCAGGTATCGCAGAAACGATCCGAAACCGGCGTGATGAAACCGACCGAGCCGGTGTGCGCGCCGGCGGGCGACGTGACGGAGTACTCGTCGGCGGGCCCCGCCACGAGCGTCTTCTCGATCGGCGTCAGCACGTAGCCGGCGGCGGCCAGGCGATCCCAGACCTCCGACCAGCCCACCCAGTCCGTTTCTTTCCAGTCGTTGTCGCCGAACGGCATGAACTCGATGAACCGCACCCCGAGCTTCTTGTCTTTCGTCATCGCCGCGAGCGGGAGGATCTGGTCGTCGTTGAGGCCGCGGATGACGACCGCGTTGATCTTCACGGATTCGAAGGGCAATGACAGCGCGAGGGAAATCGAGTCGAGGACCGGTTGAAAGTGGTCGCGACGGGTCATCTTCCGGAAGTGCTCGGCTTCCGCGGCATCCAGCGAGACGTTGACTTTCGTGAGGCCCGCGGCCAGGAGGTCGTGTGCCATCCTCGGGAAGAGAACGCCGTTCGTCGAGAGCGCGATGCCGCCCGGAAAGCCGATAGCGGCGAGGTCGCTCACGATCCCGACGAGATCCGGCCGCGTCGTGGGCTCGCCGCCGGTGATGCGGATCTTCTCGACACCGAAGTCGGCGAGGATGCGCGCCGAGCGCCGGATTTCTTCGCGCGAGAGAAGGTGGGCCATCGGGCGGAACTTCTGGTCCTCGGGCATGCAATAGAGGCAGCGAAGGTTGCACCGGTCCGTGACGGAAATCCGCACGTAGGTGATGCGGCGTCCGTGCCCGTCTATGAGAGCCTTTTTCATGGCCATCTCCTGCCGTGTCCTTGCGAACGAGTCTAGCTCAGCGGGCCTTCCCCCTGCGCCAGCTACCGCTCTTGCCACCCGTCTTTTCGAGGAGCGTGATCTCCCGGATCTCGATGCCCTTGTCCGCCGCCTTGCACATGTCGTACAGCGCGAGCGCGGCGGCCGTCGCGGCCACCAGCGCCTCCATTTCGTACCCGGTCTTTCCCGCCCCCTTGACCTCCGCCGTGATCTCGACGGCCAGCCGGGCCGCGCGGGGCGTGAGGTTCACGGCTACCGAGTCGAAGGCCAGCGGATGGCAGAGCGGAATCCACTCGGCCGTCCGCTTCGCGGCCTGGATGCCGGCGAGTCGCGCCACGGCCAGGGCGTCGCCCTTCCGATTCGTCGCGGTGTCGAGGGCGCGAAAGGCGGTCTTTCCCAGCACGACGACGGCGCGGGCGCGCGCCGAACGAAGCGTGACCCGCTTCCCCGAGACGTCCACCATGCGGGCCCGGCCTTCAGCGTCGAGGTGACTGAGGGTCTTCACTTTCGAGCTCTCCATATTCCTCCGGCGTGTTGACATTGAAGAAATTCGCCTGAGCGCCGCCCGGCATGGCGGCCGTCACCTCTTCGGGGATCAGCACGGCGTGCAAAGCGTGAAGCGCGGCTACGAGAGAGTAATCCCCCGCGTCGACCCGCGCCCGGAGCGGCGCGAGCGCGGCCCGCCGCCATACGGCACACAGGGGCTGCGGCCGCCCGCCCGAGACCGGAACGACGGCGGGAGCGTGGATGGCCTCGGCCACCTCGAGAAGGGCGGCCAAAAAGGACTCCGGGCAGCGCGGCACGTCTGCCGCCAGGATGAGATTCGTCTCTTCGGGCGAGAACGCGAGTGCCGCGGCGACACCGAACGCTGCCGCGGCCTCCGAGGCTTCGTCGAGCACGTAGGGAATGGACGTGCCCGCGAACGCCGCCGGGTCTTTTCCCACGAAGGCGACGTGCCCGCACACGACGGAGAGCTTTTCGGCCTGATGAAGCGCCATCGGTCTTCCCCTGTAAGAAAGGCGCGTCTTGTCGCGGCCCATCCGCGTTGACCGACCGCCGACGAGGACGAAGCCGTACGCCACCGTGACATCATGCCAGCGCCCGTGGGTTCCCACTCCATCGCCGTCATCGTGCCCGTGGGCGCAGACGAAGCAGCCCCATCGGGGATTTTCTTTGAACGGGTAAGAAGTGCGGACGGACTGGTCTCTCTGTTCGCTGCCGTGGACGCGCGCATCCGCTCCGAGACGCGCGAGGCGTTCGAGCGCGCCGGGGCGACCCTCTTCACCTTCGAAGAAATCCCCCGCGGGGCGCGGCTTTTGCGCGCCGCGGCTCTCTCTTCCTCTTCCTCTTCAGCAGAAGTTCTTCTCTTTCTCCACTCGGACACACTCCTCCCGGCCGGCTGGGACGGAGCCGTTCGCGCGGCGATCGCAGCCGGCGCCGCGGGAGGCGCGTTCCGGCTTTCCTTCTCCGGCGGCGGTTGGCGCATGCGATGGGTCGCCTTCTGGGCGAATTGGCGAACGTCTTTCACCCGCATCCCATACGGCGATCAGGCGCCGTTCGTGAGGCGCGACGTCTACGAGCGCCTCGGCGGTCATCGCCCGTGGCCGTTCCTCGAGGACTGGGATTTCTCGCGGCGTGTCCGGGATGCGGGCCGCGTCACCCTGCTCAGGGAACGCGTCGAAACGTCGCCGCGCCGCTACCTCGAAAAGGGCGTCACACGCACCGTGATGAGGAACTGGGAGATTCTTAGAAAGGTGAAGAGGGGCGCCAGGCCGGACGAACTCGCGGGGCTCTACCGCAGCTGACGGCCGTGGGCACCCGCCCTATTAACTTCTAAGAAAATCTTCTCTCTTCTCTTCCTCAAACGAGCTTGAGCAGGTGCCCCATCTTCGCCTTCTTCGTGGCGAGGTAGGCGCGGGTCCCGTCCGTCGGCGGTATCTCGAGAGGGACGCGCTCGACGATCTCCAGGCCGTAACCGTCGAGGGCGACGTACTTCGACGGATTGTTCGTGAGGAGGCGGATCTTCCGCACGCCGAGATCCCGCAGGATCTGGCAACCAATGCCGTAATCCCGGACGTCGGGCGCGAACCCGAGTTTCTCGTTCGCGGCCACCGTGTCGAGGCCCTGCTCCTGCAATTCGTAAGCGCGCAGCTTGTTGAAAAGGCCGATCCCGCGGCCCTCCTGCAGGAGATAAAGCACGACGCCCTTCCCCGCCTCGCCGACGAGATCCATCGCGCGGTGGAGCTGAGCGCCGCAGTCGCAGCGTTCCGAACCGAAAACGTCTCCCGTGAGACAGGACGAATGAACCCGCACGAGAACGGGCTCGTCTTCCGCCCACGTGCCCGCGACGAGCGCCACGTGCTCCTCGTTCGTCACTTCGGACCGAAACGCGACGACGCGAAACGTGCCGTGGGCGGTCGGCAGCATCGGGGACGCGATCCGGTGCACGAGGCGTTCGGTGCGCATCCGGTGCCGGATGATGTCTGCCACCGAGACGATCGAGATGTCGTGCTTCCCCGCGAATGCGAGAAGGTCGGGCACGCGGGCCATCGTGCCATCCTCGTTCATGATCTCGCAGATGACGGCGGCGGGCGCGAGCCCCGCGATGCGCGCCAGGTCGACCGAGGCCTCCGTCTGTCCCGCCCGCTTCAGGACACCGCCCTTGCGCGCACGCAACGGGAACGTATGGCCCGGCCGAAGGAGGTCCATCGGCTTCGTCTTCGGGTCGAGGAGGGTCTTCACCGTCACCGCGCGATCCGCGGCCGAGATCCCCGTCGTGGTCTTGCCTCGGGCCTCGACGGAGACCGTGAAAGCCGTTCCGTAGTTGGACGTGTTTTGCTCGACCATCGGGTGGAGATCCAGCTCGTCGCAGCGCTCTTCGGTGAGCGAGACGCAGACGAGCCCTCGCCCCTCGCGGGCCATGAAGTTGATTCCGGCGGCGGTGACGTGCTCCGCGGCGAGACACAGGTCGCCTTCGTTCTCGCGATCCTCGTCGTCGACGATGATGACGAAGCGGCCTTCTCTGTAGGCGGCCGCCGCCTCGGTGACGGAAACGAATCCCACGTTGCTGGTCCTTTCGGGATCGAATGCGGCGCGGCGCGCCGCCCCGTTCAATTGTATCGGGAAGCGCTCGGACCGCCGGCCCCTGCCCCTGCCGGACCGCCGCCCGTCCCGCCGGCTCCGCCCTCGAGGCGAAAGCCCTTGAAGGGATGGTTCGCGAGGACCGACCTCTTGCCGATCTCCTTCACGAGCGTCTTCAGGAAGCCCTCGAACTGGTGAGCAGCGGGCAGGAAGGAGCGCGGGGGACGCTCGCGGGAGAAACCGGCGAAAAATCGCTCGAAGAGCGACCAGTCCTTGAACATGAGGTGCCGCATGCCGCCGCGGCGGAAGGACTCGAGCTCGACCACGAGCGTGCGGAGCGTCTTTTTGTCGGGCGCCTTGACGAAATCGTGAGTCGCCTTCACGAGCTTGGCCATCTCGTCCCGGAGGACGAGGCTCTGGTCGAGCCGCGTCCGGTACTCGGGGAAAAGCGTGCGTTCGTCGAGCCCCGACGAGAAGGTTTCGGCCAGAGAAATGACGCTCTGTTGATGGAGATCCCTGAGGAGCGCGGCGGCATCCTCGAGGCGTGTGAGGACGAGGGCCTGGTCCTTCATGAGGACGACGTCCACGAGCTCGACGTCCATGACCTTCCGTACTTCGGCCTCCAGCGCGGTCACGATGCGGCGCAGCCCCTCGGACTGGACGGAACCGGCGGGGAAACGGGGCACAAGGCGCTTCGAGATGAACGACGCGATCGAATCGCTCTCGCCCTTGAGCAGGCTGAAAATGAGGAGCGCGCGCTTGCGTGTCGCGGGCGACTCGGCCGCCGAGCGCGCCCGCTCGGCATAACGCAGGCTCTTGAAGAGAGCGACGAACAGGGCAGCGAGGGCACCCCGATGCGCAGGCTCGGGCAGGCTTCCCAGCACACGGCCGAGCGACTGCTTCGATTCCTTGTCGAGAACGGGCCGCAGGTTCTCGCGAAACAGAACGCCGAGGTTGGGGTCTTGCCGGAGGGTGCCCACCACGATCCGCCCGAGGGAGAGATAGGTCTGGAGCGGGACGAACGGCGCACGGGAAAGCTCGTCCAGTATCTTCGCGAAATCGTCGAGCTTCTCGACGACAAGGGCGAACTCGGTCTCGGCGTTTCCTCCGCGCCGCCGGGCCGGCATCTCGCCGCTGCCCGGTCGCGCGACCTGGCTGTCGAGATAGAGCAGGAAGGACGCGAGATCCTCCTTGCCTTCCCCCAGGAGCTGGGTGGCGAGCATCGCCATGTGGGCCAACCCGGCGCGCACGGCGGCCACCTCTTCGACGTAGTTCTTGAGGGACGCGTGCGACCGTTCGAATGCGGAAAGGGGCAGGCAGTCGATTTGGAAGAAGCGCTCGAGACCCTTCAGCCACATCTCCATCTCGAACAGGTAGTCGTACTTGACGCGGCTCGAGAACAGCGCCGAGGTCTCGAGGACCGTGAAGCGGGGCATGCGCCATTGTAAGCCCGGGAGGAGCCGCGTCAGACGCTCAGGCGCCGACGGCTGACTCAATCAGAAGGGATAACCGACCGAGAACGCGAATGCTCCCGCGTCCTCTCCCGGCTTGCGGTCCAGCTTCAGCCCGTACTCGAGACGGATTGGCCCCACGGGTGTCTGGTAGTGGAGGCCGAGCCCGGCGCCGGACCGGAGCAGCCCGAGGTCGACGCTTTTCGGATCCGGCCACACGTTTCCGATGTCGAAAAAGAGCGCCACCTCGAAGCTGCTTGCGACGGGGATGCGCCATTCGGCGTTCGCGACGAGCTGCACGGTCCCGCCCACGCCCACCCCGTCTACGTTCAACGTCTCGCCCGCGATGCCGAGGTTGTCGCGAGCGAAGGCGCGGTGCGTGGACGAGCCGCCCGCGAAGAGACGTTCGGGCACGGGAATGATGAGGTTCGGACTGCAGAGAGCCGCATCGCGCGGCAGTCCGTCGCACGCCTGGTAGTTCCAGATCACGCCGCCCCGCACCGAAAAGACGAGGCGCGTCGCGCCGTAAGGCCGATAAAGGGCGGCCTGAAGCAGAGCCTTCACGAAGTCCGCGTCGGCCGCGAGAAGCGGAAACGCGTACTTGACGTCGGCCGCGAGGTACGTGCCCGCGCTCGGGTTCAGGGGGTCGTTGCGGCGGTCCCACGTCGCTCCCCCCGCGACCGAGCTGATGCGGCTCGGCTGATTGAGCCGCTGGTCGGCCCCGAGCCCGGGATCGGAACTGGGTCTGACGAGCTCGTACTGATAGCGGAGACCGGTTCTGAGGGCCGCCGAGGGGCGGAATTCGGCCTGGAGAAAGCCTCCGGTCCTCCTGACCTGGATGTCCGAGAAGTAGTCGTTCGTCTGATAAGCGGCCAGGGAGATCGGGATCTTCCCGCCGAAGAGCGACCGATCGCGCGCCGACAGGATGACCCGCGGATCCCGATTCGAGATGCGTCCTTCTCCGCTCACCTCGAGGGCGCGCCCGAAGAGATTGTTGTAGGAGACCCCCAGGGAAAGGCGCGCGGAGAGCTGGGTGCTGGACGCCTGGGGCGCGTACTCGGCGCCGACCGCGTAGGTGAGGCTCCACGGCCGCGCCTCCGAAACGGTTACGAGGACCGCGCGCGACAAGGTCTCGGGGTCCGTCGGAAACGTCGAAAGCTCGATCTTCTGAAAAATTCCGAGCCGCGCGAGGCTCTGTTGCGTCTCGAGGAGCTTCGTGAGCGAGAACGGCGAGCCCTCCTTGTTCGCGAGGCGGTCCTCGACGATGAAAGGCTGAGTGCGCCGGTTGCCCCGCAGGATCGTCTTACCGAAGACGACGGGCTTTCCCTCCGTCACGGCGTAAAGCACCTCGGCGCGCTCTCCCTCGGGCGGGGCGGGGTCCGGGAAGCGCGTCGTGGCTTCTACCTTCGCGTCCACGTATCCACGGTCTACGTAGAGCGACTGCAGGAGCGCCGCGTCGTCGCTCACGTTCGCCTCGGAGAAGGGCAATCCCGCGCGGACGGCTAGCCGGGGCAGGAAGTCGTCCTCCGGAAGGCTCGTGGCACCGGTCACGGTCCGTGCGCCCACGATCGTGCGGATTCCCTCTTCGACCTGGAAGGTCACGATCAGGGTGTCCCGTGCCGCGCCCTCCGTCACCTGCGGCGGCAGGACCCGGGCGTGCCGAAATCCGCCCGCGCGAAGAAGCGATTCCAGGGCGTCACGGTCCGCGGCGACCTCGCCGTCGACGTAACGTCCCGTCCCCAGAAGGCCGCGCGCGCGGGTTTGAAGAGCCGCCGAAACCGCGCTCGGCGGCAGACCGACCACCCCGGTCACGGTCACCCGGGAGATCGTCCAACGCTCCCCTTTCTCGATCGCGAACGCCACGAGCTCTTCGTCCGGAGTCGTCTCGAACTTGACGTCCACCTTTGCACGCGCGTAGCCCTTTTCCTGATAGGTCCGGCGGAGCGCGTCCTTCAGGAACTGAAGCGAGTCTTCGTCGGATGGCTCTCCGCGCGACCATGGCGAATCGGGATGCCTCCGGACGACGCTCTCGTTCTCCCCGGTGACCTTGAGGACGACCCGAGGTCCGACGAAGAGGGCGTAATGAGGTGTCACCGTCGCCGAGGAAGCGTCGTAGCGCTCGTCCTCGAGACGAACTTCGGCCCGCGAATAACC
The DNA here is from genome assembly GCA_039934255.1 of Acidobacteriota bacterium. Classification (GTDB taxonomy): domain Bacteria; phylum Acidobacteriota; class Thermoanaerobaculia; order UBA5066; family UBA5066; genus Fen-183. Next base: position 17,473 of record JBDTML010000281.1, on the reverse strand, counting down.
GAGACGCCGGTAGGCGGCCGCGAAGCGCTCGGCGTCTTCGCGGGCGGCGGCACCGCCGTACGGCTTCCCGGGCTTCGACTTCGCCTTGGCGAGAAGGGCGGCGCCATCGAGAGGAGAAAGCGGCGACGAAAACCCTGGCGGCCCCGCCGTCGCGCGCGGACCCTTCCGCACCTCGAAGAGCACGCGGACGCTCGTCTCGTCGGCCCCCGCGTCGACGACCGTCGCGACCTTCGGATCGAAGTATCCTTCGACGCGGAGAACGTGCCGGATCGCTTCCTCGTACCGCGGCCTGAGGTCGTTCTGCCAGGTATCACCCGCCCCAAGCCCCACGGCGTCGAGCACGCGGCCGGATGAGGGAACGCCCGGCGAGATGGAAAGGTGCTCGATCCTCGGCGCCGCCGCGAAAACGATCACGACGATCGTGCCGGCGGGGGAAGGGGCCGCCTCGACGGCGAGGTCGGAGAAGAGCCGCGTCGCGAAGAGGTTGCGGAGGCTCACCCTCACGGCCTCGTCCGTGAGAGTGCGCCCGGGTTTGAGGTCCGTGAGCGCCTCGAGACGGTGCACGTCGACGGGGGCGTCTCCGCGAAACGAGAGGGACGCGATCCCCGTCCCGTAGGACGTCGCCGCCGACAACGGCGCGGCGAGACACAGCACTCCGGCAGCGAACGAACCGACGCGGAGGAGTCTCATCGCAATCGCTGCCGGATGCGGAGTTCGAGAGAGTAGACCCCGGTCTCGTCGAGCTTGGCCTGGATGACGGCGGCTGGAGACAACTGGTAGTCGAGCGTGATGATCTGCTGCTGGTTGCTCGAGAGGACGAAGGAGACGGTGGCGTTGAAATTGTTGCCCAGGCTCTTGCCCACCGTGACGCGCGGCGCGTCGAACGAAGTGCCCGTGACCGTCGGATCGATCTGGAACCGGTCCAGCCGGAAGAAGTCCTTCGTCCGGCTCGTGACGGCTTCGGTCGCGAGACTCGCAAGGAGCTCGCGTGCGGCCTTCGAGACCGATTCGTCGGACGAGTTGGGGACCGGCCCGACCGGCGCGCCGGAGCTCAGCGGAACGTCGCCCGTCGCCATGAGGGAGATGATTTGCGCCTCCGAGAGCTGCGGATCCGACGAGAACCGCGGCGCGAGACGAGAGGGCGTCCCCGTCAGTCCGAAGGTCACCTGGTAACGGCTGATCGTGCCTCGCGCCTCGATCTCGAAAAACGGCTCGATGCGAAACGGATTCGAGAAAAGGATCTTGCCGGAAACGAGCTCGTAGCGCTGTCCCTGAAGTGTGAGACGGCCGCCCTCCTCCGCGGTCACCTCGCCGAACAGGAGAGGACGGCCCACCGTTCCTCGCACGAAGAGCTCGCCTGAAAGCTTCACGCGGGCGACATTGGCGCGCACCTCGATCGACGATGGCGGCGCATCGAGCCGGACGTCGAGCGTCACGGCGTCGAACGAGGTCGGGCTCGCGCTCGCATCCCGCTTTCGCGCAAGAAGCGAGGCGATGTCCAGAGAGAAGTCCCGGGTGTAGAGCGCCCGATCGAAAACGAGATCGCCGCGCACGGAGCGCAGGGTCGTGTCGCCGAGAAAGACGAGATCTCCGGAAAACGTTCCCCGGAATCCGTCGAAGGGCGAGAAGCGGACGTGCCCGATATGGGCACTTAGCCTGATCCCGGTGGGGCGGAGGCCCGAGAGCGCCACGAATCCGCCCACGTCCACCGTCCCGCCGCTGTAGCGAAGCGTGAGATCCGAGATTGCGACCCGGCCCTCCGAAAACAGGAGCGTTCCCGTGATCGCCTCGACCGCGGTGCCGCCCGGCGTCGAAAGGTCGACTCCATCCAGCGCCGCGCGCCCCGTCAGGGCCGGGGCTGCAGCCGTGCCGCTGATCCTCACGTCAACGCTGGTGCGCCCGGCCGCGGTCATTCCGGAGAGGGCTGGTTTGAGAAGAGCCGCGTCGAAGGAGCCGACCACGGAGAGGTCGAGCGCGTTTGGCGCCACGAGGCCGGCACTTCCCGAGATCGTGAATGCCGTCGCCTTCGCCACCGGGAGATCCGGACGAGACGGTCCGGCGAGCGTCAGCCGATCGAGAAACACCTTCCCGCCCGCCACCCGCAACGGCGCGGCGCCCCGGAGCTCGAGAGTCTGCCCAAACGCGGTGACTCGCGCGGCCGATACCGCCCCTTCGCCGCGCCACGACGCGAGATCCTTCCCCGGCGTCACGGAGGCCTCGGCGACGAGGCGACCATCGAGCCCCGCGTCCTGGGGAGCGCCGATGAGCGAGGCGAAGGGAGCCAGCGACGCGACGTCGAGCCGGGCCCGCAAGCGGCCCCCCGCTCCGTCGGGCACCAACGTGATCTCCGCCGCCTCCGGTGCCCGGACGAAGAGCGTGAACGCGCCGCGATCGGCTTTTGCACGCACCTCGACTTCCGTCCCCGCGCGCTGAAGCGGACTTCCGCTCCACGCCGCATCGGCGACGCGCGCCGCCACGTCGAGGGTCGGGTGATCGACGGTTCCGGTGCCCGTGACGTGCCCCGAGAGCACGCCGGTCAGCGCAAGCCCCGTCGCCGCGTCGAGGCGGTCGACCGGCACGGACTGGGCGTCGAGATCGATGGAATACGCGCCGTCCTTGTACCGGAAAAAGCCGCTGCCTCTCGCGGTTCCGGACGCCAGGCGCGCCGTAGCGTTCTCGATCACGATCCGGTCCTTTTCGAACGCCAGGACCCCTTCGAGGCGGTCGAGCTTCTGGCCCCAGACGCTGGCGTCCGTCACGACGAGCGGGATTCGACCCGACAGAGCGGGCGTCACGCCGTCGAGGGGCAGCCGCCCCGTACCCGCCCCGGTAATCGGCAGGTCGATGTCGAGGAACGCCAGGACGCGCTCGATGGGCCACCGCGAAAACTCCGCCGTGAGACCGTCGAGGCGATACGCTCCTTTGAGGGGGCCTCCCCAGCCGATTTTTCCCGTGAGAGAGAGTTCGGCCTCGCCGTCCTTCGCCGCGAACGGCGAAAACGTGGCCACGTTGCGGTCCACGAGAAACTCCGCCGAAGCCGTCCCGAACGGCACGCCGCGCAGCACGAACTGTGACGCCGTGAGCCTCCCCTCGATCCTCGGATCGCCGAAGGCGCGGGTCAGGCGCGCGACGAGACGACCCGAGCCTCCCAGTTTCAACGGAGGCGTGAGCGGCTCGTTCTGGATTGCGGGATAGAAGTTCTCGGCGAACCGCTCGAGCTCGGCGAGATCGTCGGCGGCGAAGTCGAGCTCGAGGTCGGGCTCCCACGTCCCCAGCCTTAGTCCGCCGCCCACCCGGACACGCCCCCCCCCGGCCGTCGCGAACGCCAGCCCCGGGAAGAGGAGATGGCCGTCTCGAACCAACAGAGGGCCGCCCCCTGAAAACGGCAAGGCGAAGCGCCCGTGCACCGCCGAGCTCCGTCCTTCATCGGCCGCGACGCGGATGCGTCCTATCCCGTCGGCGTGCTCGATGCCGCCGCGGCCGAATGTGAGAGTCGTGTCGAGGTCCGCTCTTCCCATGAGTCCCGTGCCCTTCAGTCCGAGATCGGCGAAGAACTGCTCGAAGTCGATGCCGCGGCCACGGAGGGCGATGCGCACGGGAAGGGGCGGGTTCTTGAGCCGCTCGAGCTGGACGAGCGCCTCCAGCGTGCCGCCCCCGTAGTTCGCCCGCGTCACGTTCACGAGGAGGCCCTTCGGATCGAGGCGGATCAGGCCTTCGCCGCTCATCGGAAAGGGCCCGAACGCGGCCGCAGGCAGGTCGAACGCTCCGAAGATCCGGAATCCGCCAGGTTCGCCGAACCGCATCGTGCCGTGCATCCGGACCGCACCGGTCAGCGGGAGGCCGAGCCCGAACACCTTCGTCAACGACTCCCCCGTCGTCTCGGCTCGCGCGACGAGAGCGAGCACGGGCTTCTTCAGGTCGTCCACTCCGCCGGACGCCTCGACCTTCAGGCGCTCGCCGCGCAGCCGAAGTCCGGTCAGGTGGACGCGCCCCGGCGCGAGCGTCACCTCGGCGCCGAGGGCGAATTCGAGAGTCTCGTTGTTCTCCAGCTTGAAGCGGCCCTTGCGGCACGCGAGCGCGAGGTACGTCACCGTCCGGCTGCGCCCGGACGTGGCCGTCACCGCGGCGTCCTGAAGAAGGGCGTCGATTTCGGCGTTCCACTCGCGGAACCTCAGCGAGGCCCGCTGGACGATCGCTTCCTGAAGACGGACGTCGATGCCCCCGACTCCGTCTCCCGAAAGGGCTTTGAGCGGTCCCGTCAGGTTCGTCGTGCCGTCGGTAAAGGCCTCGATGACCACGCGCGGCGAAACCACGCGGAACTTCTGAAGGTCGATGCGGGTCTTCGTGATCGTGGGCAGTCCGCGCACTTCGATCTCCGCGGCCGAGAACATGGGGCCCTCGAGGCCGCGCGGATCGTTGGCGACGGAAACGTCGCGCACGAGGACGGAGAACGGCACGAGCGCGAGGTCGAAGCTGCCGAGCGTGACCGTCCTCCCGATCTTCGCGGTCAGAAGCCTTTCGGCCTTACGGCGCAGAAGCTCCTGGAACCGCGTCGAACGGAAGACGCCGTAGAGAACCAGGAGAGAGAAGACGAGAAGAAGAGAGAAGAGGCGGAAGAGCCGGACCTGCGTGAGGGAGAGCTGCGGAATGCGGTGCATCTCTCCGTTACCGCGCCGCGCTCTCCCGCTCGCCGCCGAACGAGAGTTTTCCGGCGAGAACCTCGAAGAACGAAGCTTCCGACGCCCGCACGAGGGAGACGGTCTCGCCGGAGCGCGCAATCGAAATGCGCGTCGTGGAGCTCACGGGAAATCCCTCCTGCCCGTCGAGCGTCAGGAATACGTCCGTGGGGTCGTTCTCCACCGAGAGATCGAGCCGGACCGAATCGGGGAGCACGAGAGGCCTCAGCGTCAGCGTGTGCGGGCAGACCGGCGAGAGCACGATCGCCTGCAGCGTGGGCTCGAGGATGGGGCCGCCCGCCGAGAGGTTGTAGGCCGTGGAACCCGTCGGCGTGGACACGATGAGCCCGTCTCCCCGATATCGCGACACCAGGCGGCCGTCCACCTCGACGCGAATCGTCGCGATGCGGGCGAGCGCCGACTTCGCGAGAACGGCGTCGTTCACGACGCGGTAGTGGCGTGCGACGCGCGGGGCGCGCCCGCCGTCCGTCACGCGGACTGAAAGCAGGCGGCGTTTCTCCACGTGGGCCTTCCCCGCGAGCGCCGCCTCCAGCACGGGGCCCGCCTCGCTCGGGCGGCAGGTCGTCAGGAACCCGAGCGTGCCGATGTCGATTCCAAGAACGGAAACGCCGGGCGCAGGATGGCGGGCCACCGAGAGAAGCGTTCCGTCGCCCCCGAGGGTCACGACGAGGTCGACGAGGCGCGCGATCTGGGCGCGCGGAGCCCCGCCGGGAACGCCGCGCGCGCGCGACGACTCGAGGTCGTGGACGACGGCGATTCCCCGCCGCAGAAGCATGCGCTCGAGCTTGCGCGCGAGCGCGATCGCGGCCGTGCTGCTGTGGCGGGTCACGAGACCCACGCGCCTCACACGGCGGCCTCTTCCCTCCGCGGCTTTCACCCCCGAAGTGTAGCGGGATTCCGGCGGAAAGCCGCGAGGAGCTCGACGTTGCCCTCCGCCCCCGTGATCGGTGACGGAATCACCCCGCGGCTCGCGAGGCCGAGGGACGCGGCGGCCGCCGTCACGCGGGCGACGGCCCGCACGCGCACCGCGTCGTCCCGCACGATTCCGCCTCGGCCGACCTCTCCGCGCTCCGCCTCGAACTGCGGCTTCACGAGAAGGAGGGCGTCGGCTTCCTCCGCCAGGAGCGGCACGGCCGCCGGCAGAACGAGAGCGAGCGAGATGAAGGACACGTCCGCCACCAGGAGGGACGGCTCCTCGGGCACGTCAGCCCGCGACAGGAACCGCGCATTCAGCTTCTCGCGCACCACGACGCGCGGATCGTTCCGAAGCCGGGCGTGAAGCTGACCGTAGCCGACGTCGAGCGCGTAGACCCGCGACGCGCCTCGGGCGAGGAGCACGTCCGTGAATCCTCCCGTCGAGGCGCCGACGTCGAGACAGACGCGTCCCCTCGGATCGATTCCGAAATGCGTCAGCCCGAAGTCCAGCTTCACGCCGCCGCGCGACACCCACGGATGCTCGGGCTCCCCAACCTGGATTTCGGCATCCTCCGCGACGGGCGTGCCCGGTTTCACCCCTTCCTTGCCCGCGACGGTGACACGGCCCGCGAGGATGAGCGCCTCGGCCCGCGTGCGCGTCTCCACGAGCCCCCGCTCGACGAGGACGACGTCCAAACGCTTCTTCAGATCGCCACGACGACCTTCAGGACGTCGCCCCCCCGGCGCGCGAGCGCGAAGGCCTCGGCGGCCCGCGTGAGCGGCACGCGATGCGTGACGATCTGGTCGGCGCGGACGACACCCCGTTCGAGGAGCCGGAGCGCCTCGCGCATGTCGGTCGCGCCGCAAGAGTAGGAAAAGAGCATCGAAAGGTCACGCAGGTAAGGCAGGTGCGGCTCGAACGTCCATGTCTTGCCCGGCTTCACGGGAGAATAGAAGACGACACGCGCCGCGGGGCCCGCCGCGGCGAGCGCCGACGCGACGGCGGACTCCGCGGTCGGCAAAACGAAGATGACGTCCGCACCCTCGCGATCTCCCCTCTTCACCATCTCGGCAAGGTCCTCTTCGGGCGCCAGCACCTGATCGAAGCCCAGTCGCAGCGCATGCGCACGGCGGGCGCCGTCGGGATCGCAGCCGACGAGCGTCCCCGCCCCCGCCGCTTTCGCGACGAGACCGAGCAGGATGCCGTTCGCCCCGAGCCCGATCACCGCGACGGAATCCCCCGCCGCGACCCGTGCCTTTCGGACGGCCTTCACGGCGCACGCCACCGGCTCGACGAGCGCGCCATCCTCGAACGAAAGGGAGTCCGGCAGGCGCAGCGTGTCCGTGGCGACCGCCGCGGCCTCGACGCGCACGCACTCGGCGAGGCCCCCGGGATGCAGGCGCGTCTGCTTCCACGCCGCGCACATGACGGCCTCGCCCGCGAGGCAGCGCTCGCAGGCGCCGCAGGCCGCGTGATGATGAACGACGACGCGGTCTCCGGCGGCGAACGCCGTCACGCCGTTCCCGACCTCGGCGACGACACCCGCGGTTTCGTGGCCGAGGACGACCGGCGCCTTCGTCGCGACGTACCAGGGCGTCGTGTCGCTGCCGCAGATCCCGACCGCCTTCATCGCGACGACGATCTCGCCCGGGCCCGGCCGGGGCGCCTCCATCTCCACGATTGCGATGTCGTCGAGAGAGCGGACGAGCGCCGCCTTCATGGGAAGAGAGAGACCTTCATCGCGCCGCTCGCCTGCGCCAGATCGAACGCGGCCCGCCAGTCGTCGAGCGGGCAACGCGCCGAGACGATCTCCGCCGCCGGGATCGCACCGCGCGAGAGAAGCGCGAGCGCCGAGTCCGCGTCGCGGGGCGTGTAGTGGAACGAGCCCACGACTGACACCTCTCGGTAGTGGAGGGCGTGCGCGTCGAACGAGACGCGCGCGCCAGACGGCAGCCCGGCGAAGAGGAGCACTGTCCCCCCGTTCGCGGTCAGATCCGACAGGGAGGAAATCACGCCGGCGTCGCCGGTCGTGTCGATGACGAGGGAGAAAGACCGGAGATTTTCTTTGAAGGTAAAGAGGGGAACGGGCGGCGCTCCGTCGCCGGTCCCGCGCCGCGACTCCTCGATGCGCGCGGCGCTCGCCCCCCTTTCTAAGAAATATTCGAGTCTCTCCTCCCGCCTTCCCGCGACGACGATTCGACGCTCCGCGCCGCTGGTTCCCTCTTTCCCCCTCAAAAGGAAAAACAGCATTGCCGCTATCGGGCCCGTACCCACGATCAGGACGTCCCCGCCGTCCGCCGCCGTCCCCGCCCGCTTGAGCCCGTGGACGACGCTCGCGAGAGGATCGAGCAGCGCGGCAGCTTCGTCGGAAAGCCCCGGCGGAATCCTCCGGACCCCGTTCTTCACGATGCGCTCCGGGACGAGAAGAAAATCCGCGAAAGCGCCGAAGAGCGGCCGGTCGAACGCCGTCATGCAGAGGTTCTCGCGGCCCGCCCGGCACGCCTCGCAGGCTCCGCAAGGGGCTGACACCGACGAGGTGACGCGTTCCCCCGGCTGAAATCCGGCGCTTGCGCCCGTCCTCTCGACGACGCCTGCGAACTCGTGGCCGAGCGTGAGGGGGAACGGGATTTTTGGATGGCCGCGCTTCAGGAGCTTGAAATCGGTCGCGCACGTGAGCGCCGAAGTCACGCGAACGAGGACCTCGCCCGGCCCCGGCTCCGGGGTCGCGACCTCACGGAGGACGGCCTGCTCCGGCCCGTCGCAGACGAGTGCCCGCACCGGCAGAGCGTAGCAGGACACTGATGCATCCTCCCGCTTGACGGGCGCGAAATCGGTTCCAAACTCCCGACGATGGCGGACCGTGCCGCGACGTTCTACGCCGGGATCTCGATCGTTGCCGCGGTCGCCACGATCGGCCTGAAGGTTTATGCGTGGAAGATCACGGGGTCCGTCGGCCTCCTCTCGGACGCCGCCGAATCCGGCGTGAATCTCCTCGCCGCGCTCGTCGCGCTCTGGGCATTGTGGCGCGCGAGCAAGCCCGCCGACGCCACCTACGCCTTCGGCCAGTCGAAGGCCGAGTACCTTTCGAGCGGTTTCGAGGGAATGATGATTCTTGCGGCGGCAGCCGCGATCGCCGTCGCGGGCATCGAGCGGCTCCGTAACCTCCAGCCGATCGAGAACGTTGGGCTGGGCCTCGGGATCTCGGTCGCCGCGTCCGCGATCAACGGAGGCGTGGCGCTCGTCCTCCGCCGCGCCGCGAAGCGTCTGCGCTCCATCACGCTTCGGGCCGACTCTCAACACCTCCTGACGGACGTCTGGACGTCCGCGGGCGTGCTCGTGGGCGTTCTGCTCGTGAAAGCGACGGGCTGGCTCGTCCTCGACCCCGTCGTTGCGCTCCTCGTCGCCGCGAACATCGTCTGGACCGGCGTCCGCCTCCTTCAGGAGACCAGCCACGGCCTCCTCGACCGGGCGATCGCGAACGACGACCAGGTCGCCTTGGCGAGCCTTCTCGAACGCTTTCACGCCCGCGGCGTCGTCATCCACGGCCTTCGCACGCGCGCCGCCGGCCCGCGCCGCTTCATTCAGATGCACGTCCTCGTCCCGGGCGCCTGGCCCGTGAAACGCGGCCACGACGTCTGCGATGAGATCGAGCGCGGCGTGGCCGAAGCGCTGCCCGGCAGCAGCGTCCTGACCCACCTCGAGCCGCTCGAGGATCCCGCGTCGTGGGACGACCGGGGACTCGACCGGCGAAACGCGCCCTAGGCGGACCGCGTCGCGAGAGGGACGAGGGCTCCCTTCGAGGCGAGATGCTCCCGGAAGGACGCGACGAGGCCTTCCTCGTCGAGGCCGAGGTCGTGGCGCTGCTCGTTCTGGGTCGCGTGCGCGACGAACCTGTCGGGAATGCCGATCCTCTTCACGTCGGCGCCGACGCCGATCTCCTCGAGCGCCTCCACGACCGCCGAGCCGAAGCCGCCCGCGAGCTGATTTTCCTCGACCGTGAGGACCTTGGTTCCCGGCTTCACGAACTGCGCGAGCAGCTCCTTGTCGAAAGGCTTTACCCACCGCGCGTTCACGACCGTGAGCGACGGACCGCCTTCCTTCGCGAGCCGCTCGGCCGCCTTGAGCGCCGGCAGCACGGGATCTCCGATCGCGAAGACGACGCCGTCCTTCCCGACGCGCAGCACCTCGCCCTTCCCCACCGGCAGCAGCTTCATCTCGGGGTCCATCGCCACGCCGTATCCCGCGCCGCGCGGATAGCGGATGGCCGTCGGGTGGGCCGAGGCCAGCGCGGTCGCGACGAGGTGCCGGAGCTCGTTCTCGTCCTTCGGCGCGCAGACCTGCATGTTTGGAAAGACGCGGAGGTACGTGAGGTCGAAGACGCCGTGATGGGTCGGACCATCCGCGCCGACGACGCCCGCGCGGTCCAGCGCGAAAACGACCGGCAGATCCATGAGGCAGACGTCATGCATGATCTGGTCGTACGCCCGCTGCAGAAACGTCGAGTAGATCGCGCACACGGGCCGGAAGCCCTGCGTCGCGAGGCCGGCGGCGAAGAGCACGGCGTGCTGCTCGCAGATTCCGACGTCGAACGCGCGCTCGGGGAACTTCTTCGCGAAGCGGTCGACGCCCGTCCCCTCCGACATCGCGGCCGTGACGCCGACGACGCGCGGGTCCTTCGCGGCGATCTCCGAAAGCGCTTCTGCGAAGACGGCGGTGTAGCTCGGGGGCGCCGACTTCTTCGCGACCTCGCCCGTCTCCACCTGGAAAGGAGCCGGGCCGTGCCAGTAAACGGGATCGTCCTCGGCGGGCTGGTAGCCCTTTCCTTTCGTCGTGCGGACGTGGAGGAGCACGGGCCCCTCGATTTGGCGCGTCTCCCGGAGCGTCCTCAGAAGGACCGGCAGGTTGTGTCCGTCGATCGGGCCGATGTACCGGAACCCCAGCTCCTCGAAGAGCGTGCCGGGGACGAGCACTTTCTTCAGGCCGTCCTCCAGCGTCTCGGCCATGCCCGCGAGCTTCTGGCCCGCGGGGAGTTTCTTGAGGATGTGGGCGACGTCCTCGCGCACGCGCTGGTAGATCTGCCCGCGGGCGATCCGGAGGAGGTAACCCGACATGGCGCCGACGTTCGGAGAGATCGACATGTCGTTGTCGTTCAAGATCACGAGGAGCTTGCTCTTGAGATAGCCGGCCTGGTTCAGGCCCTCCATGGCCACGCCGCCCGTGAGGCCGCCATCGCCCACGATCGCGACGACCTCGTTCTTCTCTCCCCGGAGATCCCGGGCAATCGCCATTCCGAGAGCCGCGGAGATCGCCGTCGACGCGTGCGCGGCGCCGAAGACGTCGTACTCCGACTCCGCGCGGTTCGTGAAGCCCGAGAGGCCGCCGGCCTGTCGAATCGTCTTGAGGCGGTCGCGCCGGCCCGTGAGGACCTTGTGGGGATACGTCTGATGGCCCACGTCCCACACGAGGAGGTCCTTCGGCGTGTCGAACACGTAGTGCAGCGCGATCGTCAGCTCCACGGCGCCGAGGCCGGAGGCGAAGTGCCCCCCCGTCTTGGCGACCGTGTCGATGACGAACGTGCGGAGCTCGCTCGCGAGGAGCGGCAGCTGCTCCGGCGTCAGCGTGCGCAGGTCGCGCGGCCAGTTCACCTTGTCGAGGAGGGGCGTGGGACGGGGCGAGGGACTCATGGGCGGGTTCTCCCGCAGCGGATTCTACCGGGACGTCGTCCCGGGCGGCTGCTCTCGCCGCGACGCGGCCAGAGGCCCGTCCGGTCCGGTGATGAACGCCGCGAGCACGCCGGCGAACCGGTCCGCTCCGGCGGCCGCGAAGTGCACGGGGTCGGCGAAATCCGCGTCGACGAAAGTCCCCGAGGCGAACGGATCGAGGAAGAACACGTCGTGACCATCCGCGAGGCCTCGGCTCACGGCGTTGAAGCGCCTGAGCGCCTGCTCCGCGCCCGCGAACGTGAGGCCCGGGGTCCACGACTCGTAGTACTCCCGGTCGGCGGCCTCACGGCCCCGCCGGAGCCGCACCGACTGCGCGACGAGGAGCGTGCGCGCGCCGCCGGAACGCGCGACCGCGATCGTGGAGCGGAGATTTCTCTCGAAAACGGCGACGGCCTCGTCCGGCACGTCTGAGGAGCGCGCCGCGGTTCCCTTCCACGCGACCTCGTGAACCGCATCGCCGCGCCGGCGGCCGCGAAGCGCGTCGCCGAGCGCCTGGACCAGGAGCGAACGGGAGAAGAGCGAGAACGGCGGCGGGTCGACGCCCACCGTGCTCGCGAGGATCTCGGCGTGCCCGCGCGCGTAGTCCCGCGCGAACGGCGAGAACCCCGCCGGCTGAGCGTCGTTGATGCCCGCGTACACGACGACGAGATCCGGCGCCAGGTCGAGGTCGCGGAGGGCGAGCGAGATCAGGCTCTCGACCGTCGTCCAGCCCGAGATTCCGGCATTCACGACATCCACGTCTTTCGCCGCGAGACGCGCCCCGAAAAGCGCCGGCCAGGTATGAGCGTCGTCCGCGGCGCGCACATCGAACGTCGTCGATCCACCCGTGCAGACGATGCGGTACCGTCCCGCCGGCTTGGGCATCGGCACGTCGGACCCCCGATACCCTCGCGCGTTCATCCTGACGGAAATCCCCGCGAGGTCGAGGCTTCCTCCCGGCCGTCCCGCGACGACGAGATATGGATGCCGCGCGAGGGCGCCCCGCACGTGACGCGAGAACGCCGCGCGCTCCTCGGCGCGGGTCGCCGGCCAGGCGCCCGACGTCACGCGCCCCGCGGCACGGCAGCCTCCCTCGAGAACGAGGAACAGCCCCAGGGCCAGAGCAAGCGGGACGACGACGTTGGCGGCCAGCGCGCGCAGGATCTTCACGGGTGCCCGATTATGGGGCGATCAGACGCGGCGGGCGACGACGCGCAGAGAGAGAACGCGCAGCTCTTCGACAGGCCGCCCGCGGAACGGTTCCGCGAGACGGTCCGGGCGGACGCCCGCCTCCGGCAGCAGGACGACCGGCTCGGCCGCCTCGACGACGAAGCCCGCGCCCCGGAAGACGGCGAGCCAGTCGTCCCGGCGGAGCCGGTTGCAGAAGATCTCGCCGCCAAAAGAACCGCCGAGAATCTCCGAGAGGGAAAGGTCTCCTCCATAAAGAGTCGCGCGCCGCTTCCAATCCGCGGCGTCCCATTCGAGAAACTTCAACGGGTCGGCCGCGCCGTGGTGCTTGAGGTCGATCTCGTGTATCGCGAGGCCGCCCGGCGCCAGAACGCGCCGCATCTCGGCCGCGGTTCCGGCGGGATCGGGCACGTGCTCGAGGGCGGCGACCGAGTAGACGAGGTCGAACGCGCCGTCCGCGAACGGCAGCGCCTCGGACGAGACGCCGCTCCGGTGTTCGATCCGCCCGAGGAGCGCCGCTGCGGAAGGGAATGCCTCGAGAGACGGGAACGACACCGCGGTCGAGGCGGTGTCCGCCCACGCCCTCCACCAGGAGAAGCCTTCCGTCGCGAGGAGATACTCGCGGAACATCTCGTAAAAGAGGGGCGGCGCCGCGGGCAGCGGAGCCACGTCGGCCGCGGAAAGCAGGGGAATTCCCGACGCAGCAAAACAGAAGAGCGATCCGAGGTTCAGGCCAGGCCCGATCTCCAGGGCGGCCCGCGGCGCGGCGAGACCGTGGCGACGCGCCAGCGCGGCTGTCTCGGCGTACACGCGGTGCGCATAGACGAGGGAGTCGTTCGCGCCGGCGCGCTCCTTGAGAGCCCGGACGAAGTCGGCGTCGGTCACGCCTTCGCCACGAGGTGGCGCGAGCCCGGCGCGACGAGCGGATCCCCCGCCGCGCAGCGCGGGCAGGCCGCGGGCTCGTACGCGGGCACGTCCAGGGCCAGGAGCGCGCGATACGGCACGCCGTCCACCTCCGGGCCTCTGGGAGCGGCTCTCGCCCGCCGGTCGACGCGCAGACGACGGGCACGGCGCCCGCGGCACGCAGCACGTCGAGGACCTCACGCGTGGATCTTCCCGTCGTCACGACGTCTTCCACGACCGCGACACGCTCCCCGGGCTCGAGCGCGAACCCGCGCCGAAGCGAAAAAACGCCGTCGACGCGCTCCGTGAAGATCGCCCGCACCGAGAGGCCGCGCCCCACTTCGTGGCCGATGATGATCCCGCCCATCGCGGGCGCGACGACGACGGTGGCCCGAAACGGGGCGAGGAGATCGGCAAGCGCGGCGCCGAGCGCCCCGGCGCGCCCGGGCCACTGCAGCACTTTCGCGCACTGCAGATAGGCCTCGGAGTGAAGACCAGACGAGAGCTTGAAGTGGCCGGACAGGAGCGCTCCGGCTTCCGTGAAGTGGCGGCGGACCTCATCCGGCGTCATGAGGCTCCCGTCCCTCCGCGTTCTCGCGGTCCCGACGCAGGCCGTAGCGGTCGATCTTCTTGTAGAGGTTGGATCGCGGCGTGTCCATGGCCTCGGCGGTGCGCGTGACGTTCCCGGCACTCTCGGCGAGCTTGGCCACGAGGAAGAGCTTCTCCGTCTCGTCCTGGAATTCCTGCAGCGTCCTGATCGCGAGGAGCCGCTCCCACACGCCTGCCGCGCCTGCCGCCGCGGCCGCGTCGATCACCCGTCCCCCGCGCACGACCACGGGGGGCGCCGCCTCGTCCCCGAGCGCGGCCGCCCCGGAGTCCACGTCACCCGCGTCGAGGACGTCCGCGTCGGACATGATCATGAGCCGCTCGATGTGGTTCTTCAGCTCGCGCACGTTCCCCGGCCACGCGCGCGCCGCGAGTGTCTCGAGCGCCGCGTCGGTGAAACGTTTCGGGCGATAGTTGTTCGTGCGCGCGAAGAGCTCGGCGAAATACGCCACGAGCAGGGGCACGTCTTCGGGCCGTTCCACGAGCGCTGGCGTCCTGAGGACGAGGACGTTGAGACGGTAGTAGAGGTCCTCGCGGAACTTCCCCTGCGCGATGAGCCCCGTGAGGTCGCGGTTCGTCGCGGCCACGACGCGCACTTTCACCTTCACGACGCGCGGGCTTCCGACGGGCTCGACCTCGCCCTCCTGCAGAACGCGCAGGACCTTCGCCTGCGCGGAGGCCGACATGTCGCCCACCTCGTCCAGGAAGATCGTGCCTCCGTCCGCCTCCACGAACTTGCCGGTCTGCTTGCGGTCGGCGCCCGTGAACGAGCCGCGCTCGTGCCCGAAGAGCTCCGATTCGATGAGGGTGTCGGGGATCGCCGCGCAGTTCACCTGTACGAACGGGCCGGATTTCACGAGGGAGCCTTCGTGGATCGAGCGGGCCACGAGCTCTTTCCCCGTTCCGCTCGGCCCCACGATGAGGACGGTCGCGGGAGTCGGCGCCGCCTTCGCGACGTCGGACAGAAGTCGTCGGATCGCGTCGCTGTTCCCGACGAGGCGCGTGATGCCGAGGCGCGATTTCAGCTCGAGGTTCTCGCGCGCGAGGCGCGTCGAATCGAGGACCCGCCGGAGCGCGTTCAGGACGTGCTCGGACGACAGGGGTTTCTCGAGAAAGTCGTCGGCGCCCGCGTGGACGGCCTCCATCGCCGTCTTCACGTCGCCGTGCCCCGAGATGACGATGACGGGCGTTCCGATTCCACGCCCGCGCATCTTCGCGAGGGTCTCGAGCCCGTCCTGGCCCGGCATCTTGATGTCGAGGAGCACGGCGTCGTGGTCCGGGGCCTCCGAAACCGCGTTCACTCCCGAAGACACAGCCGTCACTTCGAACCCCTCGTCCGAGAGGAGCGTGCGAAGCGACTCGCGAATGTCCGGTTCGTCATCGCAGACGAGGATGCGTCGTGCCATCCGCGGAATCCTAGCAGCCGGAGGATTGCGCCCCCCGGTCGGGAGCCACTCCGGGATGCGCCCGCCGGTTGACCAAAGCCAAGACATGTCTCAGGGTCCGCATTTTGTCGCTCCAGCGAGACAGTTTTGACACTCTTCGCCTGATGCGTTCGCATTAGCAAGACTTCTAACAGGCCTGAATTCAACGCTATAGCCAAAGTCGCAAGTTGTGGCCACGATATTGCGTCACTTACAGTTCCGGACTCTCACTCAAAAAAGGGGAAACATGCATTCACCAAGAATATGGTCCATCGGCCTTCTGCTCGGTCTGTCGTGTTCCCTTGGCGCTTCTGACTACGCATCGCCCCTGAACCCGGCCGATACCGTTTCCGATGCTCCGCAGAGCTGGTCCACCCCGCCATACTGGTCCGCTCCCTCCCTCCAGAGCAGCCGCAAGGCCCTCGTGACGGCGCCAGTTCCCCTTCCATTCGTCGCCATCGCTCCGTGTCGCATCGTGGACACGCGAGGCAACGGCGCTCCCCTGACGGGTGGGTTCCTGCCGGCGGCGACCGTGCGCAACTACACGCTCTCGAACATCTGCGGGATCCCCGCGAACGCCCAGGCGATTTCGCTGAACGCGACTGTCGTGAACCCGACGGGCCAGGGATTCCTCGTGCTCTGGCCTCAGGGCGGCGCCTTTCCGCCGGTTTCGACGCTCAACTTCGTGGCGAATCAAACGGTCGCGAACGCGGCCATCGTGCCGCTGAGCGCGTCCGGGGCGATCTCCGTGGAATTCGGCGTCTCGGGCGGAGATCTCATCCTGGATACCAACGGCTATTACTCCCCTCTCGGAGTCGTCAACAGCCTGAACGGTCAGGCGGGTGACCTGACTCTCGTCGCGGGAACCAACGTCACGCTCACACCCGGCACGGGCACGCTGTCCATCAGCGCCGCGAACGGGACGGGTCCGCAGGGCGCGCAGGGCCCGCAGGGCGCCGTTGGCCCGCAGGGTCCGACCGGTCCGCAGGGCGCGACGGGCCTGACCGGAGCCACCGGCTCCCAGGGTCCTGGGGGCGCGGCGGGAGCCACCGGCCCCGTCGGACCTGCCGGAGCCACCGGCGCCACGGGCGCGACCGGAAATCAGGGCAACCAGGGCTTCATCGGTCCCACGGGATCCCTGGGTCCGACCGGTCCGCAGGGCGCGACCGGGGCCACAGGCGCGGCGGGTACGAATGGAACAAATGCTCCTCTGGTTTTCGGCCCCTATGCTTCAAGTTCCCAGGACACGTCTGGCTGCCCCCAGACGGGGAGCCTCCCTGTGGACTCCACGGGCGCGGTGATTTGGGCGAACGACAGCTTCACACGGACGTACATCGTCAAGCCGAATTCGGACCAGTCATTCGACGTCACGGAACTTTTCGACGGCACGTTCGTGACGCTTGCGAGCAGTGCCCCCGTCGGAACGACTTCTGGTTGCTCCCTGTTGCTCAACGCGGGAATCACGGGTCAGTTCTACGGAAACTACGCGATCAAGACGCCTGCCGGTCTCGATTTCAATTTCAAGGCGACGTGTCCGGCGGGATGCACAGGCTCGCAGTTCTTCGCCACGTTCTTCAATACCACTTTCCCGAATTCCTACGCGTGGCAGTTCCACTACACGACTCCCAGCAACGGAACCTGGAACAACACCGACCACGGCAACTCCGGCGACATACACAACTAAATGATTCTTTGGGAGGGGCGGGTTCTCCCGCCCCTTGTTTCAACGGCTTCAACTCCGTCTGCGTGGCGGGAATCTTCCAGCGCTTACAGTCCCGGACTCTCACTCAAAAAAGGGGAAACATGCGTTCACTAAGAATCTGGTCCATCAGCCTTCTGCTCGGTCTGTCGTGCGCACTTGGCGCTTCTGAATACGCATCGTCCCTGAACCCTGCCGATACCGTTTCCGATGTTCCGCAGAGCTGGTCCACCCCGCCCTACTGGTCCGCTCCGTCCCTCCAGAGCAGCCGCAAGGCCCTCGCCGTGACGGCGCCAGTTCCCCTTCCATTCGTCGCCATCGCTCCGTGTCGCATCGTG
>JBDTML010000280.1:0-2412 GCA_039934255.1 Acidobacteriota bacterium | reverse complement strand
TGGACCGACCGCAAGGGCGCCGAGTACATGTGGTGGAACAACGTGGAGACGAAGCCCGGGACGGGTTTTCCCACGGCCTGGGAGAACCAGGAGAAGTACAAGGGGGGCTGGGAGAGGAAAGAGGACGGCACCCTGGAGCTGCGCGCGGTAGGCAAGGTCCGCGGCGCCGCCACCGTCTTCCACAACCCGAACCTTCCCACGATCGACGACTACTACGAGCCGTTCACGTACACGTATCAGGACCTCTTCGACGCCCCCGAGGGTGCTGACCAGCCGATCGCCCGCGCCGTCTCGATGATCACGGGCAAGCCGATGGAGATCGAGGCCGGCCCGAACTGGGACGACGACCTCGGCGGCTCGCCAATCTACGCCGCGAACGACCCGAACCTCGCGAACGTCAGCCCCGAGGAGCGCGCCGCTCTCTTCGAGGTCCAGAAGCTCGTGTTCTTCTACCTTCCGCGCATCTGCAACCACTGCGTGAACCCCTCGTGCGTCGCCGCCTGCCCGTCGGGCGCCCTCTACAAGAGGGGCGAGGACGGCATCGTGCTGCTCAGCCAGGAGCGGTGCCGGGCCTGGCGCTTCTGCGTGACGGCCTGCCCCTACAAGAAGACTTACTTCAACTGGTCCACGGGCAAGAGCGAAAAGTGCATCCTCTGCTATCCACGCCTCGAGACGGGCCAGGCGCCCGCCTGCTTCCACTCCTGCGTCGGCCGGATCCGGTATCTCGGGATGGTTCTCTACGACGCCGAGAAGATTCAGTCGGCCGTCGCGTGCGAGGACAAAGACCTCGTCGACGCGCAGCGCGGGATGCTCCTCGACCCGAGGAATCCCGAGGTGATCGCGGGCGCGAAGAAGAACGGGATCCCCGACGACGTCATCGCCTCGGCCCAGCGCTCTCCCGTGTACAAGTGGGTCATCGAGTGGGGCCTCGCGCTTCCGCTCCACGCCGAGCACCGGACGCTCCCCATGCTCTTCTACGTGCCACCGCTCCTGCCCGTGATGGCGAGCGCCGGGGACGGCGTGTACGACACCTCGATCGAGGAGTACCTCGGGACGGTGGACAAGTACCGCCTCCCGCTCTCGTACATGGCGAGCCTCTTCGGCGCGGGCAACGAGGGCGTCGTCCGCTACGCCCTGAGGAAGCAGCTCGCGGTCCGCGCGTATCGGCGCGCGGTGACGATGGGCGGCGAGGATCTCGAAAAGGCCACGCGTCTTCTCGCCGAGGCCGACTGCACGGTGGAGCAGGCCGACGCCATCTACTACCTGACGTCGATCGCGGCGTTCGACGACCGCTTCGTGATCCCGCCGATGCACCGCGAGCAGGCCATCGAGATGCTCGACGAGCCTCTCGCGCGGAAGGGGTTCGAGGGCTTCGGATTCCGCGAGTCTCCCGAGAGGGGGGCGTGATGGACGGGGGCCTTCCTCCCGACGCCGGGCTTCTCGAGCTGGTCGCCTCGTCCCTCGAGTACCCCGACGGGGGATCCGCTTCGCGAAGCCTCGCAGCCAAAGAGCGGGTCGCGCCGTTCTCCCCCGAGATGTCGGAGGCCTTCGCGCGGCTCGCCGCGTGGCTGGGAGCGGCGGCACCGGGCGAGGCCGAGGAGCGCTACTCGTCGCTCTTCGACCTCTCCCCCGTCTGCACGCTCAACGCCGGCTACCACGTTTTCGGCGAGACCTATCAGCGCGGCGCGCTTCTCGCCGGCCTCGTCGAGGAGCTCCGCAAGGCGGAGGTTCCCGCGCGCGGCGAGCTCTCCGATTTCCTCCCGACGCTCCTTCGCCTCCTTCCGCGCCAGAGCGAGGAGGACCGGGCGACGCTCGTCGACTACGTTCTTCTCCCGGCGCTGGCAAGAATGTGCACGGCTCTCGAGGGCTCGACGAGCCCCTGGGCCGACGTCCTCCGTGCGCTCCCGAAGGCGCTCACCCCGCTCGGAACCGGTGAGGACGTCGCGGCCCGGGTCCTCGCCTCCGCACCCGACGGTCTCCGCGACTACACCGAAGCGGCCGACCTGCCCGAGAGAGGCGATCGTCACACGCCCGTGTTCATTCCGCCGTCCGCGGCGCCCGGCGCCGAAGGTCCGTAGGGGGGTCCGCCATGCTCAACGTGTTTCTGTTCGCGGTCTTCCCGTACATCGCGATTCTCCTCTTCGTGGTCGTATCGATCGAGCGATACCTCCACGCGCCGTTTCAGTTCTCGAGCCTCTCGTCCCAGTTCCTCGAGACGAAGGCGCTCTTCTGGGGGTCGGTGCCGTTTCACATCGGAATTCTGACGCTCTTCTTCGGGCACCTCGTCGGGTTCCTCTTCCCACGCTCGATGACGCTCTGGAACCGGCTCCCGCTGCGGCTCTTCATCCTCGAGTCGACGGCGCTCGCCGCCGCGCTCCTGACGCTCATCGGGCTCCTCGGCCTGATCGTGCG
>JBDTML010000279.1:0-3533 GCA_039934255.1 Acidobacteriota bacterium | reverse complement strand
TCGTCGTCGGAGCGGTGGCGGCTTCCCGCTTCTTCGCGCTGGCAAACTCGCCGGGCGAGATCGACGAGGCCGTATTTTCCGGGGCCGTCACGCGCTTCGATCTCTTCGACCTCTCCCCGCAGGCGCCGGGCTTTCCCGTTTGGATTCTCCTCGGCCGCGCTCTCCTGCCGTTCTGCTTGACGCCGTTCAACGCGCTCGCGACCGCGTCCACGATCCTCGCCGCGTGCAGCGTGCCAGCCCTTTACCTGTGGGGGCGCCGCGTCGTCGGCGGCTGGTCGGCGCTCGCGGGCTTAGTCCTCGGATACGCGCTTCCCGTCGTCTGGGTCAACGGCGGGCGGGCCTTCTCCGACACACCCGCCACGGCCCTGTTTTTCGGCGCGCTCGCCTGCCTCGCGAATGCCGAGGAGCGGCGGTCGCCGAACCAGACCCGATGGCGCGACCTCGTCTTCGCCCGGCGCGGACGCCTCCTCGCCTTCGCGGCCGGGCTTCTCGCGGCCGCGGGCGCTGGCGTGAGACCGCACCTCCTGCTCGGCTTCTTCCCGCTCCTCCTCGTGTGGACGTTCCGGATCATGGCCCGTCCCGGCCGGGCGGACGCTGCGTGGACGTTCGTCCTGTCCGCGCTGGCTGGTACGGCGGCCTGGGGCGTCTGGCTCTTCGCGCAGGCGGGCGGCGCGCCCGGACTCGTCGCGTCGCTCTCGGAGCGGGCGGGATTCCGCGCGCACGCCTTCGCGACCGGTTCCGTGGGCACGCTCCTCGACTCCTTCCTCGTGCGGGACTTCCTCTCGTGGCGCCGTGCCCTCGCCGTCCTTCTCGCCGCCGGAACGGGGCTCGTCGTCCTCGCTCTCCGGAAGCGGCGAGGCGCGGTGGATCTCGCCCTCGTCCTCGTGCCCCTGTTTCTCTCCCTGTGGTTTCTCCACAGCCGCGCGATGTCGCGCTACTCCGTCCCGTTCGTGCTCGTGCTCTGCCTGGCCGCCGGAGCCGGACTCGAGGTTCTTCTCCGGCGGGGCATTCTCGCGTTCGGCGCGGCGTCGGTCGCCGCTCTCTTCCTCGCGCGCGAGGCGTGGCCGGAAGTGCGGGCGAGCGCGCATGAGGAGACTCCGCCCATCGCGGCGATCCGGACGCTCGAACGTTACGTCCATCCGGGCCGCGAGACGATCGTGGCCGATCCCGACTTTCACGCGTTCCTTCGGACCGAGCGTTGGGAGGGGCGCCTCGTCGTCTGGGGCTATTCGGACGAGGAGCTCGCGCAGGGGCCGCGGCAGATGAACAAGCGGCTCGTGCGTCTCGCGGACTTCACGGCCGAAACGGGGGCGCCCGACGTGACCGATCCGGCATGGCGGTCGTGGACGCACGGAGGCCCGGTGGCGGAAGCCCTGGGGAATCGGCGGCTTCTCACCGTCGCGATTCGCGACCCGGCTCCGCCGCTCTTCGGACCGGGGTTCGGCGTCCGGGAATCCGTGCCCGGCCAGCCTTCATTTCGCTGGGCGGGACCGGCCGCGCATCTCTACGTCCCGGCCGACCAGGGTCCTCTCTCGGCGGTGCTCTCGGGCGACCGGCCCGCCGACGCGGGGGACACGACGCTGCGCGTGACGGAAGCCGGTTCCGGCCGGGAGATCCTCACGCGGCGGATTGCGCCGGGCCCCTTCGACCTCGCGATCGTCCCGCGCGCGGTCTTCGGTCCGATGCCGGGGCCCGCGGCGTACGTGATCGCCTGCGATCGCCCGAAGGATCTCCCGCCGCTGTCGGGCGCGACGCGGCCGGCCAGGGGTTGCTTCACGTTTCGTGAGGCGACGTTCTCCTACGCGCCGGAGGCGCTCTGGACCCGTCAGGGGGCCCGGCTCGTCGCCGACGTGGGCGCGCCGGACGATGGCCGGCTCGATCCCGAGGGTTTCTTTGGTCGCGAGAAGATCGGGGACACAGGCCTCGATCTCCGCTGGACGACGGGCGACGCCTCGATCGTCTTCCCCTCCGTCCCCGGTTTCGTTCCGGTGCGCCTCGTCGTCCGCGCTCGCGCGGTGGCGACTGGCGTGGACGTCGCCGTGTCGGTCGGCGGAGCTTCGGCGGGAACGCTGCGCGTCGCACCCGGCTTCGGCGAAGTGTCCCTTCCGCTCCCGCCCGAGGCCGTAAGCGCGCTCTCGGGACCCGAGCCCGTGCGTCTTTCGTTTCACACGCCGACGACGGTGCCGAAAGGTGCCGGCACCTCGCAGGACACGCGGGCGCTCGGGGTTGCGATCGACCGGATTTCGCTGGAATAGGGAGATCCGGAAGAAGATTTTGCAGCGCTGCGCGCTGGAAGAGGGAATCAGCGGCGCTTCGCGCCCGGGGGATTCTTAGAAGGGGAAGAGAGACGGAAGTCACTGAGGACGGAGCCAAACGCCGCAGCGAACAGGGCCACGCCCAGGAGGGCCCAGAGCGCGCCGGGGCCTCCTCCTTTTACCCTTTCGAAGAAATTCTCTTTCCCCGGTCCCCCTACTAATCCGAAAAACAAAACAGCCCCCGACCAAACGACAAGCAGGAACCGCGCCTTGTGCGCGATGCGGCGGCGGATTTCGGGGAAGAAGAGGAGAACGAGCGGCGCCCCGACCAGCATGATCAGGAGCGCCGCTCGCTTCACGGATCAGTGCGCGGGAATCCCGCGGTCGCGGTCCTTCTGCAGGACGGAGTGGTGCCGGCCGTACAGGAAATAGATGACCAGCCCGATCGCGAGCCACGTGAAGAGGCGCCACCAGTTCGCCGTCGGCAGCGAGAACATGAGGAGAAGGCACGTCAAGATGCCCATGATCGGGACGAACGGCACCCACGGGCATCGGAAGGGCCGGTTCGCGGTCGGGTTCGTCCGGCGCATGATCAGGACGGCCGCGCAGACGATGACGAACGCGAGCAGCGTTCCGATGTTCGTCAGGTGCAGCAGCGCGTCGATCGGCAGGAAGCCGGCCATGACCGTGACGAAGACCCCGATCGCGATCGTCGACTTCCACGGCGTCCGGAACTTCTCGTGCACGGCTCCGAAGAAGCTCTGCGGCACGAGGCCGTCGCGCGCCATGGCGAGGAAGACGCGCGGCCCGCTCAGCATCATGACGAGAAGCACGGACGTGATCCCGGCGACGCCGGCCGTGGCGATGATGCCCTCGGCCCACCCGATACCCTTCTGTTGGAAGGCGCGGCTGACCGGCGCGTTGATGTCGAGCTGATCGTACTTGACCATGCCCGTGAGGACCGCGACGACCGCGATGTAGAGGATCGTGCAGATGATGAGGGACGCGACGATCCCGATGGGAACGTCACGGCGCGGATTGCGGGCTTCCTCGGTGTGTGTGGAGACGGAGTCGAACCCGATGTAGGCGAAGAAGATGATCGCGGCACCGGCCAGGACGCCGACCGGCGACCCACCGGGATCCACCTGGCCGGCGACGTGATGGCCGAAGAAGCTGACGCCCGTCCATCCGTAGGGCGCGAACGGATGCCAGTTCGATTTGTCCACGAGGAAGGCGCCGACGCCGATGACGAACAGGACCGCGGCGAGCTTGATCATC
>JBDTML010000278.1:0-10498 GCA_039934255.1 Acidobacteriota bacterium | reverse complement strand
CAGCGCTGCAACCTCGACTGCACGCTCTGCTACCTCTCGGAATCCTCCGAGTCCGTGAAGGACACGCCGCTTCCGATCCTTTTCGAGAGGATCGACCGCATTCGGGCCGACTACGGCGCAGGCGTGAGCGTACAGGTGACGGGCGGAGACCCGACGCTGCGCGACCGGGCCGAGCTCGTCGCGATCGTAAAGCGCGTCGCCGAACGCGGCCTCCGCCCCTCGCTCTTCACGAACGGCATCAAGGCGACGCGCGATCTCCTCCGGGAGCTTGCGGACGCCGGCCTCTTCGACGTCGCGTTCCACGTGGACACGACGCAGAGGCGCAAGCGCTTTCCGACCGAGGTCTCACTGAACGCGATCCGCCGCGAGTACATCGAGCGGGCCCGCGGCCTCGGGATCGCGGTCGTCTTCAACACGTCCGTCCACGGGGGAAACCTCGACGAGATCCCGGACCTCGCGCGCTTCTTCCTCGAGCACGCGGACGTCGTCGGGATGGCGTCGTTCCAGGTGCAGGCCGCCACCGGCCGCGGGGAGTGGCAAAGGCGCGCGCCCGAGGTCACCATGGCCGCGATCCGCGAGCGGATCACGGCGGCGGTCGGCGAAGGCGCCCTCGCGTGGAACGCCGCGCTCCTCGGGCACCCGGACTGCCACGAGGCCACGATGCTTGCGACCTTCGGCGGCCGCGCCGTGGACGTCCTCGCTGATCAGGCTCTCTACGAGAGCTTCCTCGAACAGATGAAGGACGTGCCGTTCGACCGGCGCGACGTGAAAGGAACGGCCCGGCGGATCGTCCTCGCGCTCGCGCGCCAGCCCTGGTGGGTCCTCCGCGGCGGCCGCTTCCTTCTCGCGCGCCTCTGGCGCGTCCGCCGCGAGATCCTGGCGCGAAAGAAGACGGGCAAGATCACGTTCTTCATCCAGAACTTCATGGACGCCGACGCCCTCGACCCCGAACGGATCGCAAACTGCTCCTTCATGGTCATGACGGACGACGGCCCCGTTTCGATGTGCGCCCACAACGCGCGGCGCGACGACTACATCCTGAAGCCGCTCGCGCTCCCGGCCGCGGGCGGAGCCGGAGTCTGGGACCCGAGGACCGGTGTGCTCGCGCTCCCGTCCCGTCCGGCCGCGCGCGCCGCGTCGTGAGACTTCCCGGCGCGGCACGCGCCTTCGTCGCCGCCGCCTTCCTCGCCGGACGGACCGCGGCGGAGCCCATCACCGAGCACCCGCTTCCGGCGGAACATCCCTGCCTCCTCGAGGACGAACGCTTCGCGCGGCTCCACGAGGAGCGCGGCGTCTGGGTCGGCCTCGCGCGCCAGGCAGACGGGTCCGCGGTGCTCCGGGCCCGCGCGGCGCTCGCTGCGTCACCGGCGCGGGTCACGTCGATCCTCGCGGACGTCGCCCGCTGGCCCTCGTGGATCCGCGGCCTGCGCACCCTCACCCTCCTGCCGGGCGATCCGCCGGCCTTCGCCGCCGTCTTCGCGGCCCCCTGGCCGCTCCGCGATCGCGCGTACGCGCTCCTCCCCGCCACCGCGCGCGGCCCCGCCTCGACGATCGTCTTCTGGGAGGACGGGTCTTCGCGCCTCGAACCGGCCTCGGCCGGTCGCGTGCGGGTCGCGCCCGTCGGCGGTTGTTTCGCGGTGACGCCGGGCCCGGCGGAGGGCGGCGCGACGCTCGTCTACACGGAGCGCGACGTCTTCGGCGAGAGCCTGCCCGGATGGATGCGCAGCGCCGCCCGGACGCGCGGCCCCGTCCGGCTCGTCGACGGCCTCCGCGCCCGGCTCGGCGAGAATTGACCCGTGCGCACCGCCGCGGTCCTCCCGCGAGGACCTGCCGATGGAAGAGGGCCTCCGCCCCTGAGAGACGGCCGCGAGCGCGCCACCGGCGAGGACAGGGGGCGGCCCGCGTAAGATTCCCGGACCATGCACGAAGGCGGCGGCCCTCCGGCGCCGGAACGGATCGACCACTACAGGATCCTCCGCCGGCTCGCGCTCGGCGGGATGGCGGAAATCTTCCTCGCCACGGACGAGAAGTCGGGCCGCACCGTTGCGCTCAAGAAGATCCTGCCCCACATCGCGACGGATCCCGACTTCCTCGACCGCTTCTTCCACGAGATCAGGATCCAGATCTCCCTCAAGCATCCGAACGTCGTCGAGCTCCTGGACTGCAGCCCCATTCCCCAGCAGGCCTACATCGTCATGGAGTACGTGGACGGCGGCGAGCTGCACTCTCTCCGGCGGCAGTCCGGCCGTTTCCCCTGGGAAATCGCTCTCTACGTCGCCCAGGAAGCTCTCCGGGGTCTCGGAGCCGCCCACGCGAAGGGCGTCATTCACCGCGATATCAAGCCGCAGAACATCATGTGGACGCGCGACGGATGCGTGAAGATCGGCGACTTCGGCATCAGCCACGCCGCGCATCTGACGCGCCTCACGCACACGGGCACCGTCGTGGGCACCCCCGCGCACATGTCGCCGGAACAGGCGCGCGGCGAGGAGCTGGACGCGCGCACCGACCTGTTCTCGATGGGAACGGTCCTCTACGAGCTCCTCTGCGGCTTCAACCCTTTCACGGCCGACTCCATCGCCGCCTCCCTCCGCCGCGTGGCGGAGATCGAACCGGACCTGCCCTCGCTTCTCGACCCGTCGATCCCCCCCGGTGTCGACACGTTTCTCCGGATGCTCCACGCCAAGGACCGTTCGCGGCGCTTCGCGAGCGCGGCGGCGGCCTGCGATGCCCTGGAGGCGCTGTACGAGAGGGAGGGCGTCACGCGGCCCGGCGTTCTCTTCCGCGAGTTTCTCGATAACCCCGCGGCGTTCGTCGCCGAGCGCAACAGGCAGCGCGCCCGAGACTCCACGGCGACCGCGGAACGGCTCTTGAAGGACCGGAATGCGCCCCCCGAGGAGGCGCTCTGGGCGGCCTACCAGACGGTCGCCTGCACGCCTGACGACCCCGCCGCGCAGACGCTTCTGCGCACGGCCGCGCTTCGAGCCGGACAGCGCGAGAAACCCCTCGACAACGCCAAGATCCGCGAGCTCGAGGAAGCCCTCAAGAAGGACCCCGACAGTCTCGCCCTTCTTCTCCAGCTCGCGAAGCTCTACCGCCTCGAGCACGACTTCCTGAATCTCATGCGCTTCTTCCGGAAGCTGCAGACGCTCGGGCCGTCCGACGCGTACACGCGGGGACAGATCGCGTCCTTGCTCTCGGGAGGCGATTCGACGCCCGGGTTCGCGACTCGGGCCATGCCCCTCGCGGCGGGCACGCCACGCACCGTGCCGGTCATCCCACGCGAGGAGTCCGGCCGCGCGGGTCGCCTCGCGGCGGCTGGCATCGTCATCCTCGTGGCCGCCCTGGGGGTGTGGTGGGCGAAGCGGGCTCCGCGCATGCCCTCGGGAGAGCGCCTCTCCGGCTCCGCCCGCGCGCCGACGCCCGTCACACTCCCGATCCGCGGCGGGGACGCGGCCGCGCTCGAGCATGTCCGCGAACGCGGGGCGCTCGTCGAACGCGAGCAAGGGGCGGCGGCCGCGCTCGCCTTCTACGAGGAAACCCTCGCGGCGATGCCGCGATCCGAGTCGCGCGTCGTCGTCCTTTCTCTCATCGCCGATCTCGCCCTCAAGGCCGAGGACAGGCCGCGAGCGGCGAAGGCGCTCGACGCCCTCCTTCAAATCCCCGCCGCCCGCCCCGAAGCGCTCCTCCGGAAAGGAGACTTCCTCCTTTCGACGGGGCAGGGGGATGCCGCGGATCGCCTGTTCGAGGAGGCCGCGCGGGTGAACGATCTCGCGGTCAGCGTGCCGGCGACGCTCCGGCTCGCGCGCGGAGCCGAAAGATCCCAGAACACGGTCCGCGCGACGACCCTGTACGAGGAGATTCTTCTCAAGGCGCCCGGGTCCACCCACGCCGACGAGGCGCGCCTCGCGCTCGCAATTCTCTACAAGGCCGAGGGGCGGCTGGCGGACGCGAGGCGGCAATACGAGGACGTCCTCAGGAACGGGATGCCGCCGAGCGAGACCCGGAAGGCCGCCGAGGCGGGCCTCAAGGCGCTCGAGGGCGCTCCGGCCGCGGAGGCCCGGCCGTGAAATCGCATCGCAAGGTTCTGACGCTGAACGTCCCGGGCCGCATCGGCTTCGTGAACATCACGGACGAGGTACAGACCGCGATCGACGAGAGTGGCGTCAAGGAGGGCCTCTGCCTCGTCAACCCGATGCACATCACGGCCTCGGTCTTCATCAACGACGACGAACCGGGCCTCCACCGCGACTACGAGCGCTTCTTCGAGACGCTCGTCCCCCACGAGCCGGTCCGCCAGTGGCGGCACAACGACACGGGGGAGGACAACGCCGACGCGCACGTCAAGCGGCAGCTCATGGGCCGTGAGGTCGTCGTAGCGATCACGAAGGGCCGGCTCGACTTCGGGACGTGGGAGCGGATCTTCTACGGCGAGTGGGACGGCCGCCGCGCCAAGCGCATCCTGATCAAGATCATCGGCGCGTAGGCCGCGCCCGAAAAAAGGGGGGCCTCGAAGGGCTCGCCGCAGAAAGATCGTGTCAATCTGCCTCGGGATCTCGCCAGCCCTCGGCCTCGAGTCCGAGCGCGATGAGCGCGTCCGCGAGGCCGGCCGCTTTCGTCGCGTCCTTCCCCAGGCTCTCGGCGAAGCGCGCGCGCACCGTCGCTTCGCGGGCCTCGTCGCGGATGGGGCGGCCCGTCGCCTGCTTGATCTCCGCGACGCGGCGGCAGAGCTCGAGTCGGCGCGCCGCGAGCGCCGCGATCGAAGTGTCAACCGAGTCGATGGCCCGCCGGACGCGCTCGACCGAGCCCGTGCGCCCCGGCAGGAGGCCGAACTCGTCGAGGAGCATCTCCAGGTCGTCCGGCAGGAGCGCCTGCGGCCCGTCGCAGAGCGCGGACTCGGGCGCGTCGTGGACCTCGATCATCAGCCCGTCGACGCCCGCGCCCCACGCGGCGCGCGCGAGGCCGGGCACGAGCTCCTTCCGGCCGGCCGCGTGCGACGGATCCGCGAGGAGCGGCAGGTGCGTGAGCGACCGCGCCGCGAGGAGACCGCCGAGGTCGAGCGTCCCGCGCGTCGCGCGTTCGAACGTCCGGATCCCGCGCTCGCAGAGAAGAACGTCCTTGCAGCCCGCCGCCAGGATGTATTCGGCGGCCGAGAGCCACTCTTCGACCGTCGTCCCGAAGCCGCGCTTCAGCATCACGGGCCTCCCCGCGGCCCCGGCCTCCCGGAGGAGGTCGTAGTTCTGGCAGTTGCGCGCGCCGATCTGGAGGACGTCCGCGAGCGCGGCGACGGGCGCGACCTGCGCCGGCGCCATGACTTCCGTGACGATCGGCAGGCCGACCGCGTCGCCCGCGTCACGCAACCAGCGGAGGGCCGTGAGGCCGTGCCCCTGGAACGCGGACGGCGACGTGCGCGGCTTGAAGGCGCCGCCGCGGAGCGCCGTCGCCCCGGCGCGCGCCACGGCTTTCGCGAGACGCAGGACCTGCTCGGGCGACTCGACGGCGCACGGGCCCGCGATGACGGCCCGCAGGCCCCCACCCAGGGCGAACGCACCGACCGTGACGACCGTCGCCGCGCGGATCTCCGTGGCGCGCGGCGCGTCCTTCAGGCGCGGCGGCGGCACGTGGTCGGGCGCGGGGCCGAGCCAGACGAGCGTCTCGCCCGCCTTCGCCGCGAGGCCGGCCGCCTTCGCGAGCGCGAGCGGAGGCACGGTCGCGAACCCGCCCACCGGCGCACCGGGCCGGCTCGGCAGCATGAGGATCTCGGCGCCGGCGTCGTGGAGGGCCGCCGCGAGGCGCGTGCCCGAGAACAGGAGCGCGCGGACGGAGGGCGGCGCGTCTCCGGCGTCCGACCGGCGCGCGACCGCCCAGAACCGCGTCGCGTTCGGCTTCACGTCCGAGACGTCCTCCTCGAGCGCGACGAGGCCCGCCTCGAGCGCCGCCTCCTCGGAGCACACCGCCGCGCGCGCCCCACCCAGCTCGGCCACGCGCCGGGCGGCGAAGGCCGTGTCGTGCGTCTCGACGGGGACGGCATCGCAGCGCGCGAGGAGGCGTGAACACTGTCGGAGGACGGGCGGCTGCGAGTGGATCTCCTTGACGTCCTCTTCGGCCACGCCGGGCGGCGCCGCGAGGACGAGACGCACGGGGATCGCGATCTCCTCGCGGACCTCGAGCGGAACGACGCCGGCTTCGAGAACCCGGGAAAGGGCCTCCAGCGGCTCGACGACGGGGCCGGCGCCGTGCGTCGCGGCGGGCAGGACGGCCACGTCGACCTCGCCCGCGAGGAGCGCGCGAAGGAGTCGGTCGAACGTCGCGAAGCCGCGCGGCCGGCCCGCGCGCGCGGCGGCGCGCGCCGAGAAGGAGCCGGGCTCGCCCTGATAGCCCGCAAGCGGCGTCTCCCGCCTCGCCCCGCGCGCCTCCTCTTCCTCCTCGGTCTCCTGCATGTCCCCGCGAATCGTCCTACCGCGAAGCGTCCGCCCGCGTCGAAGCCGGCTCTTTCGCCACTTTCGCGTCCTCGACGACGACGGGGTACTGATAACCCGCGCCGAAGTCCTTCTCGACGTGAACGACTCCCTTCACGACGACGACGTCGCCGACGATCGCCGGGTCGTTGGACGTCACCGTCAGGTCGTCGTCCTTCTTCTCGCGCGAGCCCGAGCCGTCGCGTATGTGGTACCAGTTCCGGCCCATGATTCCGCCGTTTGCCTTCACGACCTTGCCGCGCACCGTCACGATCTTGTCCTTCAGCTTCGCGCGGTCGGCGAAGACCTGCGCGATCGTGTACGCGTCCTTCCCCTCGGCTTTGGGGACCTTGACGTCCATCGCCTCGGCCTTCCCGTCCGACACGGCGGCGTGCGGAGAAGCCACCTCGGCGCCCTTCGACGCGTTGGCCGGGGCGCCGTGCGCCGACACCGGAGCCGGAGCGGCGCCCGTCTTGCCGCCTTCGAGGGCGCCGAACACGATGTGGTCGAACTTCCGGTTCAGCGTCTTGCTTTCAAAGCCGTCCATCGCCATCGCGTTCACGACGGTGACGCGATCGCCCTTCTGGACCTTCGCCTTCGTGATGGCGGCCCAGGTTTCGCCGCCGCTTTCCGTCTTGAGACGCATGTACGTGTAGTCGGAGGCGTCGAGCGTTTCCTCGACGATGCCCGTGACGCTCGTGAGCGCCGGCTGGGGAGCCTGGGGAACGGCGGCGGCGGCCGAAGCCGGGGACGCGGGAGCGGGCTTGGCCGCCTCGGTGACGGCGGACTTCTGGCCGCAGGCGGCGGTGAGGGCGAGCGCGAGGACGAGAGCGGTTCGGCGCATGAGGTGAGTCTCCTTCTTTCGAACCGCTGATTTTGCCAGAAGAAGAAAAAAGGCCGCCCGGGGAGGGCGGCCTTCGGATTCCGCGCCGCGGACCTTCGGGGCTCAGGTCTCGAGGAAAGACGAAACGGCCTGTCGCCACTTTTCCTCGGACAGGAGAACCGACGGCGGCAGGATGAGTTCGCCGCCGTCCGCCGCGGCGAGCCCGAGCTCACCCTCGAAGAAGCGCGCGAGGCGCGCCTCCTCGCCGCGGAACCACGCCCTTGCTTCGAGGCCCCCCGGGAACCCGCGATACGCGTCCGACGCCGGACGGACCGTGAACAGCCACCCCTTCTCGTACGGTGAAGAACGGAGGAGCGCCGGATGCCTCGCGACCCGCTCGTTCACCGCTACGATCGTCCCGGTCACGGGGGCCGAAATGACCGCCGTGCGGGCGCCACAGGCGATCGTCACGGCGGGACGGCCGGCGGCGACCGTACTGCCGGGCAGCGGAAGGGTGACGGCCGTGACGCCGTGAACGAGGTGCCCGGCGAGATCGTCGAGACCGACGCGCAGGCGGCCGCCGCGCTGCTCGTCGAGCCAGGTGTGCGCGGGCGCGTAGCGGCGGTTCTCGGCAAGGACGAGCCCCTCGACCTCCACGAGCCCGAGCCGGCGCGCTTTCAGCCACAGGGCGGTCCGTTCCACCGCGCGATAGATCCCCCAGCCGGCGAGGACCGGCACGAGCGCGGCGGCGACGAAGGCCACGAGGAAGAGAAGCCGGACGAGGAGGCCGACCATGAAGATGGCGGTTCCCTGGAGGAGCGCGAGGAGGGCTTCCATGATGCTCACCTTTCTTTCGGTACCGCGTGACAGGTCGCGCAGTCCTCGAATCCGTGGGCGCTCTTGCCGTCGTGGCATTTCCCGCACGCGGCGCCTTTTTCCATGTCCGCGTGTTTGAGCGCAAGAGCCGGGCGCGCCGGAGACGGCGGCAGGATCGAGAAGAGCGTCGGATGGCAGGGCGTGCAATCCGGCCTCGTCCCGTCGACGTGGCTCGCATGGCGGAAGGTCACGACGCCCGGGCTGCCGTCTCCCTGCGGAAGAGGGCGGTCTTTCGGAAGGTTGGCGAGACCGCTCGCGAGAACGGTGGCGCCAAGCCCGAGAGTCAGGAGGAAGGCCGGCAGGCGGAGGTGTTTCATGGCACCCGGCTCACTTTCCGCCCAGGAACCGGCGGGCAAGTTCGTCCCAGTGGTCCGGGTCGAGGGCTCGGGCGATCCCGTGGACCGGGGTGCCGCCGTCCTGCAGGACGACGCCGAGCTGAGGCGTGAGGCTCTGGGCGAGCTTTCCCGCCGCGGCGTCCAGGAACCGGCGGGCTCCCTCGCCCGTGAAGAGGTTCTTGAGGTTGCCAGTCAGCCAGCGAGGCTCGACCTTCATGAGCCAGCCGGCGCCGTACGGGTCGCGGAGAGCGCCTTCTGGGTTCGCGCGCAGCGCCTCGTTCACCGCGACGACGTGGCCGTCGATCGGCGAGAGCACGTCGAGCTCCTGGCCGCCCGCCACGAGAGAGAAGGCCTTCTGCCCCTGCCGCACCGGCGCTCCGATCGCGGGCAGGAGAAGCTGGTCGAGAGGGCCGACGAGCTTGTGCGCGAAGTCGTCGAGGCCGACTTCCACCGTTCCGCCCTCGGGCCGCGCCCACGCGTGACCGGCGTGCAGGTGGACGCCGTTCGGAACCTGGAACCAGCCGAACCCGAAGGCGTGGGCCGGCGTCTCGCCCTGGACGAAGCGCCAGAAGGGAATGAAGAGAAGCAGGTAGGAGATCGCGAGGCCGTACTCGAGGGCCTTCGCGGTGTAGGGGCTCAGGAGGCTGTGTTCGTTCATGGTGTTTCTCTTTTCCTTCTCTTGACGCTCAGTGCGCGCCGCGCCAGTCGGGGTGCTCGTGGACCACCGGCATGCGGTTCACGATCCAGCGGAAGATCAGGACGCCGATCGTCACGATCGTGAGCGACGTGATGATCTCGCCCGCGCTCGGGACGTAGCGGTCCGCCACGTTCCAGTTGAAGGCGATGAGCGAGACGTTGAAGCGGTTGAGGACGACGCCGAGGACCGTGAGGAGCCCGGCGACCCGGGCCAGCTTCGCGCTGTGCCGCCGCGCCGCGAACGCGAAGAGGAGCGACGGCAGCAGGATGAAGCCCAGCATCTCGAAGAGGTACCAGGCGCCCCAGCCGGTCGCGAGGAGGTCGAAGCGGCCGCTCGCGACGAGGCCCTGCAGCCGGATGAAGAAGTACGCGAAGAGCACGACGGCGCCGCCCTTGGCGAGCCCCAGCGTGATCTTGTCGAGGTCGACGGGGGCGGCCGGGTCCAGCTGGTCGTGGAAGGCGCGGTGCGAGAGAGCGCTCTCGACGATCACCATGCCGATGCCCGCCGAGATGCTCGAGACGAAGAAGAAGATCGGGAGGAACGGCGAGTACCAGAGAGGGTGGAGCTTGCCCGGCGTCATCAGGAAGAAGGCGCCGAGGGACGACTGGTGGAGCGTCGACAGCGTGACGCCGAGGACGATGATGCCGATGGTGAGAGAGCCGAGGAGGCGGCGCACCTTCACGAGGCCGAGCCACTCGAGCGCGGCCGGAAGGAACTCGAGGCCGAGCACCATCAGGTAGAGCATCACGCACCAGCCGACCTCGTACATCACGGCGGTCGTTCCGGGCGTCAGGAAGAACTGGTAGGGGAGGCGCCACGGCTGGCCGAGGTCCACGACGAGGCCGAACAGAACGAGCGCGTAGCCGAGGAACCCGGTCAGGATCGCGGGGCGCAGGATCGGCCGGTAGGCCTTCTGGCCGAAGATGTAGACGGCGCACGCGACGGTGTAGCCGCCCGCCGCGAGCGCAACGCCGCAGACGACGTCGAACGCGACCCAGATGCCCCACGGGTTCGTCTGCGACAGGTTCGTCGTCGCGCCGAGCCCCTTCCAGAAGCGAACGGCCATCGTCGGGATTCCGGC
This sequence comes from Acidobacteriota bacterium, assembly GCA_039934255.1. Classification (GTDB taxonomy): domain Bacteria; phylum Acidobacteriota; class Thermoanaerobaculia; order UBA5066; family UBA5066; genus Fen-183. The sequence continues at coordinate 228 of JBDTML010000278.1, read as the reverse complement.
GAGGAGGATCGCCGCCGCGATCGCGTTGAAGGGCGTGAGGAGACTCTTCGCGTAGGCCCGGAACGACATTCCGAGGAAGACCTTCTCCCTCATCCAGGGGCCGCCGAGGAACGCGGGTTTCAGCGCCTGCTCAGACATGGCCTTCCTCCTGCCTTTCGTTGCCTTCATGGGCGGCGACTTCGTCGCGGCGCTTCGAGAAGGTGTACATGCCCATCAGGAGCGGCGGCC
>JBDTML010000277.1:0-4813 GCA_039934255.1 Acidobacteriota bacterium | reverse complement strand
CCGCGAGATCGTCGGGAAAAAGGCGCTCGCGCCAGCTCTCGTATTTCCCCCCGAAGCCACCAGGAAGAAGGCCGTAGAGAGCCATCAGCTCGTCGGACCACTCGTTCACGTTGTTTCGGATGTCCCACGAGAAGTGGCCAATCCCGGCCGCCTTCTGGGAGAGAAGGAGACGCTCCTGAGCCTTCTGCAGCTCCTCTTGCGCGTGCTTGTCGTCGGTGACGTCGAGGATGGTGCCCGAAGCCCGGTGAGGCTTACCGTCCCCGCCGAAATACACCCGGCCGTGCACCGAGATCCACCGCACCTCGCCGTCCGGGCGGGCGATGCGGCATTCGAAGTCCAGCGGGCCTGCCTCGAGCGCCCCGTGGAACGTTCGATCGACGCGCTCGCGATCCTCGGGGACGACGCGTTCGATGAATTGCCGGTATCCCCATTCGGGCAGGAGCGAGTCGTACCCGAAGATCTCGTCGTGGCGAGGGGAGCGCCACGCCTTGTCCTGGGCGAGATCGAGGTCCCAGGCTCCCAACCCGGCAGCTTCGAGCGCGAGGCGCAGCCGGTCCTCGCTGGTTCGAAGGGCTTCTTCGGCCTTCTTGAGCCCCGTGATGTCGAGCAAGGCCGTGACGAAGTAGAGCGGCTTGCCCTCCACGTCGCGGCGCAGCGAGGACGTGACGTCGGCCCACAGGATACCGCCGTTCCGGTGCACGTACCGCTTGACGAGGCGCACCGACGTCCCTTCCCCGGCGAGGAGCGGGCCGACCGTCCGCTGAACGTCTTCGACGTCTTCCGGGGGCGTGACGTCCTGCCAGCGCAGCCTCTCGAGCTCCTCCCGCGAGTAGCCGAGCATGTCCGCAAACGCCTGGTTGACGCGCAGGGCTCCGGTCGGGAGGGTCATGGACTTGGCAACCATCGAGCCCTCGAAGACGAACCTGAACTTGTCCTCGCTCTCGCGCAGCTCGTCGCGGCTCCGTCGGAGCCTCGCCCGCGCGCGGAGGTTCAGCTCGCCGACGACGGACATCGCCACGCCGCTTGCCACGAACGTCGCCATCGCGAGCGAAGCGCCCGGGTCGAGCACGCCCCCCTGGAACCAGAAGTACGCGACGCCCGCGGACAGGGACGTCGCGAGGAGACCGCTTGCAAGACCTCCAGTGACGGCGGCCAGCATCACCGCCGGGAAGAGCGTCACATACGGGATGTGCTGGCCGAGCGGACCGAGGAACTCCACCCGGAAGAGGACCGCGGCGGAGACGAAGAAAATGGTGGCGAGAAGACGCTGCCAGGGCCGGGCGGGTTTCGATTCGCTATCGAGGGCACGATCCCAGAATCCCGTGCGGGCCCAACCGTCAACGTTCGGGAATACCGCCATTTGCCCGCCTGTGAGACGAGGTATCTCGAAGCAGCAATCGAATCTAGCTGCAAGACGATGGCCCGGAGCTTCACAGCCTCCTATAGGGTACTTGAATCACCTCGGCATCACGAGATCCGCTAGGAGGAGATGGATTGGCGGAGCCGCCCCCGCCTCACGCCCCGAGGACGATCGGAGACGCCGGGAGAGCGTCGAGCGCCTCGCGGACGTGCAGGAGGAGACCCGATTCGGTGAACGGCTTCAGCAGCAGGCGTCCCTCGGGCGCGGCCAGCCCCTGCTGCGCGAGAACGTCGTGCGAATAGCCCGACATGAAGAGGATGCGCGTTCCGGGCCGCTTCGGAGCGAGCTCTCCGGCGAGCTCGACCCCGCTCCCGCCCGGCATGACGAGGTCCGTCAGGAGGAGATGGATGGGCCCGTCGAACGCGTCCGCCTTCGCGAGCGCTTCGGCGGCGGAGCCGGCCGGCAGGACGCGGTAGCCGCGCCGCTCGAGAAGCCTCCGCGTCAGCTCGCGCACGGCCGGCTCGTCCTCCGCGAGGAGGATCGTCTCCGTGCCCGCCGGGAGGGCGCCCGCCGGCGCGGTCGGCCGCGCCGCGGCGCCCGCGACTTCCGGAAGGAGAAAGCGGAACTTCGACCCCTCGCCCGGCGTGCTCGAGACCTCGAAGTAGCCGCCGCTCTGCTTCACGATCCCGAACGCCGTCGCGAGCCCGAGTCCCGTTCCCTTTCCCCGCGCCTTCGTCGTGAAGAAGGGCTCGAAGAGGTGGCTCAGCGTCCCGGCGTCCATCCCGACCCCCGTGTCCGCAACCGTCACGCACACGTAGCGGCCGGCGGGCACGGAATCGAACGCGGAACGCACCGGCTCGGGGACCGTCTCTGTCGAAAGCTCGATCGAGAGCCGCCCGCCACGCGGCATAGCGTCGCGCGCGTTCAGGGCGAGGTTGACGAGGACCTGCTCGATCTGTCCCGGATCCGCCTTCGCGAACGCCTCGGCCGCCGGCTTCACGACGACGAGATCGATGCCCTCGCCGATCAGCCGCCGCAGCATGCGCTCGGCGCCGTCCACGGCCGAGCGCAGGTCGACGACCCGCATCTCGAGCACCTGCCGCCGGCTGAAGGCGAGGAGCTGCTTCGTGAGCGCCGCGGCCCGGTCGGAGGCGCGCAGGATCTCGTCCACACTGTCGGCCTCCGGGGCGCCCGCCGGCAGGTCCGTCGAGAGCACCTCGGCGTACCCGCGGATGACGGTGAGGAGGTTGTTGAAGTCGTGCGCGACCCCTCCCGCGAGCTGCCCGACCGCGTCCATCTTCTGGCTCTGCCGGAGCTGCTCTTCGAGCGCGCGGCGCTCCGTGATGTCGTTCGCGGACGTGACGAAGTAGAGCGGACGGCCGTCGGGGCCGCGGCGGAGGGACGTCCTCACGTCGGCCCACACCTCCGAGCCGTTCCGGTGGAGGTACCGCTTCACGAAGCGCGCCGACTCGCGCTCGCCGGAGAGGAGTTCGTCGAACGCGCGCTGGGAGGCCGCGGCGTCGCCGGGATGGGTGATGTCCAGGAAGCGCAGGCGCTGCATCTCGTCTCGCGTGTACCCGAGCATGCCGGCGAACGCCTCGTTCACGACCATCCCGCCGTCCGGGCGCGTGATCGACTTGCCGACGAGGGAGTACTCGAAGATGTACTTGAAGCGGTCCTCGCTCTCGCGGAGCTGGTTCGCGCCGGCCTCGAGCGCAGCCGAGACCTCGTCCTCCTTGCGCTTCAGGCGCGTGGCGAAGACCACGAGGATCAGAACCCCCGCCACGCTGTCGGCGGCGGCGGACCCCGCGACTCCGAATTCCGCGGGGTACAGGCCCGCCCGCTCGCCGACCCGCGCGCCGACCGCGAAGAGCGCGGGGAGGACGATGACGAGCGGCAGGAGCCGCCTCAGGACGGCGCCCCCGGAGGAAGCGCTCCGGAAGAGCTTCGAGAACGTCCCCTCGGGGTTTCCGATCAGGATGCCGCAGGCGAGGCTCACGAACGCGGCGGCCGTCGGGACCGCCATCCCCTTGAGGCGCCCGACCCAGAGGAAGCTGCTCACGCCGCAGACGTACCCCGTCAGCGAGACGAACCCGAGGAAGAGCGGCACGGCGGCGAGGGCGTCCCGCAGCCACGCGGGCCTGCCGCGCACCCCGATCGCGAGCGCCGCGCCGGACGCGAGGAAGCTGAGCGCCGTGATGGCCGCCATCCGTCCGGGCGGATCGCCCCCGAGAAGCCCCGGGTCGCGGAAGAGAAGCTGGTCGATCGAGAAGTCCGCGCCCGAGAGGTATTCGGCGAGGGTGAGAGCGCCGAGAGCCGCCGCGCCGAGAGCCGCCACGCGGGACGCGCGGAGCCGGAGGCCCGCCGCGTCTCCCGCCGCGAGCCAGAGCGCGGCACCCGCGAGGAGAAACGCGACCGCGGTGTTCGGGACCATCGCGACCGTTCCGGGCACGATCCGGCCGAGGTCCGGAAGGCCGAGCGCCCAGCCCGCGAAGCCGGCGGCCCCTGTCAGGAAGGCGAGGAGCGCCGCCGGGCGCTCGACACGGTTCGGAAGAAAAAACCCTGGCTCGCGGCCGGGGTCTCTCGATCGAGGGCTTCCCGGCGCCACCGTTACTTCTTCTGCTTGCTCTTCGGGTTGTTGAGCGCCTGCAGAAGGGACGAGCCGAAGATGGAGACGGAAGGCGTCGCGGCCTTCTCCCTCTTGGCGGACTCTTCTCGGTAGTTCTTCAGGTCGCCGCGGTCGCCCTCGTTGCTCGTGTTCGATTTCGCGTTGGGCGCCGAGAGCGAGATCCGCCGCTTGGCCGGATCCACTCCGATCACCTTGACCTCGATCTTCTGGCCCGGCGAGAAGTGGCGGACGACCGTGCCGGGCGGAACGCCGGTCTCGGAGTTCGGGATGAGGCCCGTGAGACCGGGCTCGAGGCGCACGAAGACGCCGAACTGGGCGACGGTCTCGACCTCGCCCTGCGCCATGGAACCTTCGGGATGGCGTTCCAGGATGCCGTCCCACGGATTCGATGTATTGACTTCCCGCAGCGTGAGCGACAGCCGCCGCCCCTTCGAGTCCACTTCCTTCACCCAGCCCTGCACCGACTGACCCACGGCGACGGCCGGATCCTTGATGGCAACCCCCGGCGGAAGAGCCGACACGTGCACGAGGCCGTCCACACCGGGCTCGACCTCGACGAAGAGGCCGAAGTCCGCGTGCCGCGCGACCGTTCCTGTGAACGAGGCCCCGGGCGCGAAGCGTTCCGCGAGCGTCTGCCAGGGATCGGACTCGAGCTCCTTCATCGAGAGAGAGATGCGCTTGCCTTCGCCCGCGAGCTTCGTAACCTTGACCGTGACGTCCTGGCCGACGGTGAGGACGTCCTTCGGGTGGGCGACGCGGCGCCGCGAGATCTCCGTCACGTGGACGAGCCCGTCCACGCCGCCGAGGTCCACGAACGCGCCGAA
>JBDTML010000276.1:0-11954 GCA_039934255.1 Acidobacteriota bacterium | reverse complement strand
TCTCGCAGGACGCGAGGAATTCGTCGATCCACGCGTTCATGGCGGTTGCGGGGCCCCCGACGGCAATCCTCGGTTCGACCGCCTTGATCGCCCGCGCTGTCGCATGGTAAAGGCGAAGATAGTCGAGCCGCGATCCCGTCCAGAACGCCTTCACATTTGGTTCGTTCCACACCTCGAACGGCCACTGCTCGACTTCGCCCCGACCGTATCGCTGGATCGCGTGGCGAACGAGTCTCTTTACCAACGTTTCCCACTTCCGCAGGCTCTTGGGAGGCGTCACATTGGCGCGATAGTGGAAAACCGTCGTGGGGCCGGAGCCGAGCATCTCCGGCATGAACGACAGCGTGACAAAGGGACGCATGCCGATCGAAAGGAGAAAGTCCCAAATCCGGTCCGCGTTGAAAAAGGAATAGACCGGGCGATTCCTCTCGCAAACGAGAGTCCCGACGTCGTCCGAGAGAAGTCCGTGGAACCGGACGTGGCGAAACCCAAGCTCCCGATGGCAGCGCGTCATCTGCTCCTGCCAATCGGCGCGTAGCCCGAGAAGCGCGTGTCCGCTGCCGACGGTGTGTTCCCAGAAGTGGTGAAGAGGCCGGGAGGCGGCCGTCAGGTCGCAGGAGAACTCCGGGGACCTTACGCCGACCGCCTTCGAGGCGCTGCGCCGGGGCCGGGTTCTTGCAATCACCGCGACAAGCGTCGGGCGGACGGCGAATTTGCCCGAAGAGCCGTCTGCAGAACCGGGGCCAGGTGGAGACCATCGCGTCGGGTGAATTGCCGGATCTCCTCGCGCCAGCGGAAGCCGTCGGCGACAACGAGGGTTGTAGGACGCACCTCGCACTTTCGGAAGGAGGACTCGCTCATCGAGCGTCATCGATACATCATAGCGCCGCTTCTCCGCCCACGCTCGTCCGCGATCCGACGACGGTGCCCCCGCTTTCCCGAACTCCCTCCCGGTGTAACCGAGTGCATTCGCCACTGTCACCGTCGTTGACCTCGCCGCAGCACGTCTAATCCCGCCAGACGCAATAGACATGCTCGACGCCGTACTGGCTCTTGCTTTCGATCCCTCGAAACAGTTTCCAGTTCAGCCCGGCGAAGTGCGCCTCGATGTCGCCCGCAGCGAAGGAGAGGTCGGGCACATCGAGTCCCTCGTCCCGATTGTGGCGCAATTCCCGCGTCGTGTCGGAAAACGGCGTGAACAACACGACGCAGAGTTTCCTGCGGAATGACGTGACGGCGCCGTCCAGGATCTTCGTCCAGTTGTAGTTATGTTCGAGCACATGTCGAAGCAGAATTCCGTCGACGGCGCTTCGATAGGTCGTCAGGTCGACCACCTTCTCGGCGAACGGCGTCCGGCTGCCGTCAATGCCGATGTACGTGCCGCCGCAGAAGCGCCGGAACCCTCCCGCGCCACATCCCCAGTCTTCGATCTCCCGGCAATTGACGAGGAATGCGCCGGCCATGTAGTACGTCGTCGCACCTCCGTACATCATGCCGTCCGCCGGCAATCTCCGGCCCTCGTAGAACCGGTTCCATTTCCCGACGTTCGCTTCGGACTCGAAGTCGCCCGGAGAAATCGCTCTTCCGGTTGTCGTAGGCGGACCGGTCATCTCATCCTCCGTTGGCTGGCGAGCCCGCGACGTCTGTGCAGCGCCATCCGAACCGCGGTGGCGAGATAGTCACGGTCCAGCCCGACCTCGTTGGTCATGTTCGTCGCGTGACGCCGCCATGTCAGGACAACGTTCTGGTGCCGACGCACGTCGCAGCGCGCCTCCATGGCCCTCGCCAGAAAATCGATGTCCTGGGCGTGACGCAGTCCCGGGTCGAAACGTCCCACGCGTTCGAACACCGAACGCCGGAACAGCATGGAACCGAGCGCCGGAAAGAACTGCGGCGGCCAGTCGGGCGACTCTGCGCCGCCCGCGTTCTCTCCGGACGGGAACACGATCCGGGTTCGGCCCCAGAGCACCTCGATGTCCGGCATGTCCGAAAACAATGCAACCTCGGGTGTCAGGCGACGGGGCGACCAGACGTCGTCCGAGTCGAGAAAGCCGACGACGTCGCCGTGCGCGCTTTCCAGGCCCCGGTTCAGCGCGGAGGGCAAGCCCTCGTTGTGCCTCGAGCGGATCACGCATACGCCGCTGCCGCATGCAGAGGCTTCGTCGGCCGTGCCGTCGGTCGATCCGTCATCCACGACGATCAGTTCGACTGGACACGGCTGCTCCAATACCGAACGGATGGCGTCGCGGATGAACCCGCGACCGTTGTAGACGGGAATGATCACGCTAATCGCCGACACAGTGGTCATGCCCTCACTTGGGCAGCCTCTGGCGTTCCAGGTGGCCCCGGATCACGTCCAGATATTGCTCGCGCATGCCGTCCGAGGTGCGGGTCATGTTGGCGTCGTGGACACGGCGGTGAAAGACAACGCGATCCAGCATCGCCGACCGCGCGCCGCTCTCCTGAGCCCGCGCGTACCAATCGATGAACTCGCCCAGCTTCCCGCTCTCTGAAAACGCGCCGACGCGGTCGAGCAGCGCGCGTCGCACCAGCGCCGCACAGGCGGAATAGGCGGGAAACGGATCCGTCCGGACGCGCCAGCGGCAATCGCCCTCCGGAACCGAAAACTCGACGCAGTGCCCGAAGACCATGTCTACGTCGCTACGGGCGGCGAGAACGGCCGTCTGGTATTCGAGCTTGTCCGGCATCCATCGATCGTCTGCATCCAGGAACGCGATCCAGTTCGCCCGGCTGGCCTGGATCCCGCGATTGCGCGCGCCGCCGAGGCCGCGTCGTTCCTGATGGATGGCCCGCACGTCGCGGCCATAGGAGTCGATGATCGACGCGGTCGCGTCCGTCGAGCCGTCGTTCACCACGATGAGCTCGACCGGTATCGATTGCGCCAGAACGGACTCGATGGCTTCGCGCACGAACCGCTCGGCGTTATGGGCCGGAATGATCGCGCAGACTGCGGGAGGGGTCATGTGCGTGGATCCGCCTTGCGCCCGGCGGCAGAGCGCCGCCGCGCGAACGCCTTTTTCACGGCGGAGAAATACGCCCAGTCGACGGCCGCCTCGTCCCGGGTGACGTTTCCGGGATGAAAACGTCTTTCGCAAACGACGTGGGCGTGGCGTTCGACGACGATCCGGCGCTCCACGATTCGAAGCATGAGGTCGAGGTCCTCTCCGACGCGAAGGGCGGGATCGAAGGCGCCGACCTCGTCGAACACGCTGCGCCGGAAGAGCATCGACCCGACCGAGAGGGCCCACTGAGGACGGCCGTGCCAGTCGTCGCGTGGCGGAGATCCGCCCGCGCGGACGACGTGCGTCGACTGCCCCCAGGCCACCGCGGCGTCCGCCTTCGCGGCGAGGCTGTCCAGATGAGAAGCCAGCGCGGTCGCCGGCCACACGTCGTCGGCATCGAGAAATGCGACGAACGGTCGAGCCGTACGCGCGATTCCGGCGTTGCGCGCCGCGCCGGGGCCGAGATTGTCCTGGCGGATCGCAATGACGCGATCGGCGAACCGCTTCACGACCTCGGACGTCGCGTCCGTCGAGCCGTCGTCGACGACGATGATGTCCAGCGGCCTGAATTCCTGCGCCAGGATGCTCTCGATCGCTTCCGCCAGGGTCCCGGCGCCGTTGTAGACCGGCACGATCGCGCTCACGCCTGCGCCGTTCACTGGCTGAGCCCGAGACGCCGCGCCTGGACCTGGAGTTCGGCATCGATCGCCGCGAGATTGCGCGCGTGATCGCGGCTCAGGTGAAGCCGGTAACACGGTACGGTCACGACCCGCGTCAGGATCGAGAGCTTTCCCTGCTCTTCGCCGGGCAATTGCCTCAGGGCGGAGGGCAGGATGCAGCGCAGCGCCCCGCCCGACGAAGTCGCCTCCAGTTTCGGCCACTCCCCGTCGCCGATGGACGGTTCAAAGACGGCCGCGAGCGGCGCAGAGTCGAAAATCGACGAGCCCTCGACCCGGAGAAACGATTTTTCGGTCCGATCGGCGGGCTCCTGGAAGACCGCCGCTTCTGCTGGCGAGCCGGCCTCGAGGTCGCTGGCGACGAGCTTGCCCGACCCATATACGGAGTAGACGATCGGCAGAGGCGTGGCCGGTTCAAGGAGAACATAGTCGTCGCCGAGATAGCCGAATCCGGCGTCGAGGGAGCGCAGAGCGAGGGTCGACTTACCGGCTCCGCCCGGTCCCACGATGAGAGCCGCGACGCCGTGCTTGGCGATTGCGGCGCCATGGCAGAGCATCTTTCCACGAGCTGTGAACCATGAGTCGAGCACCCGCAGGAACGGAGCGGCCGCAATCCAGATGGGAAGAGTCGCGGCGTCGCGGAACCACACGCCTGCCTGCCGTCTGCCGCGTCCGTAAAGGCTCACCATGCCGCCGATCGGATCGAAGAAGAACATGCCGGTGCCGTCCGAAGCGCGAACGGGCTCGCGCCGCGACCATCGCTCGACGACCTTCCACTCCGGGCACGCCCACGACACGGGCGACGGCTCCATGTCCCAGGCGAAGATCGTGACGTCCGCCGGGCGCGTCGCGGGCACCACCCGGTCCCGCAAGGCCGCGGCGAGCAGCTGCGCAAGCGGTTCTGTTTTGGCACACACCCGGAACACGCAACCCGCCAGCGCGAAGTGGAAAACGGGGAAGTTGCGAGACCGGCCCGCGAGGTCGTCGAGAATCCCGAAAAAGCGCTCGGACATCCGCGTGCGCTGCGGCTATTGCGTCGCCACGATCAGCCGCGTTTGGGAACGTGAGGCCAACCCACGTCGCTGACGTCATGGACAGGGTCGAGCTTTATCAGATCGGCCATGTCCTCGAATTTCTCCAGGCGCGGCGTCGCGTATGGCTGCCGCTGTATCGCCAGGAGCGGCGGACGAGCCTGAGCTGGCGCGTCCGGGTCGCCAGGACCCAAAAGGTCGACCGCCAACAACTCTGCAACGAAGGATCGGATCTCCAAATCCACCGCTTCCGACGCCGCAGGATCCTCCGTTCGATACGCTGCGACGATGGCATCGACGGTGACACTCAGGATCAGCATCTGCCAGATCTCGCACGCCGTGCCACGCATGCTGTAGTAAGCACCGTTCACGAAATCAATCGCGATGACTTCGCCATCGACTGTCTGGTGCGCGATGCGCCGGTCGTCGATTGTGTAAGGCATGACACCCCTGCCGACGGCGAGATTGAACCGCCTCCGTCTGATCGAGCGCGAGGATGGACCCATGACGCGGAAGCTGTCAACGCGTGTGCGCCGCCCGCTAGAATCGGTCCCGGGTGTTCGCATCTGTTCGCGTGAGCGCGGTCGTCACGGCCTTCCAGTGCGAGGCTTTTCTCGCCGAGGCCGTGCGGAGCGTCCTCGCGCAGAGCGTTCCCCCGGACGAGGTCCTCGTCGTCGACGACGGCTCCACGGACGGCACCGCCGCCGTCGCGCGGTCCTTCGGCGGCCGCGTTCGCGTCGTGGAACGCCGGAACGGCGGCCCGGGCGCGGCGCGGAACACGGGCGTGGCCGAGGCTCGCGGGGAGTGGATCGCCTTCCTCGACGGTGACGACGCGTGGCTCCGCGGGAAGACGGAGGCCCAGATCGCGACGGCCGCGGGCGGGGCGGATCTCGTCTTCGGATATGCCCGGAACGTGAAGGCCCCGCGTGGGGCCGCGCTCGACCGCGGAGTCGCGGTTACCGGCCCCCCCGTCCCGGGCATCGTGGCCGGCGCGATGCTCGCCCGACGCGAAGCCTTCGCGCGCGTTGGCCCGTTCCCGGAAAATCTTTCCGTCGGCGAGTTCGTGGACTGGTATGCCCGGGTCTGCGAGGCCGGGATCGCACGGGTCGTCCTTCCCGAAGTCGTCCTTCTCCGCCGGATCCACGGCGGCAACAGGACTCTCGTCTCGCGCGACGCGCCGGGTGACTACGTGCGCGTTCTCAAGGCGGCACTCGACCGGCGGCGCGCCGCGCGACCCGGAGGACAGGCGTGACGGGGCGGGAGGCGATCCGCGGGTACGCCGCCTACTACATGGGCTCCCGGCGGCCGCTCCTCGTTTCTCTCGCCGCCGCGGTCGCGCAGCCGGTCGCTCTTATCCCGATCCCGTGGCTCGCCCGGCGCGCCTTCGACCGGCTCATCCCGGCAGGCGATGTCGGCGGCCTCGTGGCGACGGGCGCGCTGATCCTCCTGCTGACGCTGGCACAGGCCGCGCTGGCGCTCTGGGCGCGCGCTCTCACGCTGGACGTCACGAAGAAGGCGATCGCCCGCATGCGCGAGGACCTCGTCGCAAAGTTCTACGCCTTGCCGCGTTCCTTCCTCGCGACGGCCGACCGTGCCGCGTTCCACACGCGAGCGGTGGAGGACACGGAGCGCGTGGACGTCATGACGAACGGGCTCGTGACGCAGTTCCTGCCGGCCGCGCTCGTCGGAGCCGCCCTCGGCCTCGTACTCCTGTCTCTGTCGCCGCTCCTCTTCGGCGTCACCGTCCTCTTCGCGCCCGCCGTATGGCTGACGGGCCGCGTGCTCGGGGTCCGCGTCCGGCGGGACATCGCACGCTACCGCGGCGATTTCGAGGTTTTCAGCCGGGGCATCCTCTTCGTCCTCCAGAAGAGGGACCTCACGCAGGCGCAGGCGGCCGAGGATCAGGAGCGCGAGACGCAGGCGCGCCAGATCGATCGCCTGAGGACGACGAGCGGCCGCATGGCGTGGCTCAACACGGCGTACGCGCTGCTCCACGGCTTCCTGTTCGCATCGACGGGGATCGTGGTCCTCGTCGTGGGCGGGATCGAGGTCGTGAAGGGGCGAATGACCGGCGGCACGCTCGCGTCGTTCTTCGTCACGCTCGGCCTCCTGCGCGCGCAGATGGCGGCCCTCTCGACGAGCCTTCCTCAGATCATCGGAGGACGCGCCTCGCTCGAAGCCGTTCTCGAGCTCCTGCGGCTCCCGGCTCCCGCTTCCGCAGCCGCCCTTCCGCCTCTCGCGTTCCGTGGCGGGCTCGCTCTCGAGGACGTCGTCTACGGGTACGACCCGGCGCGCGAACCCGTCCTCAGGGGTGTGTCTCTCGCCCTCGCGCCCGGCGAGGCGGTCGCGCTCGTGGGCCGGAACGGAGCCGGAAAGACGACGCTCTTGAACCTCGTCCTCGGCTTTGCCGAGCCGTGGTCGGGCCGTCTTCTCGCGGATGGTCTCCCGTACGGAACCTTCGACGCCGTCTCGCTGCGGAGGAAGACGGGCACGGTGCTCCAGGAGCCTCTCGTCGTCCGGGGGACCCTCGCCGAGAACGTGGCCTACGGAACGCCGGGGGCCTCGCGCGAGGCGCTCGACGAGGCCGCCCGGCTCGCGTTCCTGGACGGGATCGTCGCGGCTCTTCCGGCGGGCTGGGAGACGCAGGTCGGCGAGGACGGCGCGACCCTCTCGGGGGGCGGCCGCCAGCGTGTGGCGCTCGCCCGCGCGATCCTGCGCCGGCCCGCACTCCTTCTTCTCGACGAGCCGACGGCGCACCTCGACCTCCAGACGGTTCAGGACGTCATCGCCCGCCTCAGGGCCGCGCTCCCTGGGACGACCCTTCTCGTCGTCACGCACGACGCCGCGGTCGCCGAGGGCTGCGATCGAATCGTCAACCTCGAGGGCGGCCTCGTCGTCTCGGAGAGCAGCGCGGCGGGCGGAATCCCCTTCGGTTATTCTCGTTCTCGGCAAGCCGCGACGGAGAAAAGATGACCGATGGGCCTGGATTCGGAATCAACACGCCGAAAGTCGCCTACGAAGCGTTCGACGGAGAGATCGTAGCTGTCAATCTCGAGACCGGCTCCTACTATTCACTGCGCGGCACCGCGGCGGAGTTCTTCCGGCTCGCCGCGGCGGGCGCATCCGTCCCCGAGATCACGGACGTCTTCGCGGAGCGTCACGGAGCGGACCCCGGCGGCGTGCGGGAGGGGATCGCGCCGTTCGTCGACGAGCTCCTGAGAGAGGGCCTCCTCGTCCCGCGGGCCGCGGGAGTCTCCCCGGCACCCTTTCCGCCGCTCGAGAGAGCGCCCGTCACCGGCCCCTTTGCGCTGCCACGGCTCGAGAAGTTCACGGACATGCAGGACCTTCTCCTCCTCGACCCGATTCACGAAGTCGACGAGACGGGCTGGCCGCGCGCCGTGCCCGGAGCCCCCGCCGAGCCGGAATGACCGACTCGCGGAGCGGATCGCCGGCGTCGTCAGCGGTCCGCCGGTCCGTCCGGGGCCCCGTCTTCGTGCACGCGCTCGAGGAGGCGTACGGCAAGGCCGCGGCCGCGGCCGGGACGCGGGCTTTCACGCTCCGGATCGCCGGCAGGGTCGTGCGGCTCGTCTTCGCGGGCAGCGCGCTGGTGGCGTTCGCGCGTGACGCGCTCGGATCTCTCGAGATGTCCGGCGGCTCCGCTCCGGATCTCACGGTGAACCTCTGGGACACGTCCTCGACGGGCGTCCCGCCGCCGTCCGCTCCGTGGACCCCGGACGATCTCCGGCCCCGTGGCGAGATTCGCGGATTCTCGAAGGGGCCGGTCTTCGCCTCTCTCTCTCTCTCGGGAGGACTCGCAGCTTTCGATGAGACGTCCGTGCGCGGCTTTTTCTGGGCGCGGGACGCGAACCTCCTGACGATCCACGAACGAGGCGCGCCGCTCCTTTCTCTCTTTGCATGGTTCTTCCGCGCGCACGGAGTCAATCTCGTCCACGCCGCCGCGGTCGGACGGGGGAGGGACGCGCTTCTCCTCGCGGGCCCCGGCGGCTCCGGAAAATCCACGACCGCGCTCCTCTGCCGCGCTTTCGGCCTCGAGCATTTTGCGGATGACTACGCGCTCGTCTCGGGCGCGCCGCGTCCCGCCGTGCACCGGCTCTATGGGACCGCGAAGCTCTTACCCTCGAGTCCGGCGATGCCGGGAGAGGGCGACGGCGCGCGACTCGAGCGGGCCGGAAGCGCCGACGGAAAGACCCTTTTTCTCCTGCCGCCCACCCCGGGCGGGAACGATGCCTCGGGCTTCGCGCTCCGGGCTCTCGTCGTGCCCCGCGTGGCGGGACGCGGCGAGACGTCCGTGTCTCCGCTCCCGCCCGCAGAGGCCTTTCGCGCGCTCGCCCCGAGCACCGTCTTCCAGCTCCCCGGAGCCGGCGCCGCGTCCCTCGCCTCGCTCGCGGCCCTCGTGAAGTCCGTCCCTTGCTTCGCGCTCTCTCTCGGAGGCGACCCCGCGCAGGCCGCGTCCGCCGTGGCGGGTCTGCTGCCTCCAGCATGACGGCAGGAACGCCCCCTCCGGTCAGCGTGATCGTTCCTGTCTTCAACGGGGCGCGCTTTCTCCGGGACGCCGTCGCGTCGATCCGCGCGCAGGACGTCACCGGTCTCGAAATCGTCGTCGTGGATGACGGTTCCACGGACGGTTCCGCGGAGATCGCCGGAACGCTCGGACTCCACGCGCTCGTGCAGGAGAATCGGGGCCCGGCGGCCGCCCGCAACACCGGCGTCCTCGCAGCACGATCCTCGGTTCTCGCGTTCCTCGACGTGGACGATCTCTGGGCTCACGGCTGGCTCGGCGCCGCACTCCCTCGTCTCCTCGCCGAGCCGGAGGCCATTGTCCTCGGACGCACGCGGGCCGTGCCCCTCGACCCCGACTCGACGCGCGACACGGCTCTCCCGCAGGCGCCCGTCGTTGCGCTCGTCCCCGGCGCCGCGGTCCTGACCCGGAAGACGTTCGACAGGGTAGGCGGGTTCGATCCGTCGCTGCGTTTCGGAGAGGATCTCGCATTCTTTCTTGCGGCCCGCGAACTCGGCCACGCCGTTCTCGTCCTCGAGGAGGCATGTCTCCTCTACCGGTTGCACGACGGAAACTCCGTGAGGGGCCGAAACTCGAGGGATCTGAACGTCATGCGCGTCCTTCACGAGTCGCTCGCGCGGCGCGCGGCGGGCGCGGGTGGAGCGCGCGCCGACTTGCCCGCGCTCCGGCGCGCCGGACCGGCTCCAACACCGGAATCGCGATGATCGTGGGCTCTCCCGAAACGCGCCGATTCGAGGCGGCGACGATCCTCCTCGTACTCCTTGCCGCCGTTCTCCGGCTTCCGGCGCTCGCCCGGCCGCTCTGGCTGGACGAGGTTCATTCCACGGTCAGCGCCGCGACGCCGGGCCTCGCGCACATGGCGGGACGGGTTCTCGCGAGCCTTCACCCAGCTCTCTACTTCGCTCTCCTCAAAGGCTGGACCGCCGTATTCGGAGGGTCGGACGCGGCGGCCCGGGCCTTGACGCTCGTGCTCGGCCTGCTGCTGGTCGCCGTTCTGGTGAGGTGGCTCGCTCCCGCTTCTCCCGTCGGGGGACTCGCGGCGGGCGCGCTCGTCGCCGTCAACCCGCTCCTCGTCCGCTACGGGACCGAGGTACGGGGCTACACGCTCCTCGCTCTCCTCCTCGTCGCCGCCGGTGCAGCGGTGTTTCGCCTGGCGTCGGTTCCCGACGACGCGCGAGCTCGGCTCGCGTTCGCGCTCGCTCTGCCCGCCGCGATGCTCACGCACGTCGTCGCCGTCCTCTGGCTTCCGGCGTTTCTCGCCGCCGGCCTCGTGGCCGCGCGGCCAGGGCGCCGCCGGGACGTCGTTCTCTCGCTCGCGCCCGGCCTCGCCGCCAGTGCGGCCGTCCTCGGTGCGTTGTGGGCGGTACTCACGACACTCCACGTTCCGCTTCACCAGCGGTGGATACCCCCGACGACTCTCGATCTGGCCGCGCGTTGCTTCGACTCTCTCTTCGGCCTCTTCGATCTCGTGCCGGGCATCGAAAAGGGCCGTGTTCCTCCGGAGATCGGCTTCGTGCCGCTCCTCGGGGGCGCGCTGGCAGTCGTCGCGTCGCGCGAACGCCTTGCTCTCGCTCTCTTGACGGGGGCGAGCGTCTCGTGGCTTGGCACCTTCGCCGTCTCTCTCTTCGGCACTCCCATCGTGTGGGACCGCATCCTGTTGCCGGGACTTCCGTACTTCCTCGCAGCGGTCGCGGTCGCCGCTGCTTCCGTGCGGGGCCGCGGGGCGCGCGTTGCCGCGGGGTCCGCGTGCGCGGGCTTGTGCCTCGCGTGGGCGCTCACGAGTCTCGCGTCCGCGGCGCGGCCGGTCGAAGACTATCGGGCCGCCGGAGCGCTCGTCGCGCGCGAGTTTCGCTCCGGCGACGCGGTCGTCGTGTTTCCGCCGTATGCGGCGAAGGCCTTTGCGCGCTATCTCCCCACGGAGGCGGCAGCGGCGGCAGCAGTGCCGCTCGACGGACCGGGCGGGGTCTTCCTCCTTCTCCGGCCGGATCTCAGCCTCGCCTTCGACCACGATGCGCTCTCATCCCTCCTCAGGACGCTTGCAGCCCGCTTTCGCACGGGGCGCATCACCCTCGTCGCCATCGAGCCGATCGATGCCCGGATCGCTCCTCGCGCGAAGACCCTCAGGGACGCGGCGATCGCGGACGCGCTCCTCGCCTTCGGACCTCCCGACGTTGCGATCCAGGGCGGCCTTCTCTTTCACGCGTCGTGGCGGGCCCGGGAGCGGTTGCGATGACGATCGGGTCGTTCCGCCCCACCCCCGAGCAGCAGCTACTCCTCCTGGCGGCACTTCTCGGGGGTCCCGAGGCCGCCGAAGCATTCGAGAGCTGGGCAACACGCGTGAACTTCGATCTCCTCGACCAGGGCTCGTACCGGATCCTGCCTGCCCTCCACGCGAACCTCAGGACGAGAGGCGTCACGCATCCGCTCATGAGCCGCCTTCAATCCGTTTCCCGCGCGGCTTGGTACCGGAACCAGCTGCTCCGCCATCGCGGTGCCGACGTCGTGCGCTCACTCGAGTCGGCGGGGCTCGAGACACTGCTCCTCAAGGGCGCTGCTCTCGTGGCGAGCGGGTACGTCGACGTCGGCGCTCGTCCGATGAGCGACGTGGACATCCTTGTGCGAAGAAGGGACGCGAACGCGGCGATGGACACGCTCCTCGCGGCCGGGTGGGAGCCATGGCCGA
>JBDTML010000275.1:0-6893 GCA_039934255.1 Acidobacteriota bacterium | reverse complement strand
AAAGCAGGTGCGCTACCACTGCGCCACGCCCCGTCGGGTAGGATTCTCGGCGATGACGGCTAAGAAGTCGAAGGGGACGCTCGTCCTCCTGCACGGCCTCGGCGGCTCGTCGGAAGACTGGGCCGGGGCCGCGAAGCTCCTCGCGAAGGACTTCTCCGTGCACGCGCTCGACCTCCCCGGCTCGGCTCGAGGTCCGAAGCCCGGCACGGGGTACGAGCCCGACGCGCTCGCGCGCTGGGTCCTCGCCGGGATCGGCAAGAAGCCGGTGCTGCTCGCGGGGCACTCGCTCGGCGGCCGCGTGGCAGGCGAAGTGGCGGCTCTCGCGCCGGATCGCGTGCGCGCCCTCGCGCTCGTGTCGCCTCTCGGGTCTGCCCCGTACAACCTCATCGACCGTCTCAAGTGGAAGGCGATGTCGCGGCGCTCGCTTCTCGAAAACGTGCCCGAAAGCTCGCTCAAGAACGCCGCGGGTTACGGCTTCGCCGTGCACGGCCCGGGACGAGCGGGATTCGTCGCGCGCACGCTCGCGACGCAAACCGGTCCCGCGCGGAAAGACACCGCGCACGCCGCGGAGAAGTACGTGGACGGCGTTCTCGCCGCCCGGCCGCTCGGCGAACGGCTGAAGGGGACGTCGATGCCGCTCCTCCTCGTGACCGGAGCGAAGGACCCGCTCGCGCCGGCCGAAGAGCTGCGCGCAATCCTGGGTGCCAGGCCCGACGCGACGCTCCTCGAGATGCCCGGGATCGGGCACTACGCCCTTTTGGAAGATCCCCCGCGCCTCGCGCGCGCGCTGCGCGATTTCTTCGCTGAGGTTTTCGCGGGCGCCTGAGCGGGCGCCACAGCCTTCAGGGTCTCGAGCCATTCGTCCGGGACGCGGCCTGTGAGCGCGTCCCGCTGCGCGAGGAACAGCGCCTGGAGCCCCTTGCGCGCGGCCGCGAGCAGCCTGCCGAGCTGCGCCTCGTCGAAGGGCTCGCGTTCGGCGGTGCCCTGGATCTCCACGAAGCGCCCCGAGGACGTGCCGACGACGTTCAGGTCCACGTCCGCCGTCGAATCCTCGGAATAGTCGAGATCGAGGAGGATGCGGCCGCCCGCGATGCCGAGGGAGATCGCGGCGACGGCTTCGCGGAGCGGGTTCGCCCGCGCGTCGCCCGCCTTCGAGAGCCTCGCGCAGGCGAGCGCGAGCGCGACGTAGGCCCCCGTCACGGAGGCGCAGCGCGTCCCCGCGTCGGCGACGAGGACGTCGCAGTCGAGCGTGATCGTGCGGTCGGCCAGCCGCGATCGGTCCACGACGCCGCGGAGCGCCCGCCCGATGAGGCGTTGGATCTCGAGCGTCCGGCCGGACTGCTTGCCGCGCGCGGCCTCGCGGGGGCTTCTCTCGTGCGTGGCCCGCGGCAGCATTCCGTACTCGGCGGTCACCCACCCGAGGCCCGTGCGCTGCAGGAAGGGGGGAACCTTCGCCTCGACCGTGGCGGTCACGAGGACCTGCGTGCGGCCCTCCGTGATGAGGCACGAACCTTCCGCATGCGTCACGGGGTCGCAGACGATCGTGATCTTCCGGAGGTCGAGCGGCCCTCGGCCGTCGGCGCGGGGAGCATGAGGAACCGTTGACATGGCGGGATTCTGGCCCACTCGCGTATGATTCGCGCCCCAATTCCATCGGAGGTCCCATGCCCCGTTTCCGGTGGCGGCACCTGGCCACGCGGCTCCTTCTGCTCACGGCAGCCCTCACGCTCCCCACGCTCCCCGCGCTCCCGGTGCGCGCCGGATTCAGCGGGACCGAAGCGTTCGTGCCCGTGGTGCGTGCCGGCGGCGCCAATGGAATCGTCTTCTCGACGACCCTCTGGGTCCAGAACCCGGGGACCGAGACCGCCACCGTGCAGCTTCGGCTCCTCGAGCACGACCGGGCGAACCCCCAGCCGCGGGCGACGACGCTCACCCTCACGCCCGGCGAGACGCGCCGCGTGGACGACGCCGTGCCGTCGCTCTTCGGAATCGAGTCGTACGGCTGGATGCAGATTCTCTCCTCGTCCGACGTCCTCGTGAACGCCCGGATCGACGGCCGCAGCGCCGGGCAGGAGATTCGCGACTCGAGCGGTCTCTTCCTGTCCGCCACGCCCGCCTCGTTCGCCGTGGGAGCGGGCGAGAGCACCCTCCTTCCCGCGATCGAGCAAGGCGCCTCCGCGGGCGACGGCGCGTTTCGATACAACGTCGGATTCGTCGAAACGTCGGGCTCGCCTGCGCGGATTCACCTCGTGCTCCGGAACGCGCAGGGCGCGGCCGCCGGGACGACCGACCTCGACCTCGCCGCCTTCGAGTCGCGTCAGATCAACGTCGGCGACGTCGCCCCCGGCGTCGCGGTGTCGGCCGGCAGCCTCGAGATCCAGGTCGTTCCGGGATCCGTGGGACGCGTGCTTTCCTTCGGCTCCTCGATCGCGAACGGCTCGAACGACGCCGCCGGCGTCGAGATGCTGTTCGCGTCTTCGCGTCTTGCTTCCGCGGCCGGCTCCGCTTCCGGAATCGCTGGCGTCGTCGGGGGCCGCGGCCTGACCGGAGGCGGCACGTCAGGCACCGTGACGCTGCACGTCGGCGCAGGCGACGGCATCGCCGTGACCGAAGACGCCGTGGGCCTCGCGGACGCCGGCGTCACGGAGGCGAAGCTCGCGCCCTCCGCCGTTTCGTCCTCCCGGATCTCGAACGCCGGCGCCGCGCCGGGACAGGTGCTCACGGCGACGGTCCTCGGCGTCCAGTGGGCAACGCCGGCGACCGGTGGCGCCGGGGGTGGCACGGGCACCGTCACGAGCGTCGGTCTCTCGCTGCCCGGAACGTTCAGCGTGGCCGGCTCTCCCGTGAAGACGTCGGGAATTCTCTCGGCGACGTGGGCGCCTCAGTCTCCGAACCGCCTCTTCGCCGGGCCCGCGAGCGGCGCGAACCTCGCGCCGGACTTCAGGACCCTCGTCGCCGCCGACATCCCGAATCTCGACGCGGCGAAGATCACGACCGGGTCGATCGCGCCCGCGCGCATTCCCAGCCTGCCCGCGTCGCAGATCTCGACCGGGACTCTCGCCGTCGCGCGCGGAGGAACCGGGACGGGCGCCGCGTTCACGCAGGGGGGCGTCCTCTTCAGCGGCGCGAGCGGCGTGTACTCCCAAAGCCCGTCCTCGTTTTTCTGGGACGCGGCGAACGGCCGGCTCGGAATCGGGACGAGCAACCCCACCGTGCCCCTGCACCTTGCGGGCTCCGGGCCGAACATCCGCGACGTCTCCCTGGTCGGGCCGGGCAGCCGGCCGATCACGGCGGACGCGAACGGCAACCTCGTCATCGTGCCGTCGGACGCGCGACTCAAAATCGGCGTCGTCCCCGTGAGCGCCGAGCACGACGTCCGCGCCGACCTCGCGCGCCTCCGCGGCGTTTTCTTCCGGTGGGACACATCCCTCCTGCGGGCGAAGGACCTCGGCGAAAGACGCGAGCTCGGCTTCCTCGCGCAGCAGGTCGAAGCCGTCCTCCCCGAGGTCGTCTCGACGGGCCCCGACGGATACCGCACGCTCGACTACGCGAGGCTCACCGCGTTCCTCCTCGAGGTCGCCAAGGCGCAGGACGCGGAAATCGCGCGCCAGAAGGACACGCTCGAGGAGCAGCGGGCCCTCCTCGACGCTCTCGCGCGGCGCCTCCGCGCGCTCGAGTCGGCGCCCCGGTCCCGCTAGGGCAGGTCGACGAGCGTCAGGTCGGCGGCCGGGCGGCCGAGGAACCGTCCCGCCACGCGGCGCAGTCTGTCGGAGGCGTCGGTCACGAGGAGGCGCGTCGACCCGTGTGACGCCTTGCCGCGGCGAGACGCGGATGGAAGCGCCGCCTCCACGGCCCGCGCCGCGGTCTCCGCCGAGTCCACGAGGAGCGTGCCCGGCGGAAGCGCTTCCGAAATCGTCCGCGAGAGGAGCGGGTAGTGCGTACATCCGAGAACGACGACACGCGCGCCGGAGCGGGCGACATCCGCGAGGTACAAGGACGCCGCGGCCCGGGCCACCTCGTTCTCCGTCCATCCTTCCTCGGCGAGCGGCACGAAGAGGGGGCACGCCGTGTGCGTCACGTCGCGGCCCGGATCGAGCGCCCGGATCGCGATGCCGTAGGCGTCCGACACGACCGTGGCTTCCGTCGCGAGGACCGCGATGGGCGCCCGAGCTCCCCGGGCGTCTGAAGCGCGCGCAGCCGCGACCGCCGCCTCGGCGCCGGGGGCCACCACGCCCACGACGGGCACCGGCGACATCTCCTCGATCGCGTCGAGCGCGAGCGCCGAGGCCGTGTTGCACGCGACGACGACCGCCTTGACGTCCTGAGCGAGCAGGAATCCGATCGCGCGACGCGCGTAGCGGCGCACGGTTTCGGGAGACTTCGTGCCGTACGGCAGGCGCGCCGTGTCGCCAAGGTAAAGGAGATCTTCGAAGGGCATGCGCCGCGCCACCGCTTCGAGCACCGTGAGGCCGCCGACGCCCGAGTCGAAGAGGCCGATCGGTCGCGGGTCGCTCATGCGCGCTGCGGCACGACGACGGGCGTCGCGGGAACCGTGGGGGAAGAGGGGGCGGGGGGGGCTACGGGTGCCTCGGCCGGTGGCTCGTCGGCGGCGCGCCGGAGATCGGGCGCGATCGGATGCGCCAGGTCCGCGTGACCGCCGAGCGTCTCGGCGGCGTCCCCCGCTACGAGTAGCACGATGCGCGTGACGGCGGGCAGGTTCTTGGCGAGCGTGATGGCGAGGGACTGTATGGCCGCGTCCTCCTCGTGCGAGCCCGCGGGCCAGCGCGGACCCGCCGGCGTGCCCGGCTCCCTCGGCACGGCGAGGGGCGGCGGTGACAGGTCGACGACGGCGATGCCGTCGCGCAGCAGGAACACGCCGCGCAGGGACCACCCTTCGGGAAAGGGCTTGACGAGCTCGGGCCGGCGCGGCCCCTCCATCACCGCCCCTGCCACAGACCTCAGGAACGCCACGTCGTCGAGAGCGGCGGGAACGTCACGAGCCTCCGGATGGAGCTGGTCGTCGCTTTGCGACTCGAAATACAGCGACACACGGCGGGCGGGGATCGGGGTCGGCGGAACGACGGCCGTCGGGCGAAGGGTCGGCGCGAGAGGGGCGGCGGGCGCCGGGCCCCTCAGGCGCCGCCCCGCGAGGAGTGCCCCGAGCAGAAGCAGAAGAAGGGCGACGAGAGCGAGAGCGAAGCGGCGCGGCATGAGTCGGCAGCCGCCTCAGCTCTTGCCGGACGGCTTCGGCGCGTAAGGCACGGGCGCGACGGCGTCCGCGGTCCGGAAGTACGTGTCCACGCTTTCCGCGAGCGTGTCGGCAACCTGGCGGCGGAACGCGTCCGACCCGATCCGCGCCTCCTCGTCCGGGTTCGTGATGAAGGCGACCTCCACGAGTACCGCCGGAGCGTTGACTCCGACGAGGACACGGAAGGGCGCCTGCTTCACGCCCCGTGTCGTGATGCCGAGAAGCCGGTTGAAGTCCGCCTGCACGATCTCCGCGAGGCGGGCGGACGCCGAGAGGTGCTGGTTCTGCGCGAGATCCCAGAGGATGAGGTCGAGGTCGCGCACGGCCGCGTTCTTTTCGGCCGTGTTCGGTGTCGCGGAGGGCGCGGCGTTCTCGCTCTCGGCAAGGAGCGCCGCGGCGCGGTCCGACGCGTCGAGGGAGAGGTAATACACTTCGGTACCGTGCGCCGTCGCCGCGCGGGACGCGTTGCAGTGGATCGACAGGAAGACGTCGGCCTTGGCCGCGTTGGCGGCGGCGGCCCGATCGTCGAGACCGACCGTCGCGTCCGAGCCCCGCGTCGTGATCACGCGGTAGCCCCGGCGCTGGAGAACCTCCTGGGCGGTCTTCGCGAGCGCGAGCGTGGCCTCTTTCTCGAGAAGGCCTCCGGGACCCTTCGCCCCCTCTTCGACGCCGCCGTGTCCCGGGTCGAGGACGACGATCTTCGCCTTCGAGCGGGGAGTCGGGGCGGGCGCCGGAACGGGCACGCGGGTGCCCGTCTGGGGAACGGCTCCCGAGCTTCCGCGCGTCACGTCCACGACGAGGCGCGGCGGCGCGCCGAGCGCGTAGACGTTCGCGAGGAGCCCCTTCTCGCGAAAGACGATCGTCACGTCGCCCCCGCGGACGAGGAGGCGAGCGACCCGCGGCGAGTCGAGAATCCTTTCGGGCGCGGCCGCCGAAAGACGCGCGTTCGGAACGTGGAGGACCAGCTGCTCGGCCGTCGCCTCCACGGCATACGACGGCGTCTGCGAGAAACGCAGGACGATCTTCGTCGTCTCGCCGAGGTCGGCCACGGAAGATTCGACCGCGATCTCCGCGGTCTCGGCGCGGCGCACGGACAGCGCGCGCGTCGCCCGGTCCCACGTCAGGGAGAGTCCGGCCATCGGTCCCACGACCTTCTGGAAGAACTCCGGCTCCGCCCATGCGAGCGCCCCCTGGCCGCGCACCGGCGCGCCGAGCGAGACGAGCTTCGTGTCCACGACGGCGAGAGCCGCGTCCACGCCGAAGACGGCCGACCGCCCCTTGAGCTTCACCTCGTAGGAACGCGTCTTCTCGTCGAAGGTCATCGTCCCCTCGAGCGCCGTTACGGCATCGTTCACGGAGAGAAACGTCCGGCCGTCGCGTTCCTCCGCGCGGAGGGTCGCCACGGGCTTGTCCGGACGGGACAGGATCGCCGTCACGTCTTCGCCGCGCGCAGCGGCGGTCAGGAGGAGAGCCGAGGCCAGGCAGAGAAGTGCCCGCAAAGCGTGATGCGAATCCGGCGCCCGACGTCTCACCCGCCGATTATGGCGTTCCCCCGCGCTGCCGAATCATGGGCGGTCTGTTATTCTTCCGGGTCACGATTGGGGGCGTCCCGGTTTCGACGGGGCATTCAGCGATCGAGGAGCAC
>JBDTML010000274.1:0-2441 GCA_039934255.1 Acidobacteriota bacterium | reverse complement strand
CCCCGGAGTCCACGTCGTGACGCATGCGAAGAACCGCGGCTACGGCGGCAACCAGAAGACCTGCTATCGGACGGCGCTCGCGCGCGGTGCGGACATCTGCGTCATGGTGCACCCGGACCACCAGTACGACGCGACCGTCCTGCCCGACCTCATCGGCCCGATCGCGCGCGGCGAGGACGACGCGATGTTCGGCAGTCGCATGCTCGGCGGGCGCCCGCTCGAGGGCGGCATGCCGAAGTGGAAGTACCTCGCGAACATCTTCCTCACGGCCGTCGAGAACGCGACGTTCTATCTCTACCTGACCGAGTACCACTCGGGTCTGCGCGCGTATTCGCGCCGCTACCTCGAGAGCGTCAATCTCGAGGCCTTCTCGGACGATTTCGTCTTCGACACGGAGATCATCGCGGCGGGCATGTGGAAGAACATGCACATCCGCGAGGTCCCGATCGTGACGCGCTATTTCGACGAAGCTTCGCAGATCGACTTCCGGAACTCGTGCATCTACGGACTCTCGATCCTCGCAGTCATGGCTCGCTTCAAGGCCCAGAAGTGGGGATGGCGGGACGACCCGATCTTCAAGTGAGCGAGCGGCGCGCGGCCTTCACCCGGGCTCTTCTCACTCCGGCGGCCCTTGCCGCGACTCTTCTCGTCGCCTCGGCGGCCTTCACCCACGCGGATCTCCTTTCGGGCCGCACGACTCCCGCGTACCGTGACATCGCGACGACGCAGCGGCCGGCGCGCGCTCTCGCCGCCCGCCTCGGGGCGGCTCGCCTCGACCCTTTCACCTCTTTCGGGCAGGTCTACCGCGGAAATCCGAATCTCGTCCTCGCCTATCCGTTCCCCGCGAATCCCCGCTTCCTCGGCCTCCATCTGCTCCTCCACCTCGGACTCGGCCTTCTCGGAACGTTCCTCTTCCTGCGCGCCGAAGGGAGGTCCCGGGACGCCGCGCTCACCGGAGCCTTCGCCTTCGGCCTGTCGGGTTACGTCCTGTCCTCGGCCGCGTTCCTGAATGCCACGACGACGATCGCGTGGATGCCGTGGGCGCTCCTTGCCGTCGCGCTCGCGCGGCGAGCGGAGACGCGTGGCGCGCTTCTTCGCGCCGGAGGACTCGCCCTCGTCGCGTGCGCCCTTCTCGCGCTCGGAGGCGAGCCGGCCCTCGGGGCCCTAGCGGTTCTTCTGGCCTTCGCGCTCGCGGCCCGCGGGCCGGCCGCGGCGCGCCGCAACGGCCTCCTCGCCCTCCTCGGCGGAGGCCTCGCGGCGGCTCTCGTCATCTCGCCGTGGCTCCTCGAAGTCGCCCGCGCCTCCGCCTTCGCGGCGCGGCGTTCGCGCGGTTTCTCGTGGAACGAATTCGCCGCCGTCGGCTTCCATCCCCTGCGTCTCCTCGAGACACCGTTCCCCCTTCTCTTCGGCGATCCCACCCGAATCGTCTCGGGAGCGTTCTGGGGATTCGCCGTGACGCAGGGCAATCCGCCCTATCACGCCTCGCTCTCCTTCGGCGTCGTCCCTCTCGCCCTCGCGCTCGTCTTCGTGTGCTCGGCGCGCCGCAACGAAGGGCGCTTCTGGATCGGCGTCGCCCTGGTGGCGCTCCTTGCCTCGTTCACGCCGTGGCTCCCGGGCGCGCGCGCCCTCTACGAGGCGGTGCCGGCCGTCCATGTCCTCCGCTACCCCGTGAAAGCGCTCCTCCCGTTCACGCTCGCGCTGGCGGCGCTGGCGGCGCTCGGCGTCGACCGGCTTCTCGTGGAGGGCGCCCTCCCCCGTTTCCGGCGGCGCGTGGCCGGATTTCTCTTTGCGCTCGGAGGCGCGCTGGCCGCGCTCGCGACCCTGGGTCGACTCTTTCCGGACCGGGTCCGTAACCTTCTTCTGTCGGGTTGGGATCCGACATGGCTGTCGGACGCCCGTGTGGTCCTCGGCCCTGTCGTCGAGCGCCTCCCCGGCCAGGCGGCTCTCGCTGCCGCCGGCCTCATCGTCCTCGCGCTGCTTCTCCTGCGCGGCATCGGCGATCCGCGCGGGGCACTCTTCCTGTTCGGCGCGACCGCGCTCTCGCTCCTCGCCGGCGCCCCACGGACGATCCCGCGCGTGCCGTCCGCCCTCTACGACACTCCTTCGCCGCTCGTGGCCCGCGCGGCCGCGCTCGGCGGGCGCGTCTTCGAGCGCGCGTCGAAGGACTTCGACGCCGTGCGGCGCGGCCTCCAGGGGCGCGTTTCGAGCGACGATCTTCTCGATCTCGTCTCCGCGCAGGTGCAACAGGGCTGGGCCCTCGCCGGCGCTTCTCACGGCCTCGTTTACGCCTGGGATCCCGATCCCGACGGAAGCTACACGGTCCTCACGCGCTACGCCTCCGACGTTCTCCGGCAAAGGAGCTGGGCGCGCCGAATCAAGTGGCTCCGGGCCGGAGCCGTCCGCTCCGTCATCGCCTCGGACGTGCCCGCGGACACGCCGGG
>JBDTML010000273.1:0-4351 GCA_039934255.1 Acidobacteriota bacterium | reverse complement strand
TCGCGAGTCACATCGACGCCTGGGTCTACGGAGCGGTGGACCCGTCTTCCGGCACGGCGGCCGTGCTCGAGGTCGCGAACGTACTTGCGTCTCTCGCGAACCGAGGCTGGACGCCGTCGCGGCCTGTCGTGTTCGCGTTCTTCGATGGCGAAGAGTTCGGCATGCTGGGCTCGACGCGTTGGCTCGAGACGCGCCTGACGGGCGCCGACCTTCCCGCCCTGACGTTCCTCAACGTGGACTCCGCGGTCCGGGCGAACGACCTGTACGTGTCGACGACGCCGGGACTCCGCGGTCCGCTCGCCGAGGTGCTCGCGCTCGTCAAAGACCCGGACTCTGGAAAGACGCTTCAGGACAGCTCGGGCGAGCCCGCCCTCCCCGGTTTTTCGAGCGACGCCGCGCCCGTTCTCGGCTTCAGCGCGACGCCGGTCGCCGAGCTCGGCTTCGGCCGCTGGTACGGCAGCTATCACACGCTCTACGACACGACGACGTGGCTCAAGCGCTTCGGCGACCCTGGTTTCCGCCGCACCGCGGCCCTCGCGCGCGTTCTGGCCCTTTACGTGGGGGCGCTCGCGACCCCGCGATTCTTCCCCCTGCGCTTTGCGGAGATCTCCGACTTCTCGAAGCGCGAGGTCCGCGAGATCCAGGGACGCCATCCGGCGTCGATCAGCTGGGTTCCCCTGGCGGTGCGTTCGCTCACGAACCAGACCGAGAGCTTCGAGACGGTGGCGCGCGTCTGGGACGCCAGGACGCGCGCGTCGCGAGGCCCGGGAGACGACGCGGGGCGATTCGACCGCCTCGTCTCGCTCGCCCTCGGCGCGTTTGGGGTGCCGGGAGAGCCGTTCGGACACGGCTGCCGGCTCTGGGGACCGTCTCCCGAAACGGGATGCGGCGCCGTGGGACTGCCCGGGCTGGAGGCGGCCGTGACCCGAGGCGACCGGACGCCTGCCGCGCGCGAGAGCGATTTTCTTGCGGCGGCGTTCTCTCGCGCGCGCGAGCAGCTCGTGCTCGCGAACTTTCTCGCCGACAGTGGACGGCCACGCTCCCGTCCCGGGCTCGCGGGCACGCGCCGGCCGTGAGGCGCTGGAGAGGCGCCGCGGCCCTTCTTCTCGTCGGCACGCTCGCGGCTTGCGGGCGTCCCGATCCGCTCGCGCGCCGCGCCGCGCGCCTCGAGTCCCTCGTGGACGCCCGCCGCATCGAAAGGACCGTCGGGACGCTGGCACGCGTTCCGCACCGGGCGGGGAGCCCGGCGCAACGTGCCGTGGTCGATGCGGTCGTCGATGCGCTCCGCGCGAACGGTCTCGAGACCACGGTTGTCGCGCACGCCGTGGACCTGCCGGAGCCCGTCGAGGCCTCCCTCGTCGTCGAAGGGCCGACCGGGCGCGCCTTCGACCTCAGCGAGCATGCGCTTCCCGGCGACCCGTACTCGGAGGCGGCTCCGCGCGAGATCCCGTACTTCGCCTGGGCACCAGACGGCGACGTCTCAGCGCCCGTCGTCTACGCGAATCACGGTGCGCGCGAGGATTACGAGCACCTGCGCCAAGCCGGTGTCTCCGTGAGAGGGGCGATCGTCCTCGCGCGTTCGCAGGGAGTCTGCCGGGCCATGAAGTCGCTTCTCGCCGAGGACGAGGGGGCCCGGGCGCTTCTCCTCTATCCCGAACGGCGCGATCTCGGAATCGTCAAGCCGGATTTTCCTGCGGGACCGTACCTCAATCCGTGGACCGTACAGCGCGGGTCGATGCTCCGCTACTTCCTGCGCCCCGGCGATCCGGACTGCGCCGCAGGTCGTGAAATTCCGCGCCTCCGCCCGGTGCTGCCCGCGCTGCCCGTGTCGGAGACCGTCGCAAAGGACTTGCTCGGCCGCGTGGAGGGGGTTGCCGCGCCCGAAGACTGGACCGGATGGCTGAAGGTCCCATACCGGCTGGGCGCGTCGCGTGAGACGGTACGGCTCCGCACGCGCTCGCGCACCGAGGCGCGCATCCTCTTCAACGTCACGGCGACTCTCGCGGGACGGCGGCGAGGAGCGGCGGCCGTCGTCGTCGGCGGGCACACGGACGCATGGGTGAACGGTGCCGTCGATCCTGTGTCGGGCGCGGCCGTCGTTCTCGAGGCCGCGGCCGCGCTCTCGGCCCTCGCGAAGGAGGGCTGGAAGCCGGAGCGCGACGTCGTCTTCGCGCTCTTCGACGGCGAGGAGTACGGCATGCTCGGCTCGACGCGCTGGGTCGAGCAGCGCCTTGCCGCGCACGCGGCGCCCCTCTCCGCGTTCCTCTACGTGGATTCCTCCGTCCGCGCGCTCGATTTCATGGCTGACGCCTCTCCGGGGCTCGCCGAGTCGCTCGACGAGACACTGCGGCGCGTCGTCGATCCGGTTTCGGGGCACCTCCTCCTGGCTGTGCGCCCCGTCGTGCAGCTTCCGGGCTTCAGCGGGGACACGTCGCCCTTCCTCGGCCTCGGCGGCGTGCCGTCCGCGCAGCTCGGGTTCGGCCGGCGCACGTACGCGCAATACCACTCCGCGTACGACGATGCATACCTGTTAGGGCGCTTTCTGGACCCCGGTTATGTCTTGAGCACCTCGCTCGCGCGCATCCTCACGCTGTGGACGTCGGTTCTCGCCGAGTCGGCCGAACCGCCGTGGCGGCTCTCGGAAGTCGCGACGTTCCTCACGGACGAACTCTCGAAGCTCGGGCACGCGCGCCTTCCGCGCCGGAGCGAGCTCTTCGCGGAGGTCGTGAGGTTGCGCCTCGCGGCGCGCCAGTGGGAGTCGCTCGACGCGGCGCCCCGCCGGGAGAGCGCGGAGAGGACGGAGCCTCTTCTTCTGGCCGCGATGGCGGCGTTCCTCGATCCGGCCGAGCCCGATTTCGCACGTCGCAATCTCCTCCTCGGGCCATCCGCCGAGACCGGTTGCGGAACGGAGACGCTGCCCGGGCTCAGGCGCGCGCTCCGCGGCGACGGCATGGTGGAAGCCGAGACCGGGCGGCTGCTGCGGGCGCTGAAGACCGCCGAGGCAAAGCTGCGCGAGGCCGTGCGGATCGCCTCGGGGAGCAAGAGCGGGTCCTGACCTGAGGTCAGTGGAAGTCGTGGCTGGGGAAGTCAGGCAGCGCCGGGAGCGGCCAGAACCGCTCGGCCCGCACGGAGACGTTTCCGCCTTCCTTCTGCAACTTTCCCTCCACGATGAGGCCTCCCGACCCCACGATGACGGCCCGATGCTCCTTGAAGAGGTCGGGCCTGACGATGGCCTGCACGATGCCGCTCTCGTCCTCGAGCGACAGGAAGACGAAGCCCTTCGCGGTGCCCGGGCGCTGCCGCACGATCACGGCGCCCGCGGCCTTCACGCGTTCTCCCTCCGGCACGCTCTTCAGCTCCATCGCCGACAGGATCGAACGCGCGGAAAGCGCGGCGCGCAAGTGCTCGATGAGGTGCGGCCCGGCGGTCATGTCGGTCGCGCGGTAGTCGGCGACGGTCTCCTGGACGGCGGACATCTCGGGAAGAGGAGAATTCTGCGAAGAGGAAGAAAGAGGAAGAGTTTCATAGAGAGTGCCCATCGGGCGGGAGACTTCCGCCACCTGCCAGAGGGCGGTGCGGCGGGAGATGCCGAGGGACGCGAGCGCGCCCGCGTAGGCGATCAAGGTCATCTCGTCGGGGCGGACGCGGCATCGGCGAGAAAAGTCAGAAACACCTTCGAAGAATCCCCTTTTTTTCCGCTCCTCCTCGATGGCTCTTCCCGTCGTCTCCTTCAACCCCTTGATGAAACGCATCCCGAGGCGCACGGCAAGCGGCGGGCTAGAGGGGTTGCCGCCCGGGCGCTTCGCCGCCGCGGTGCCTCTCTCCTTCGCGCGCGAACTCGCTTCGCTCAGACAGCGCGCGCGTGCGTCGCGAGGCACCCCGCCGTCTCGCGCCCTCACGTCTTCTCTTTCATTCGAAGAAAAATCTTTCTCTTCCTCTTCTCTCTCCAACCCGCATTCCCACCCCGAAGAGTTCACGTCGATCGGCAGCACCGGCGTGCCGTGGCGCTGGATGTCCTTCACGATCGTGGCCGGGTGGTAGAAGCCCATCGGCCACGCGTTCAGGAGACACGCCGTGAACGCCGCGGGGTGGTGCGCCTTCAGATACGCGCTCGCGTACGCGATGAGCGCGAAGCTGGCCGCGTGCGACTCGGGAAAGCCGTACAGCGCGAACGACGTGATGGACTTGACGATCTGGTCCTGCGCGGGCCCGACGATTCCGTTCTTGTCCATCCCGGACCTCAGGCGAGTCTCGATCGTTCCCATGCGCTCCTGCGAGCGCTTGAAACCCATCGCACGGCGCAGCTCCTCCGCCTCGCCGCCCGTGAAGCCCGCGGCCACCATCGCGATCT
>JBDTML010000272.1:0-3358 GCA_039934255.1 Acidobacteriota bacterium | reverse complement strand
GGCTCGTTCCTGCGTCTCGGCGCGTTCGCGCTCGGGCTTCTTGGCCTCCGAGGAGTCGAGCTTGCCGCGCCGGACCATCCCCCGACCGCACCGCTGCGCGCACGATGGCTGATCAACCTTGGATTCGGCGCCGTCAACGGGATCATCGTGTCTCTCGCGTGTGTGTCCTGTTATGCGCTCTCGGCGCAAAGCGAGTTTGCAGCGCATCTCGGGCTCCTTCGAGGACTCGAGCTGAGCGTCTGGACACGCATTCCGCTCGAGATCGTCCTCCTCGACCTGGTCACGTACCTGCTTCACCGCGCCTATCACGTCGTTCCGCTTCTCTGGCGACTTCACGTCGTGCATCACTCCGACCTCGACCTCGACGTTTCGTCGGCCTCCCGATTCCACACGGGGGAAGTTCTCGTCTCTTCGGTCCTCAAGGTCGGGGTGGTCATGGTCGTCGGCATCTCTCCACAGGGGTTCGTCATCTTCGAGGCCCTGATGCTGGCCTGCGCACAGTTTCAACACGCCAACATCCGGATCCCCGGCCGCCTCGAATCGGGTCTCTGGCGGATCCTCGTGCCTCCCGCGATGCACCGGATTCACCACACCCCGACGAGAGAGGACACGAACTCCAACTACGGAACGATCCTGACCGTGTGGGACTGGCTCCTCGGAACACTTCGACGACACCCGCCCGACCCGACGCCGTCGTTCGGCGTGGAGTCATTCCGTGATTCGCAATCGCTCGGAATTGCGAGGCTTCTCATGCTTCCGTTCACGCTGCCTCCGGATTCCGTTCGAGAGAGCAGCCGGGACTGATCGGTGCGCCTTTCGGCCGGCCGCGAGCGAGTCTGGTTGACGGTCGCGGCGTTCGCCGGGGCCACGCTTCTGGCCGCGTCGCCGATCGGGGCGTGGGCCGACCTGACTCTTCGAGACGCGTTTCTGCGGGCGTTGCCCGCGCGCCCCGCGACGCACGTCGCGGCGGTCGTCGTCGACGAGGCGTCTCTCAGAGAATGCGGAGCGTGGCCGTGGTCCCGCACGGTGCTGGCCAGTCTCGTGCGGCGCATACGAGAAGCAGGGGCCAGTGGTGTTGCCCTCGACGTGCTGCTTCCCGAGCCGCGTCCTGGCGACGAGGAGCTGGCCGCCGAGCTGCGTGCCGGTCCGACGACTCTCGCCGCGGGTCTTCGAAGCGAAGGCTGGCTTCTGCCCGCGCCCACGCTGCGCGCCGCGACTCGCGAAGCTCACGCCGGGTTTCTTCTCGATGTGGACGGCGTTGTTCGAACCCTTCCGGCAACGGCGCAGGCTGAAGGGCGAGCTCTGCCGGCGCTTGCGTGGGCGGCGGCCTTTCCTTCGGGAAGCTCGCGGGCGATTCCGGTGGGCAGGGTCCTGCGTCCGGATTTTCGTTCTTCGCCGCGGACCATCCCGACCCTCTCGGCGTGCGACCTCCTGAGGAACGGTCCTTCTACGCCTCTCAAGGGCCGCATCGTTCTCGTCGGGCTCGTCGCAGCGGGCCTCGGTGACGAATTCGTCGCGCCGACCACGCCCCGCAAGCAGACGGACGCCGGCGTTCTGATTCAGGCCTCGGCTGTCGAGAGCCTCGCGTCCGGGAACGAGCTCACGCGCCCGCCGCCGCTCGCGGCAGGGGCGCTGGCGGCACTGCTCGTTCTGATCGCAATCCTCGTTCGAAGTTCACGTCGTGTCGCGCCGAGTCTCGTGATCGCCGTCATTGGGATCATCCCGGCTGGCCTCGAGCTCCTGACGCTTTCTTCCTTCCGGCTCGAAATGCCGGCGATAACGGTCTCCCTCGTGAGCGCGGTTGCCGTCGTCGGGTCCGAGTTCATGGCGCGCCGCAGGGCCGATGCGTTGCTGCGACGTGCATCCGAGAGTCTCACTGAGGAAGGTGCGGCACGTCGAGCCGTCGCGCACGAACTGAAAACACCGCTCACGTCGCTTCGCGGCCTGTCGCAGTTCCTCGCCGAATTCGACCTCACACCGGCGGAGCGGCAGCGCGTCGCGGGGCTCGTTTCCTCGGAATCGACCCGGCTTTCCGAAATGGTCGAAGGTCTGCTGGACCTCGAACGCCTTCGGCTCGAGCCACCCGGGAAGGCCGATGCGGTAGTCGACCTCTCGGCGCTCGTCGAGGACCGGGTTCGCGTTCTCGACGGCGAACGGCACCGTTTGAGCACGGAGATCGAGAAAGGCGTGACAATTCGAGGGGACGCGTCACTCCTCAATCGAATCATGGACAACCTTGTCGGTAACGCGCTGAAATTCGGCCCGGAGGATGGGCCGGTGCACGTGAGGCTCCAGAAGGTCGCCGGGAACGCCGTCCTCGAAGTGGAGGATCGCGGCCGCGGGGTGCCCGAGGCGGAACGCGCACGGATCTTCCGGCCGCTGGTTCGTGGCAGAGCGGGTGACGAGGTGCCGGGACTCGGCCTTGGGCTGGCCTTCGTGCGCGAGGCGGTCATGCGGCACGGGGGCAGCGTAAGCGTGGCGGATGCGAACCCCTCGGGAGCCGTCTTCCGGGTCCAACTCCCCACGTCGTCTCCGCAGGCGGCGTCGAATTGAGCGCGCTCGTCCTCGTCGTTGACGACGACGCGACGATCCGCGAGATGGCGGCGATGGTCCTCGAGAAGGCCGGCTTCCGAACGGTGCGAGCCGGAAGCCTCACCGAGGCCCGCCGTGCCGTTGCCCGCGAAGCGCCCGACGTCGTCCTCTGCGATCTCTACCTGCCTGAGGAGAGCGGACTCGACTTTGTCGCCGAACTCCGTTCCCTCGACCCGTCACCCGCAATCCTGATCATGACGGCGCGGGGATCCGTTGAGACCGCCGCCCGGGCGGCGGGCGCCGGTGTCTTCGACTATCTCGCCAAGCCTTTCGACCTGGCGGTTCTGCTGGACAGGGTCCGCGCCGCACTGGAGAGACGCCCCTCGGCGTCACCGGTTCCGGAGGGGCCGAAGAGCCTGATCGTCGGATCGCACCCCGCGATCGTCGATGTCTACAAGGCGGTCGTGCGCGTCGCGCCCCTGAGGGTGCCCGTTCTCATTCTCGGTGAGACAGGGAGCGGCAAGGAGCTCGTGGCCCGCGCGCTCCATCAATTCAGTCCGCGCTCGGCCGGTCCTTTCGTCCCCGTTCACTGCGGATCGATTCCGGACACTCTTCTCGAGAGCGAGCTGTTTGGCCATGTCCGCGGAGCCTTCACCGATGCCCACAAAGACCGCCGCGGAGCCCTCGCGCGGGCTCACGGAGGAACCGCGTTTCTGGACGAAATCGGCGAAGTCTCGGCGCCGTTCCAGGTCAAGCTCCTGCGCTTTCTGGAGGATGGCATCGCGACGCCGCTCGGCGCCGAGCACGGCGAGACGCTGGACGTCCG
>JBDTML010000271.1:0-3905 GCA_039934255.1 Acidobacteriota bacterium | reverse complement strand
GCGTTGACGAGAATGTTCTTGTCGTAGGCGGGGTGAAAGAACGTCATCCCGCCGATCGTCGGCACGCCGATGCAGTTGCCATAGCCGCCGATTCCGCGCACGACGCCGTCCACAAGGCCATGCATGCGCGGGGCCGCGGGGTCCCCGAAGAAGAGCGCGTCGAGGATCGCGAGCGGGCGCGCGCCCATCGTGAAGACGTCGCGCAGGATTCCGCCCACGCCCGTGGCCGCGCCTTGATACGGCTCGATGAACGACGGGTGGTTGTGGGACTCCATCTTGAACACGACCGCGAGACCGTCGCCGATGTCCACGGCCCCCGCGTTCTCGCCCGGGCCCTGCAGAACGCGTGGGCCCGTCGTCGGGAACTCCTTCAGGAAGGGCTTCGACGACTTGTACGAGCAATGCTCGCTCCAGAGCGCCGAGTAGATCCCCAGCTCCACGAGATTCGGGTCGCGCCCGAGGATTTCCCGGATCTTCTGAAACTCGTCCGGCGAGAGCCCGTGCTCGGCCACGACGGCGGGGGTCAGGGGCGCGGCCGTGTTCGCCATGGAGCGCGTAGTTTAGCGGTTCAGTGCCCCACGGGGCAGAGCCCGATCAGCCGCTCAAGGCGCCCAGCTGATTCTCGTGCCCGCCGGGACCTTCAGCTTGTAGGGTGCGCCCTCGATTCGCACGTTCACGAAACACGGGTCGCCCGAGGCTTCGCAGCTCGCGTCGAGCACGTCGTAGCCCGAGATCTTCCTGTTTCCGAGCTTCTTCTCGCTGCACCAGCGGTTGAAGCGGTCGAGCGCGAGCTCGAGCTCGTTCTGGTCCGAGATGACGACCGCTCCGCGGTCCCACTCGCAAACCGCAGTCTGGAATCGGATGCCGAGCGTCCCGCCCTCGTCCCGCATGCCCTTGAGAACGGTGTCGACGCGCGATTTTGCCCTGCCCCCGACATCACCCTTCGAGAGCCGGTCCAGTTTCTCGCGTCCCCCGAACCTCCAGGCCAGGCTGCCCGCCGCCAGGATCACCAGAAGAATGAAGAGTGCTTTCACGTAACCCTCCGTTCGAACCCGTGGATGTGTTGGCCCCTGCAGTGCATCGTAATCCCGTGTGTGAATGCGGTCACGCGGCGGGCCGCCAGCCCCGGAGGCTGCGCACGATGACCTCCGCTTCCACGAGAGCTTTCCGCACGGCCGCCGCGATCGCTGCCGCGTTCGGGGTGTCACCGTGGACGCAGAGCGTGTCAGCGGCGACGGGAATCGTCCGGCCGTTTCGCGCGACGAGCCCCCGCTCGAAGACGATCGCGAGCGCCGAGCGGGCCGCGTCCTCCGGATCCTCGATGAGCGCCCCCGGGTTCCCTCGCGCGACGAGTGAGCCGTCCGCTTCGTATCCGCGGTCGACGAACCCCTCCGCCGCGGCCGCCAGGCCGAGCGCGCGCGCCGCCTCGAGGAGCTTCGAGCCCGGAGACGAGACGACGACGAGGTCGAGCGATACGGACTCGACGGCGCGCGCTACCGCCGCCGCGACCGCGGCGTCGGCTGCCGCCGCATGGTAGAGGGCCCCGTGGGGTTTCACGCCGGTGAGATGGCCCTCTTCGTCGCGCACGATGTTCCGGAGCTTCTCGACCTGCCCCTTCACGAGGTCCTCGATCGCGGCGGGCGCGAGTGCGACGGGCGCGCGCCCGAAATTCTCACGGTCCTCGTACGAGGGGTGCGCGCAGATCGCGACGCCGGACTTGAGCGCAAGGCGGACGACCCGCCGCATCGAGCGCGCATCCCCCGCGTGCCCCCCGCACGCGATGTTCACGGTCGAGACCGAGCGCATCAGGGCCGCGTCGTCCACGCCCTCGCCCCCGTCGAAATTCAGATCGACGGCGAAGCGGCCCCTGGTGCGGTACTCGCGAACAGGCTGGGTCATGTTCGGCCTCCCGGAAAGGAACGGACTCGGACCTCGCGCGCAGCGAGGAGACTTCGGGCTTCGGTCACGGAGATTCTCTCAAAGCGCACACTTCGCCCGGGCTGCGTCCGGGCGAGAAGGCCGAGATCGATCGCCGCGACGACGGCGATCTTCGGGTATCCGCCGGTCGTGGGCCTCTCGGCGAGAAGGACGATCGGATGTCCGTCCGCCGTCACCTGAACCGTGCCCGCCGTCGTTCCCTCCGACGCGCGCGACGTCGTTTCCTGGAGGCCGAGGGACGGGCCTCCGAGCCTCAGCCCCATGCGGTTCGACTCGGGCAGGATCCGGTAGCGCGAGCCCCAGAAGGCCGCCCGCTGGGCGCCGTCGAATTCCGCTTCGTCGGGACCCCCGAATGCCCTGAGGACGACGTCCCCGTCGCCCGGTTCGACGAGCTCGACCGCATCGTCGAAGAGAGGCGGCGACGACGACGACGGTGGCGAAACCACGGCGAGAAAGTCCCCGCGCAAAAGCCGTCTGCCCTGGAATCCGCCGAAGCGGGCCGAGACACACGTGGAGCGGCTCCCCAGGACGACGGGGACGTCGAACCCGCCCGAGGCGGCGAGGACGGCGCGCGCCGCTCCGCGAGCGGCCGCGAAAGACACGACGTCGCCGTCTCCGAGCCGGAGCACGCGCCCCGGAGCCGGGCCGAACGAACCTCCCACGACCGCGACGTCGAGCGCGCCCGACGCGCGCAGCACCGGCCCGACGAGCGTGATCTCGAGGGCAGCCGCAGCGTCGTCATTCCCCACGAGCCGGTTCGCGAGGCGCAGGGCCTCCTCGTCGAGCGCGCCCGACGCGGGCACGCCGAAGGCCGCCCAGCCGTGACGCCCGAGATCCTGCACCGTCGTCGAAAGCCCGGGCTCTAAGGCGAGGAGGCCGCGCGGCGGCGTCACGGGCGTCACAGGCGGAACCTCACACGGTCACCCGGCGCGAAGAGAAAGGGGGGCTCGGTGCGCAGGTCGAAGAGACGGCGTTGCGTCGTCCCGAGGAGATTCCAGCCGCCGGGCGTCGAGGCCGGGTAGATCCCGACGTACGGCCCGGCGAGCGCGATGCTGCCCGCGGGCACGGCGATGCGCGGCGTGCCACGCCGCGCGAGATGAAACGCCCGTGGCAGCCCGTAGAGATAGGCGAATCCCGGCGAGAAGCCCAGGAACCCCACGGTGAACGGGAGCTGGACGAAGACCTCGAGGAACGCGGCCGGCGAGAGCCCGCTGCGCGAGGCGATCTCGTCCAGATCCGCCCCGTCCGGCAGCATCCGGATTTCGTGCGTGCGGGACGAGGGGGCGCGGACCGGTGCCGTTCCGAGAGGCGCCGTCTCGAACCCGCGGAGCCGATCCGGATCCAGTTCCGGCGTGCCAGTGACGAGCACGGATCGCGCCGCCGGTACGACGTCCACGACACCCGTCAACTCCGATGCGAGGATCGCCGCCGCGGCGCCCCGCGCGGCCTCGTTCGCCGCGGCCTCCTCCCCTTCGAACGTGAGGAGCCACGCGAATTCTCCTGCCTCTTTCATCTCGCGCGTCCTCTCCCACGCCGGGTGAGAAAGACCGGAATTCCGAGGAGGACGAGGCCGAAGCCAGGCAGCGTCGTGCGCGGACTCGCGATCGCGAGGAGCACGACGATCGTTCCCGACAGCACCAGGAACATGGTCGAGGTCAGCGGGTGGCCCCACGCACGATAGGGGCGCTCGCCATCCGGGAGCCTTCGGCGGAGCGCGGGAACGGCGAGGACGAGGAGGAACAGCACGACGAATTCGACGGCCACGACGTAACGCAGGAGTTCGGTGTACGTGCCCGAGAGCACGAGGACGATCGCCCAGGCGGCCTGCAGCGCGAGCGCCACCCCCGGTACGCCCGCCCCATTCAGGCGGGCGGCGGCCGCGGGGAGATGCCCGTCGGCGGCGAGCGCGTAGACGACGCGCGCACCCGACAGGACGAGACCGTTCGCGCACCCGAACGTAGACACGA
>JBDTML010000270.1:0-7966 GCA_039934255.1 Acidobacteriota bacterium | reverse complement strand
GTGCCACGTCCGATAGCCGCCCGCGTTGCGGGCTCCCGGAGGCAGCGTGTTGCGTTTCGTGTTGCCGGCCGTCTCCCACCCCGAGAACGCCGCGATGCTGTAGGTCAGGAGGAGCGCGCCTCCGAAGACCTGAAAGAAGCGTTTCATCATTCGTCGTCCCCCTCGTTGGCGTCGCGCACGCCGCCCGCGCTCGTGAAATCGCTCTCGGCCCAGCGCCGCCCCTCGAACGTGAGCTTCCTGAAGCTGAGGATTGTCGGAATCACGAGGAGCAGCAGGATGACCCAGACGAGATGCGACATGTGGGGCACGCCGCTCGTGAGACGCACGCGGAACGAAGGCGGCGCCTTGCCGGCTTCCGTTTCCGGATCCAGCCTGAGAACCCACTTGCCGGCCGGAATGCGCGGTACGTAGATGCGGCGGTTCTGGCGGCCTTCGCTCCAGCTCTCGCCGCCGTCGTTGCCCGCGTATCGGTCGGAAATCATGTCGAACGACCGGACTTCGCCGGTGGCTTCGGAAATCAGGTTGAAGGAAACCTGGACCCAGTTGTTGTTGGTCGGCGCCCAGAGGTCCACGGCGAGATTAGCGCCCCGCTTCGTCTCGAACGGCTCCGACACGATCGCGCGCGCGGCCGCGAGCGCGTTGTCGGCGGCCTCCCGGGCCGCGATGGGATTCCCCGCGGTCTTCGCCGCCGGCTCATCGGTCTGCGACCAGTCGGCGGAGGTCGACACCTTCGCTCCGCGCGCCGCGTAGATGCCGCGCGCGGCGTCCACGAGGTCGAACGTCTGGTCGTAGACGACGGCATGAGGCGTGACGAGGCGGGCGAGGAAGTAGACGACGATCGACGCGAGGATCAGGAACCACGCCGTCTTCCACCACAACCGCGCGGTCTCGGCGTGGGGCCAGGGCTGGCAGGCCCCGACGCCCTCGGGCGACGGAAGCGGCTCCTTGAGCGCGAACGCGGCCGCGATCTCCGCGGGCGGGACGTACGCCCCTTCGGTCCACGCGATTTCCTTCTTCGCCTTCTCCTTCGAGAGCATGCGCGGCGGACTGACGTAGTCCGTGGCCTCGGTCTCCTCGCCGGTCCTGACGGCCCAATAGAACTCGCCGAGCACCGCGGCGACGCGCGCCTTGTTGCGCGAGAAGACGCGGTACGTGTTGCTGCGGAAGATCGCGACCTTCGATCCGTCCTTCACCTCCCCCGCGGGGACGGGCTCGAGAAGGGTGTAGTGGCCATTCGACTCCGCGAGCCAGTGGTAGGCCTCCGACTTTTCTTCCTTGAGAAGGTACTCCGTCCAGAAATAGTCCTCGCCGTCGGACGAACACGTCTTCTGGACCACGCCGAGGATGGCGTAGCGGTGACCGCGCAAGGTTCCTTCTGCCCCGAGCGGCAAGCGGGGCTTGAACGGAACTGCCGCGAGCTTCTCGAGGACGGTGAACTTCGAGGGCGGGCCCGCCTCCTTGCGGTCGGCCGAGCCGAGGAGCGAGCCGCAGGACGGGCACGCGATGCGCACCGTATTCGCCGGGTCCTTCAGCTGGAGCGCGCCGCCGCAGTTCGGGCAGTTCAGCGCGAGGGCCCTGACGGAAACCGTGCGATCCGACCACGCGACGAGATCCGCGATGCCGAGGCTCTCGAGCGCAACGGGCTTGCCCACGTAGAAGCCGTCGAGCCCTGGCCCGTCGCCGTAATCGAGCGTCGCGAGGCTCCCGTCGGCTCCGGAGAGGTCCGCGTAACGGAAGACGCTTCCCGGCGGCGCCACGAAGGGCAGCTCGCCCTGGGCGGAGGAGTACGTGGCCTCGCGGACTTCGGTGATCGCGAAGGTGCCGTAGCCGCCGAGGTCGAGGGTCCCTCCGGGCGCGAGCGCCTCGAACGCGGGGACCTCCGGCGGCTGGACCGGCGTCATGAGCCAGAAACCGCCTTGCGCCTCGGCGAGCCATCCCCAGGTCCCGTCCGTGAATCCGACGTACCACTCGTCCCACGTGCCCTCGCCCGTCGAGAGCTGGAGGCGCCCGGCGATGTGAAACGGCCGCGTCCCCTTCTGCGGGCGCGCGTCCATGCCCACCTTGAAGGGCGACGACGTGGGCACGAGGTCGGCGACCGTTCCGATCGCCTCGAGGTCGGCGCCCTTCCGCGCCACGGCGGACTTGCACTGCGGGCAGATCGAGACGAGCGACGCCCCGGTCCGGAATCGGACCTGGGCCCCGCAGTTCGGACATTGCGCAGCGCGCGCGCTCAAGGTGAGCGGATCTTAGACGAGAACGAGTCGCGTCCGGGAACGCCACCCTCGGCGAGGTCTAACGCGGCTTGTGCGCGCTGGCTCCTCGATCCGCGAGCTGCCTCAGGACGAAGTGAAGGATGCCGCCGTGGCGGTAGTAGTCGACCTCGTTCGGCGTGTCGAGGCGGCAGATGGCCGTGAACGTCGTCTTCTTACCCTCCGTGTCCGTCGCCGAGACCGTGAGTTTCTTCTTCGGCGTGAGGTCTTTCGCGATGCCCGCGATCGCGAACGTCTCCTGGCCGGTCAGCCCGAGGCTCTTCGCGTCCTGCCCCGCCTCGTACTGGAGCGGGAGGACGCCCATCCCCGCGAGGTTCGAGCGGTGGATGCGCTCGAAGCTCCTGGCAATCACCGCGCGGACGCCGAGGAGCATCGTGCCCTTCGCGGCCCAGTCGCGCGAGCTGCCTGTGCCGTACTCGGCTCCCGCGAGGACGACGAGCGGAGTCTTTGCGGCCTGGTATTTCATGGCCGCGTCGAAAATCGGCATCTGCTCGCCGGAAGGGAAGTGCACCGTGAGGTTTCCCTCGCTGCCGGGAATCAAAAAGTTCTTGAGGCGAATGTTCGCGAACGTGCCGCGCATCATGACCTCGTGGTTGCCGCGGCGGGCGCCGTAGGAATTGAAGTCCGCGGGCGAAACTCCGCGCGCACCGAGGTATTTGGCGGCGGGCGAGTTTTTCGCGATGTTGCCGGCCGGTGAGATGTGGTCGGTCGTTACGGAGTCGCCGAGCATGACCAGACACCGTGCGCCGACGATCTCCTTCACGGGGGCGGGCTCCTTGGGGATGTCGGTGAAAAAAGGCGGCTTCCGCACGTACGTCGAGGAGTCTTCCCAACGGTACGTCTTGCCTTTCGGGACCCGTAGCGCCTGCCAACGTCCGTCCCCCTCGAAGACCGCCTCGTAAGCGACTTTGAAATGCTCGGGCTTCACGGCGCTCGCCACGGCCTCCCGGACCTCTTCGGACGTAGGCCAGATGTCCTTCAGGTAGACGGGCGCTCCGCTGCGGTCGGTACCGAGCGGCTCGGTCGTGAGATCCCGATCCATCTCTCCCGCCAGCGCGTACGCGACGACGAGCGGGGGCGACGCGAGGTAGTTCAGCTTGACCTGCGGGTTGATGCGCCCTTCGAAGTTGCGATTGCCGGAGAGCACACCTGCGACGACGAGGTCGCCTGCGCGCACGGCCTCGG
Source organism: Acidobacteriota bacterium (assembly GCA_039934255.1). GTDB lineage: Bacteria > Acidobacteriota > Thermoanaerobaculia > UBA5066 > UBA5066 > Fen-183. The sequence continues at coordinate 4,511 of JBDTML010000270.1, read as the reverse complement.
AGACGGCATCCGGCAGCGGGCCCGAGTTGCCGATGCACGTCGTGCAGCCGTAGCCGACGAGGTGGAAGCCGAGCGCATCGAGGTAGGGCGTGAGCCCCGCGTCCCTCAGGTAGTCCGTGACGACCTTCGAGCCGGGCGCGAGCGACGTTTTCACCCACGGCTTCACCGAGAGCCCGCGCTCGACGGCCTTCTTCGCGAGGAGGCCCGCGCCGAGCATGACGGACGGGTTCGACGTGTTCGTGCACGACGTGATGGACGCGATGACGACGGCTCCCTGCGGGAGGTCGTAGGACACGCGGCCGTCGACGACCTTCTGCGTCTTGGTCAAAGAACCGAGAGAGGAAAGGAAAGAAAGAATCTTCGAAGGGGAGGAGGAGGGCGACGTCACCGCCTGCGCGCTCGCGGCGGGGTTTTCGGCGGCCGTGTGCGCGGGCGCGGAGGGTGCGAGCGAGGTGCCCGGGGCCGTCATGCCCTGGTCGCCGCCCTCGCCCAGCCACTTCACGATCACCTTCGGATCGATCTTGGCGCTTTCACCTTCCAGGAAACCCTTCAGGCTCTCCCGGAATACTCTCTTGCTGTCTTTCAGTGGCACGCGGTCCTGCGGGCGCTTGGGCCCCGCGAGCGAGGGCTCGATCTCCTTGAGGTTGAGCGTGAGTGTGTCCGTGAAGACCGGGTCCGGTGAGTCCTTTGTGCGGAAGAGGCCCTGTTTCTTGCAGTAGGCCTCCGCGAGCGCGACGGTCTTCGCGGGGCGGTTCGTGAACTTCAGGTACTTGATCGTCTCGGCGTCGACGGGGAAGAAGCCCATCGTCGCGCCGTACTCGGGAGCCATGTTCGCGATCGTGGCGCGGTCGGTCAGGGCGAGGCCCGCGACACCGGGGCCGTAGAACTCCACGAACTTCCCGACGACGCCCTTCTTGCGGAGCATCTGCGTGATCGTGAGGACGAGGTCCGTCGCCGTCGCGCCCGCGGGCAGCGTGCCCACGAGCTTCATGCCGATGACGTCGGGGATCAGCATCGACTGCGGCTGCCCGAGGAGCGCGGCCTCGGCCTCGATCCCGCCCACGCCCCAGCCGAGGACGCCGAGCCCGTTGATCATCGTCGTGTGGCTGTCGGTGCCGACGAGCGTGTCGGGATAGGCGGTCTTCCCCGCGCCGGTGAAGACGACGCTCGCGAGGTACTCGAGGTTCACCTGGTGGCAGATGCCCGTGTCGGGCGGGACGACTCGGAAGTTGCGGAACGCGTCCTGCCCCCAGCGCAGGAAGGCGTAGCGCTCGCGGTTGCGGTCGAACTCGAGCGCCGCGTTGCTTCCGAACGCCTGCGACGTCGCGAACTGGTCCACGATGACCGAGTGGTCGATCACGAGGTCGGCGGGCGCGAGCGGGTTGATCTTGTCGGGATCGCCGCCCATCGCGGCGAGGGCCTCGCGCATCGTCGCGAGGTCGACGACCGCCGGGACGCCGGTGAAGTCCTGCAGGAGGACACGCGCAGGGCGAAATGCGATCTCGCGGTCGGACGGCTTCCTCAGGTCGCGCGTGGCGAGGGCCTCGATGTCTTCCTTCGTGACGGTGCGGCCGTCCTCGTAACGGAGAAGGTTCTCGAGGAGGATGCGGAGAGAAAACGGGAGTTTCCCGACCCTGGGGAACTTCTTCTCGAGAGCCTTGAGGCTGTAGATCGTGTAGTTCGAGGACCCGACCTTGAGGCGGGCCTTCGTCGCGAAACTGTCCTGCATGTGTCCTCCGGCTGTCCCGCCGGGGCCGGCGGGCGGCGCGATTCTAGAGGAGGGAACCGTCGGCCGGGGGGCCCATCGACCCGGATTGATGCATCTGCTTGCTCGGTTACCGGGTACTCGGGCCGCGACCTCTGGCTGACGCGAGGGGTCGACGTGCTTTGGCCGAGGCTGCGTCCGAAGTGGGGATCTCGCCAACGCGAAGAAGAAACTGGGAGAAGTCAACGCGACGGCCTACATTGAACGAGGTGCGGAAGGTGGAGGTCAGGTAGGCTGAACCTCCGGGCCCGGAGGGCGCAACATGCAGTCTCGACAAATGAGCCTCTCGCTCCCGATGGTTCTTGGCCTGGCCGCTGTGCTATCAGCCGGTCCCGCGCGCTCGGATCTCATCGAGACGCGACTCGTCCTGGACGGCAGGGATGTCTCGAAGGAGTTCGCCGCGACCGTGAGCGTGACTCCCTTGAGCTTCGTGGGTAACCCCGGGCGCCTCACGAACTGCGTTCCAGGCCTCCCCTGCGAGATTCGGGAGGGGACGTATGTCTTGAGAGTAAAGGCTGAGAAGCTCGTCGAGGCCGATCGACCGGCTCTTCTCGTGGAGAAGGGCCGCCAGGCTGGCTTGCGGACGATCAAGGTGCCCGTTACTCGCGCAGGTCGCCTGGAGATTGCCGAGGGCACCCTGGCAGTCGAGTCGGTCCTGGACGTCGTAAGCGTAGAAACGGGGCTGGTGTTCCAGCAGCGCGTGACGGCCGAGAGTCGATCCATGACGGTTCCAGCCGGTACCTTGATCGTGGGGTTGAGGGATCCGAACCTCCGGCATCTGGGCCTTCTCCGGATGAGCCTCAAGCCGGACGCTGCTATTCCGCTGCCGCCACCTCCCGTGATTGGGAGGGGGCGCGGGCAGGTGTTTGCGGAGTTCGTCTTCGAAGGAACAGGGGCCGAAGGTCCGCCTGAGCACCTCGCATGCCGCCTTTCCGTAGCATCCAGGAACGCCGCGCCCGATGTGGGCGTTCTCTCCGATGGCGTCAAGTTTCTGACCTTCTGGTTCGATGTTCCAGCGGGTGACGGCGAGATCACGACGGATTCACACTCCTGGACACCCACGGCGAAGGTTCACGTCGGGATCCCCGAACGAGGCGTCGGGACCAGGCAAGAGATCGTTCTCGTTCCCACGCCGACGCTGTCGATCACGTTTCGGTCCTCCCGGCCGCCGCCGGTGGACGTCGAGATGGAGCTGCTCGACTGCGCGCGTGGAGCCGATCGCGTGGGACCACCGAATCTGGCCCTCTGTGAGACTAAGGGGTTGCAGCGTGGGACGGCGGGCGCGGAAATCCGATTCCCTCACCTGCAACCCAGCGCTTACGTTCTGCGCTGGAAGAGCGGCACGTTCGGCGGGATTCTCCCCGTGGATCTTCGAGATGCGAAATCGGCCTCCAGAACCATCGAAGAACGGCCCATCGCGGTGGAAGGCAGCGTTCGCCGCGGGACCGAAGGCGTTCGCGGGCGTTTGGAGTTCAGGCAGCGCGTATCGGGCGTGATCGCTGCCGTGGAGACTGATTCTGACGGGACCTATCGGGCTCAGGTGTCGGAACCGGGGTCCTACATGGTGGATATTCAGAGCGAGGCGTTTCCGAGCTATCGGATCGAACTGATCGTGCGGGGTGACGTGGAGTCCGTCCACAGGGATTTTCAAGTCCCCGCCAACGCCTTCAACGTTCATGTGACTGACGCGAGGGGCGGCAAACCCATCGCCGGGGCCTCCGTTTCGCTTTGGCTGTCCGAGGTAGGGTCGGGCCGCATGCTTGACTGGGCCGAGGACGTGCTAGCGGATGAGAATGGGTGGGCTTCGGTGCCACCTGTCGGGCCGGGAATGCTCTCTGTAACCGTTTCGGCGGAGGGCTACCGCGAGAGTCCGAAGATCGAGGAACGCGTCGACGATAAGACCCCGGGCCGCACGATCGATGTTCGCTTGCACAAGAGGGCCGGCCAGCGACTTCGAATCCTTCAAGCATCCGGCGCGCCGGCGGTGGGCGCCGAAGTAGCCTACGGAGGCGGAACCGTGTCGGTCACAACGGGCCCCGACGGGGCTTTCGTCACCGACGAGCCGCTGACGGATGGACAACCTCTCGTGGTCTTCACGGCCGAGGGGCAAATTGCCGCAGTTCGATACATGGGTAGCGGTCGCGAAGACCTGACTCTTCCAGCTTCTGGCTCGACGTTTCTCGTGATGTTCCGTCGGCCGGATGGCAGTCCGCTCGTCTTGCAACACGCGGAAGTTGCCCTTGACGGAATCGCGGTGCCGATGCATCTCGGGCGCGAGCTCCGTGCAGGTTGGGACACGGGTTCCAAGCGAGACGGAACGCTCAGAATTGCTGGCTTACCAACCTCGGGTGAGCTCACGATCTGGCCTTTTGGCCGACGGGAGCTTTCGGTCGTAAGGATTCTTCCGGTTGAGGGAACAATCGAGTTCACGATCCCGCCGAAAAGCTGAGGGCAGCCGGCCTGCGCGAGCAGGGGCATCGCGCGTCTGCAAGGCGGGCGCACACCGGTCCGCATAAGATCCGTCCCATGCGCAAAATCGTCGTCCTGGGCCCGCCCGCCGTCCTCCTCCTCCTCCTCGCGGCCTCGCCCGCTCTGGCGATCACGGCCGAGGAGATCGTCGCGAAGAACGTCGAGGCGCGCGGGGGCGCAGTCGCCCTCGCGTCCCTGAAGAGCCTGCGCCGCACCGGCCGATTCGTGATCCCGGGGCGCAACCTTCTGATCGCCTCGATGGACGTGAAGGAACGTC